>CAYRGX010000011.1:101929-117692 GCA_964423905.1 uncultured Leptospirales bacterium | reverse complement strand
ATACCTTCAAAGAACGAGCCGCACGATTCCTCGATTACGAGGTCGCCTATCGCAAACGCATTGCTGTCTTTCTATAGGTAACACTTTCTTATTGTAGGATACGTCAATAACATTTTCATTACAGCAAGCTTCGATACATTGTTGTGCCCACAAAACATCTGACAATTTTTTTGTATTGTTATATATTATTCCATTAATATATTGCATTTCACTTATAGATATCATTATTGTGCATCCAAAGATTTTCTTAGCATTAATTCAACAACGGTTTGCGGCGTTAGAATTTGAGCGTTATATAAAATGTAGCACCTGATTGAATTGAACGGTTTCTCTATATATGTGTCAGACAACTGAATAATATGTAATCTATATAAAACAACAAGTTGTATAATACTACATGAATACCACTAAGCCTGAAAATATTATAATAAATGATAATCGAAAATCATCACAGTAATTGTCTGACACCATCAGATTACTACGGTTAATAATGTACAGGTCCAATTTCTAAATCGCAGGGTTAAGAATGAGACGTAAGGATAAAGAAATAGTAGATAAGAATATATTAATGAATATATTGATTAAATCCATTCATGGAAGACTCGGATTATCATTACATGGCAGACCATATGTAATCCCGATAAGTTTTGTCTATGAACCGGGAAATGAAGAAGTGTCTGGCACCATATACATTCATAGTGCTCCGGAGGGGAAAAAAATTGATATCATCAAGAAGAATGTACATGTTTGCTTTCAGGTTGATAACAATATATCTGTTGTCAGAGGTGATACACCCTGTAACTGGGGTATGAAATACCAGAGCGTGATTTGCACTGGAGAAGCTACAATTGTGGATAATTTTGATGAAAAAAAACGTGTATTGATGCTTTTTGCTGATAAATATACCGGGGTATCGTCCGGTATTATGGATAAAGCAATACATGGAACGCTATTGATAAGAATTGATATTAGATCAATAACCGGTAAGCAGTCTGGTTAATACTTAAAATCGGTGCCAGACACCTGCCATCCATGGAGAGTGATACAATATCACTCTCCATGTTACATGTGGAGCTGAAGGGGATCGAACCCTCGGCCTCTAGAGTGCGATTCTAGCGCTCTCCCAGCTGAGCTACAGCCCCTGAATGGGGAATGGAACTGGTTCCAATCTCTTGTTACCATAATAAAGGGCCCTGAAAAATATGAAAATCATTTTTTTCGACTGAAATAATCAATTATCATATTTTTTCAAGAAAAGCATTCACCAATATAGGTGAATCTTTGCCGCAATGTCCTTATGCATTATACAGTTATTATGGTATTTCTTAAAAGGCCGCGTACCATATTTTATAACCTGCAATTTTTTTTGAAATAATGTATTTGACAAAACAGCTATATAGGATCATATTTATTATGAGGGGATTTTCAATTTATTGATAAATCCAACCTCGTAAATTGAAAAATCGCTCCGGAGGTACCTGATGGCCCTGGTTACAGAAAACGTGAAGAAAAACTCGCAAAAATGTCAGGAGTGCATCCTTAAAACAACAAAGGACAAGGCATATGAAGCAAAAATGGCCCTTGAAGGCATAATGATGGTAAGTTGCAACGTATGCCCGAATAAAAAGGACTTTGAAACCGTTTATGGAACGCCGCCATATGTGTACTTTTCGGATCCAAAGAACAGTGCGGCACTTTATTCATAAATGAAAAAGCCGATTGAAACAATCGGCTTTTTCATTGCCTCACGGTAACAATATCACTTGAACCGCGAAACATCCAGATCCTGCGGGAAATATTTCCTTGGCAGGATAGCCAGAATCGCAAGCAGCGTCGTGGCAAAAATTACCGACATGGTTATGCCCACCAACATGAGCATTTGGCTCTTGATCTTTTCCACCCTTTCAAGCGAGACGCCGACCATGAAGGAGCCCCAGTGCTTGCCGTTCACAATGACCGATGACCCGATATTCCACATGCTTTCCCCGGTATCGCGCTGGTATAGCACCTGGATGGTCCCCTTGCCACGGTATCGTATTGTCTTTTCGATCCCCGGGTAATTTGCGAACAATCGTTTTGATCTACTTCTTGTCAGGTCAGTGGTATAGACCTTGGTTTCGGGCTGGGAATACTTGGTGTTATGCGTGGGAACGTACCCGTTCCGGTCAATCAGTATCGCGTAGTCCACATCGGTATCGAGCAGGAATTCGTCCTGGATGTTCTGAATCCATGAATCGAATACCTTGTCGTATTTGGTATGATATTTTCTCGGATTGGAGTCCGGTATCGGCGTATAATTGACGTCGAACAGCTCGTCCTCGCTCAACACCTTATGCCTGATCATGAAATGCATAACCTCGCTCATGATCCTCGCGCCGGTTAGGGCTTCGATTCTACACTTTTCGTACAGCTGCGCTTCAAGGTTGTCGAATATCTTGATGATGATAAAATACGAGCCCAGGCACGACAGAAGGCAGAAGGTCAGGGCCAGTAATATTTTATATCTGATGCTCATTGCTGGTTAAGGTATATTTGTAGCTAACGGCACACGGGGTTGCCATTCACAAGAAAATTGGTCCCCGTAAAAGGACTACAAATATATATTATATCCATAATGTCAATAATTTTATTAATCATAGCGGTTTGCTACCAATCAGAGTGTATGATCAAAAATGGATCTCTGTAAAAAAATAGCTTGGAAAAGGCTTCTATTTGGATTGACAGGTATCCATTATTTTTCTATCGTGTCGTAAACCTTATTGTAAAGAGCGCTGACATTATGGGACTTTTCAAGCCAGTTATCGAGGAATTAGAGAAAGATAATAACATCCCGGCACTGGTCAAGGCCCTCTCCTACCGAAAGGCAGAAATTCGCCTGAAAGCCTTTTTCGCCCTCTACAAGCAGAAAGACGATCCGGAAATATCCCATAAAATGAAGGACCTTCTCGACGACAAAGATCCCCGAGTCGCGTTTGCCGTCGCGCTAAGGTACGCCCAGGACGGCGATATCGGTTTCGACCGGCTGAGAAAGATCGTTCTTGAAGGCACGCAGCACGAGAAAATCGACGCCCTCAGAACACTCGGCGCGTGGAAAACCGAGGACAAGTCAGATATACTCAATATCGTCGTGCTGGCCCTCAACGACAAGAAGCCGATAATCCAGATAGAAGCCATACGGGCCATGGGCGAGCTCCATGACAGGACCGCCATCATCCACCTCGAAGAGAAAATCAACGATCCGGTGTACACTATCCGACTCGAGGCGGTTCGTTCTCTCGGCTCAATCGGTAACGACGAGGCGGTGGACCTGCTCATCGGCTCGCTTACCGACAACCGACAGGAGATCAGGCGCGCCGCGCGGGAATCGCTCGAGGATATAAAAACCGAAAGGGCCATCAAGGCGTTGAACGACGCGCCCATGATGCTTATTGTAAAGAGGATGAACGAGAGCGTGGCGTCGAAGCAGGAAGTGCTGAAGCATATCGGGAAGCATCGCATCGTCGACGCCCTCCCCCTCGCGAAAAAAGCATGCAGCGACGAGTACAAGAACGTTCGCCTCGAGGCCGTCAAGACGCTCGCTCAGTTCCGCGACAAGTCGCTCATTCCTACATTCGTGCGCATGATCGAGGACCCGTATTACGACATCCGACTTGAAGCGGTCAAGGCACTCGAACGCCTCACCGACTTGACCTCGCTCAACGCCGTGGAAAAGGCGATGAGCGATTTCAATCATTACGTCAGGGAAGAGGCGAAGAAGGCCTATTATTCGCTGAAAACCCGCGTCGACGAGAACGAGAAGAAGGACAAGTAGCGCCCCGCCCCTAGAGCACGCTCGCTCCCCCGTCCACCATCACCGTCTGTCCGGTAATAAAACCAGCACCGTCCGAGGCAAGGAACAGCACGGGATGCACCACGTCCACGGACTCGGCGATCCTTCCGAGCGGGATGGTCTTCACGATCGCCGCCTCGATGTCCTTGTTCGACCAGAACGGCTTGCTGAACTCGGTCCTCACCATGCACGGCGCCACGGCGTTGACCTGAATATTAAAGGAAGCGAGCTCCGAGGCGAGCACCTTTGTGAGCATCTCGATTCCCGCCTTCGCGATCCCGTATATCCCCATACCCGGCGACGCCTTGGTTCCCGCGATCGAGGAAATGCTTATTATTTTCCCGGCACCCTTTTCCTTCATCACGGTCGCTGCCTTCCTCGAGCAGAGGAAAGTGCCCGTAAGATTGCTTTCGATTATCTTTTGCCATACGGCGCTATCGGCCCCGTACACGGACGGCGTGATCAGGTTCATCCCCACGTTGTTGACGAGGATGTCGATACGGCCGAATTTCGCGGCCGCGGCGTCGAAAAACGCGTTCACGTCCTCCTCTTTGGCGACATGGCACGGCATCGTAAAAAGCGCGTCCCCCGCGCCGAGCGAAGCGGCCGCGGAATCGAGTGCATCCTTCTTCCTGCCGCACATGGCGACCTTCGCACCCTGGGCGATGAAGGCACGCACGATCTCGAGCCCTATCCCCCTGCTCCCGCCGGTGACCACCGCGACTTTGCCTTCAAGGCCGTAACGTATATCCGACATGATATCCTCCTGTTTCGTTTATGATAGTGTGATATACGGGCCCGCGGACGTCATCCATTTTTTCTGCGGGGCGGGAGAAGGCGCCGGTTTCGGTCACTGCCGCGCATTACCCGCGAGGAGATCCCGGCGCCTGGTCCCGCAATCGATTCACTGCGTCCGACAACGACGATCTTCATTATTATCCCTCCCGTGCAAAAAAGTAATTGAAATTATCATACTTTCCGGCCCATCATGAGCGCGGGGGGATTCATGAAAAAAGGACTCATAATCCTGTGTGTACCGGGCTTGATCGTTCTCGGTCTTTTCGGCGCGGCATGGCATTTCTCCAGCAAGCTCCTATATCCAGAACCGGGTAAATGCGATAAAAAGCATTTCGTGTACTGTGGAAGCGCTTCGCAACTCGGTATCCCCTTCGAAGACATATCCTTCAAGACCCGCGACGGGCTGACTCTGAGGGGTTGGTACTTCCCCGAAAAAAACTCGAATAAGGCGATCATCATGGTCCACGGGATAACCGCGGACCGCCACGAGATGCTCAGGTGGGTGAAATCCCTTCATGGCAGCGGTTTCAATCTGCTCCTGTACGACCAGCGGAACCACGGGAAGAGCGATAAATCCGTCAGCGGAATGGGGATGCGCGAAAAGGACGATATTTCCGCTGCCGTCGATTATCTCGCCGGCAGCAGGGGCATCGACTCGATCGGTCTTTTCGGGGTCTCCATGGGCGCGGCGACCGGCATACCCGCGATGGCCGGGGACGGGAGGATATCCGCGGGCGTTTTCGAGGCGTCGTACGCGGATCTCCGCGACCTGCTCGTTGAAATCGCCAGGAGGGACCTCCACCTGCCGGCCTTCCCCCTCCTTGACGTCACCGCGCTTCTGTTCCGGCTCAGGGGGGGGATCGACATGTCGGCAGTGAGGCCCGAGGCCCATATCGGGCGGATAGCGCCCAGGCCGGTATTGATCATCCACTGCTCCGGCGACCGCTACGTGCCTCCCTCGCACGGCGAGAGGATATTCACGGCGGCGCGCGAGCCGAAGGAAATCTGGCGGGCGGGATGCAAAAACATGCAGAGGCATGGCAGGGGGATCCCGCGGGAGCCGAGAGACGCGTATCGGAATTCTATAAAAAAAACGTGCGGCAGGGCATATCGCACCCCGTCCGCACAAATGGCGGGACACGATGAGCGACCTGGAGCAAGGACCCAAAAAATCAGTAGTTCAAAAATCCATCAACGGCCTCGGCGGCGCCGTAGCACGGTTCGGCCGGCTGGTCCCGTCGCTGGCACCGGACGAGTTGATCCGGGCGGCCCTCAGGAAAAAGGCATCCAATACGGGCGACGAAGCCCCGCCGCAGGGGCTGGTCAAGCTCACGGAAGCCATTGACAAGGACGGGAACCTCACCACGAGCGGACGCATCGCGGTAAAGCGCGAGCTCATCCAGCTCTACGCGAACAGGCACGCGGTGCGGACCCATATCGCGTCCAACCCTTCATGCGCGAGGGAAAAGATACCACGGCCGATTTTCGTGACCGGCCTTCCCCGCAGCGGGCTCGGCCTGCTCCACCGGCTCATGGCGCAGGACGAGCTCAGCCGCCCGATCTACGCATGGGAATGCAGGTACCCGTACCCGCCGATCACGACGCTCACCTACGATTCGGATCCCCGCATCGCCCGCTTCGCCAGGGAGGTGAAGGAGCTTTACAGGACGCTTCCCGAGTACAGGGCCATCCGCCCCATCGAGCATGGCGACACGGCGGACTGTTCGGCCCTCATGTCCCTGGAATTCCTCAGCCACGATTTCTTCATGTTCATGAACATCCCCTCGTACCAGGCATGGCTCGAGCTGGAAAACACGGACCAGATCTACAAGGCACACAAGGCCATGCTGCAGTACCTCCAGTCGTCCGCGTTCAGGGGCGAGCGCTGGCTCCTCAAGTCCCCGTCGCACATGCACGGAATTTCTTCCCTGCTGAAAGTGTATCCCGATGCCGTCATCATCACCGTGCATCGCGATCCGGTCGTCGCGCTCGCGTCCCACGCGTCCCAGGTTGCGATGCTCAGGAGCATGTGGAGCGACTCGGTGGACCGGGCCGCGGTCGGAAGGCAGATCGTCGAATGGTGGGACGATATGGCGACCGCCTACCTTGAGGCGAGAAAGAAATTCGAAACCAGGGAGGGGACCTTCATCGACATACGGTACGACGACCTGGTGCGCGATCCGTTCAAGTCGATCGAGGGGATATACAGGTTCTGCGGGCTTGACTTCACCTTCGAGCTGCACAAGAGGATACAGCACCACCTGAACACCCATCCGCGCGGGCGGTGGGGTTCGCATAACTCCATACCGAGGGAATACGGCATGGACCCGGCCGCCGACCGCGCCCTGTTCGAAAAGTACAACGCCCGCTTCAAGGTCTGATCCCGGCGGCCGCCGGCCATGCATGAAGGCCTGCTTTGTCAATCCCCCGGTGGAGGACTTCTACTACACGTCGGTCCGGCGCCAGCCACTCGGCATGCTCTACGTGATGGCCGCGGTGGAGCGCGCGGGCCACGTCGCGGCCATTATCAACTCCCACAGCAGTAAAAGCGCGCCGGTCCCGCTCCCGAAAGAATACGACTATCTGCGGCCTTACATCGAGGAGGGGATATATCCCTTCAAATCATACAGAAGATACGGCATGAGCTACGGGGAAATCGAGCGCCGCGTGCGCGCCTCCGATGCGGACGTCTTCTTCGTGGCCGCCATGTTCACCACCTACCACGAGGAAACCGAGCGCGTCATCGGCATCATCCGCGAATGCCGTCCCGGCGCGCCGGTCGCGGTCGGCGGGCACCATGCCACGCTGCATCCCGGCGCCTTCGAGGGCATCGCGGACTTCGTCCTGACCGGCGAATGCGAGCTGAGCGCGGTATCGCTCCTCGACGGGATCTCCGCCGGCGTACCGCCGCCGCACCTCCTGGGACCGCGCGTGCCGGAATCCGTCGACGACCTTCCCTTCCCCGCGCGCGGCCGCCTGCTGGCGCGCGATTACCGGGCGTACGGCCGGCGCGCGGCCGCCATGATCGCGTCGCGCGGATGCCCCCACCGCTGCGATTTCTGCACCTCGCGCGTCGTGTGGGGAAACGCGTACCGGCCGCGCGACCCGGGCGAGGTGGTCCGCGAAATCGACCACTGCGTCGGCACACTCGGCGTCGACATCGTCAATCTCGAAGACGACAACCTGCTCGCGGACCCTTCGCGCGGCCGCGCCCTCCTGTCCCGCATCGCGGAGTACCGCGCGCACGGACATCCCGGACTTGAGCTCACGGCCATGAACGGCATATCCATCGAGTCGGTCGACGGGGACACGCTCGCGCTCATGCGCGAGGCGGGTTTCGGCGAAATCAATCTATCGCTGGTCACGGGGTCGCCCGGGCTGCAGGCGGCGCACGGGAGGCCCTTCGACACCGACAGGTTCCGGCGGGTCGCGTCGCGCGCGAAAGTGCTCGGGATGAGGGTCAGGGCCTATTTCATACTCGGTCTTCCCGGGCAGACCGAGGAAGAGGTCGCTCGCACGGTCGACGCGATCACCTCCGAGGGCGCGATGGTGTTCCCGTCGGTCTACTACGACGCGCGCGCGCCGAAGCCGGAATGGAAGATGCAGCGATCGTCCGCGTTCTACAACGAGAGCGCGGAGCTTCCGAGAAGGGCCCTCGTCCGCTGGTTCAACCGCTGCCTGGAGCTGAAGGGGCCGCGCCTAGCGTGAGATCCGGTAGCGTCCGGACTCTTCCGCGACCAGCCCGTCCCGCACGAGACCCGCGGCCGCGTCCCGCACCTCACGGATGCCGCGGCCGGTCATGCCCGCGAGATCCCTCGCTTCGAGCGGCCCCGATTCCACGAGCGCGCCGAGCACCAGGCCCCTGAGCTGCCGCATGGATCCCTCGAACGCCGGCTGGGGCCTGTGCCCCGCGCCGCGGCGGGAGGGATTCGCGTAACTCTTTTTCAGCATTGCCCCGTAATCCATCAGCGCCGAGTACCAGCGGCGCGGCCGCGCGCGGTCCAGTGCCGCCGCGGCACACGGGAGGATCTCGGCGTCGGGCACGCCCTCGGAGCCGGGAAAAAAGAAGAAAAGGTACACCGCGCGGATGTTCGTCTCGATGAACACGGTCGGCTCGTCGTAGGCGAACGCGGCGATGGAACGCGCCGTTGCCGCGCCGATCCCCGGCAGGCGCCCCAGCAGCTCGGGGTCGCGCGGTACGACGCCTGCGTGGACGTCCACGATGGCCCGCGCGGCCCTGTGAAGGTTCAGGGCGCGCCTGTTGTACCCGAGCCCGCGCCACTCCGCGACCACGCGTTCCAGGGCCGCGTCCGCAAGGTCGTCGACGCGCGGGAACGCCCCGATGAACGCGGGAAACCTTTCCGCGACGCGCGCGGTCTGCGTCTGCTGGAGCATGATCTCCGAAACGAGTATGTGGTAGGGATCGTCGGTCCTGCGCCACGGGAAGTCCCGCCCGTGCCCGTCGAAATATCCATATATTATTTCCCTGAAGAAGCGTACGGCGCGTCCCTCTCTCGCGGGAGGGCGCCCGGGGGTATAAAGCCTGGCGAGTGCGACGGCCAGGGACTCCGGATCACGGGACCTCGTCGCCACGCGGATCAGGCCCTCCCTTCCATCGCCCTCTCGACGATGAGTTCGAAGCGGTTCTTCTCGGCAAAGGCGAACGAGGTCCATTCCTTCAGCATGCGCGCCCCCGCGTTTTCAAGGCTGATCGCGCTCACGTGGTACGAATACCCGCTGACCGCGGACATGACCGAGCGCAGGTCGTCGATTATGCCGGCGATCTCGTTCCTCCTGAAATAGTCGGTCATGTCGCCGTCGGGCAGGGAAAAACGGTACCGCAGCTCGCCGGCCTCGCGGTCCAGCACCAGTACAAACGGGACCAGCCCGTCCGCTCCCGCGGCGAGGGCCTCGACCAGACGCGGGTCCGGGTCGGCGATCGAAACGATGTTACCCTCGCGCACCAGGCGGTGGAACATAAGCGCATCGTCCCTGCCCGCGAGCGGCGAATCCGGATTGTTCGCGACGGCCTGCCGCATGGCCGAAAGCGCGAACGAACGGAGGCGCACCAGGTAATCCATGAACGACAGGGACTTCTTCCGGAAAAAGGAGAGCGCGCCCCGCTCGTCGGCCACGAAGAAGTACGCGTACTTGCTTTCCTGCTGGAAATAAATATCGACGGCACCGCTCCGGTGGTTTTCGAGTATGCTGGAGAGATACCCGAGCGACTTCACCTTCGGGTCGACGCGCAGCCTGTTCTCGAGGCCGTTGTTGAAGGAGATGCCGTAGAGCATCTGGACCTCGCTCTCGAAGACGTTGCATCCGATGCGCATACCGCCCTCTCCCGACTCGGTGAAAAACACGGTGTGTCGGTTTCCAAGCACGGTGACGTACCGGTACCTCACGCCAGGGTGCGCGACGTAGAAAAAGGCGAACACGTCGGCCATGAAGGATTTCAGGTGCCGGAATTCCGCGGTGGAGGCGAAAGGCTCGGAGGACATGATCCTGACCGAATTTTCGTAATTCATCCTGGTCTGCAGAAGGCCGGTGAGGATGCGGGAAACGATCTGGGGTATATCCCCCTCTCCCTTCCTGGATTCGTATCGCGTCTCGCCCCAGCTGTTAAAGTACATGAACACGATATCGTCGATCTTCTGCAAATACTTAGTATAGGGATTTATCACCAGGAAGCTCACCATGGGAAAAGGGTCCCTGAGGTAGTACGACGCCCGTATGCCGAACCGCCCGTGGCGGAAATGCAGCGTGAGCGCGGGGATGAGCTCGCGCATGAAGATCGGATCCACGGAATGAATCCCCGTCGCCATCTCGAGGCGCGTGTAGTCTTTCTGGTAGAGACCGTTGACGCAGATGAACGCCACCATCCCGAAGAAGGTGCTCTGCTTGTGGAAGATGGTCTTTTCAAGCCGCCCCCCCTGGATGATGCGCCTCGAGAGTATCCAGTAATCGGCGCCGTCCTTCCCGCGTATGTACTCGATCACCAGGGCCCGTTCCGGGGGATAGTTCTTGAAACCGGCGGCCGTGTCGATGGTCCCTTCCGAGACCCCGAAATGCGACTGGATCTTCCTTGTGATTCCCTTGATGTCCTCCTCGGTGAGGGCCAGTTGCAGCCCTCCTTTTTCGATGTACGAAAGGAGCTCGCGGTAGTTACCGAGGACGAACCGTTTCGCGCTGTTGAGAATGCGGTTGACCGGCTCGATCCCCCACTGCTGGAAAGCGTCCATCCTCTCGATGGTCTCCGCAGACCAGTTCCATCTGCTGACGATGGAGCGCATGATGCCCGCCTTCACGCCGCCCTCGCCTGCCGGTATCTCGGACAGGCGGGGATCGACCTTCAGGTAGAACGCCACGCGCAGGATATTCGCGCCGTTCTGGTCCTTGCGCTCGAAGGAATAGTAGTCCAGGACCTGGTTGAACATGATCAGGTAGGCGTCGATGTGCTCGGGCTCGTACCTGTCGTTCTGGATGTTCGACTTGATGATGCCGCAGATGAACGGCGTCCCGCTGCCCCCGTGCAGGTAGCGCTGGAGAAGGCCCATCTTGACGATCGCCTTGAAGGGATTGTCGAGGGACTTCAATATCTGGAAGAGGGCCCCCACGAGGAAGTCCTCCTGGCGTATGTTCCCGATGTTCCCGAGGCAGATATACCTGCCGGCGATCTCGTTACGCGCGAGCATTTCCGACGCCCGGCCGTACGACGCGTCGCACCCCTCCGCCGGGATGACCCACCAGAGCGGCACCGCGCCCGCGAGGATGATCGAGCTCCTGAGGAACTCCTCCTTGAGCAGCTCCCCGTTCGCCGCGCCGAAATATCCCTCCTCGTCCTCGTCGAAAATGTTTTTCCTGACCTTATCGATATCGTTGAGATAGAAGTGGGTCTCCACGTTAAAGTTCTCCAGTATCCATTCCTCGAGCGACCTGCACTTCGCCTTGTACGCGGCCACCTGCTCCTCGTCGAACTCGCTCCCGAGGTAGCATACCCAGAAATCGAAATCGGACTCCCTGGTGTAGGCGATGGTCCCGCCGCTGCCCATCATGGCGAACATATGGCCGAAGGGCTTCCCGGCAGGTCGGGTAGCGACATGTGCCGACGGGAATTGCCTCCTCACGAATGAAAGCGCGTCCTCCGTAGGCGAGTAGCCGCTGATGCCGAGCGGCATGTTGTCTGAGGGATAATGCCCCGGGAGCTCCGGACCGTTGTTCGAGAGAAGGAGGGGGATCGCCTCTATGAGTTCAATGATCTCCTGCGAGCCGATCGCCTCGTACAGCATGGAAAGCTTTTTAGCGTTGTAGATGTCGAACTTTTTTCTGTTGGTGCGGATGCACTCGAGGAGTTTTTCGCGCGACTCGTTCTCCGGCTGCACGCCCGGGTTTGGATCGTCGTGGCGTGAGGTCATCGGGACCTCATCGATGCATGTTGCTGAGGAGGTGCACGTACTGCTGGTTCATCGCATCGAGGTAGTTCATCTTGTCGTTGGCGTCGTAACACCACATGGAACCGGGATATTCGACGACGAGCCTGTAAAAATACTTGTACGCCTCTTTGAAGAAATTCAGAGCGACGATCGCCGTCTGCATGACGCTAATCCCGTCGGTCTCGTGGGGGCTTTGTTGCGTTTGCTGGGCGGTCTTCACGCCGTTAAAAACGCCCATTCCCTTGTGGAAGAGATGCATGGCGTATTTATAGTAGGTATAATCGGGTTTCTGGTGATCCTGCACCGTAAGCTCCCCGATCTCTCCGTTGAAGGGATCGTCGCGTACCTCGGTCGTCAGCTCCGAGGGAAGGGACATCAGGAGGAGATACGCCTCGTTGATTTCCATGAGCATGATGTTTTTCGCGCGGCGTTTCTGGGGGGGAAACCTGGACGGATCGTGCTCCTTGACCATGATCCGGTAGTTTCTTCTGACCTCCTCGTTGGTCATGTCGCCGCCGGGTTTCAGTATTGCGCAAAACTTGTTCATCGAGGGATCTTTCCTGGTTAAAAGTGGAGGGAGCGCTCCCCCGTCATCTTTTACAAATATACAGCCGGAGGCGCGTGGCGTAAAACGTTTTTTACACCCGGCTCGAATTATTTTATCTTGAAGAATATCCGATACCGCCAGCCAGTCTGGCGGTCTTTCGCAGCAGCCGGACGGTTCCCGCCGCGAGAGGACACAGCGATGCTCATAGGAGTTCCGAGGGAAATTAAGCAGGACGAAAACCGCGTGGGCCTCACTCCCGCGTGCGTGCACGAATTCACCGCGAGGGGGCACGCCGTGCTCGTCGAAACGGGCGCGGGCGCTGGCAGCTGGTTCAAGGACGTGGAATTCGAGCGCGAGGGGGCTGTGATCGTCCCTGCGGCCGCCGACATTTACGGGCGCGCGCGTTTCGGTCACGGAGGTCGTTCTCGAGAGGATGCGCTACCTCGAGGACGTCGTTCCCAGGAAGTGCGAGATGATCATCTCCAACAAGATCAATATCGGCCGCCAGGAAGAACGCCGCCATCGCGTCGGTAATCGACTGCGCGCCGGGAAAGGTTACGCACGGGGCCGTCGCCCAGGCTCACGACCTTCCTTCACGCCCCTCGACGAGGTGATCGCCGGGTAAGCGCGCGTGGCGCGCTCACCCCGACCTGCCGTCGTCGCACGGCTCGTCGAAATCCTCGCCGTTACGCACCATCTCGTGATGGGCGGCGCTCCTGCATCGCGGGAGCTCCCGGGCTTTCTTTGTATCGTTCAATCCCGCCTCGCCTTGTACCGGAACAACGCGGGTATCTGTTTCCTCTGCAGCATTCCTGGTGTTCATATGGCACCTCCTGTTACGGCCCGTGTGGACATGAAAATTAGATTAATGTACACAAAAACATAACCAACGTCAAAAAAAAGAACGTACATATTTTATGCTTGTTTTTGGAAAAATTGCTGACTATTTTTAAAAGACGGCGTCATGATGGCGTCGTCGTGTATTATGCGCCTCGCGGCCGATTTTTTCAGGGTGAATAATGGAAGGAATACTGTTCTGGGTTCTCTTTAACGTCTTCGTCATCATTATGCTCGGCATCGACATACTGGTGTTCCACCGCAAGTCCCACGAGATTACAATCAGGGAAGCGGTGCTCTGGACCGTTTTCTGGATAGTGCTGTCCCTCGGCTTCAACGTGATCGTGTACTTCGAGTGGGGCCAGCAGAAGGCGCTCGAGTTCCTGACCGGCTACCTGATCGAGAAGTCTCTCAGCGTCGACAACCTGTTCGTGTTCCTGATGATTTTCACCTACTTCGGCGTCGAGACGAAGTACCAGCACAACACGCTCTTCTGGGGCATCCTCGGCGCCCTCATCATGCGCGCGCTATTCATCTTCATGGGCGTGGCGCTCATCGAGAAGTTCCACTGGGTCATATACGTGTTCGGCGCGTTCCTCGTGTACATCGGCATCAAGATGGCGCTCCCGCAGAAAGAGGAGATCGACCCCGAAAAAAATCCCGTGCTGAAACTCGCGCGCAGGTTCCTCCCGGTAAGCGAAGAATACCATGGATCGAAGTTCTTCGTCCGGCACGGCAAGAAAATAATCGCCACGCCGCTTTTCATCGTGCTGCTCGCCATCGAGACCACCGACATCGTGTTCGCCACGGACTCGATCCCGGCGGTCCTGGCCATATCCCACGACCCCTTTATCGTGTACACCTCCAACGTGTTCGCGATACTCGGCCTGCGCGCGCTGTTCTTCGCGGTGTCGGGCATGATGAGGATATTCCACCTGCTGAACTACGGTCTCGCGGTGATCCTGACCTTCGTCGGGGTGAAGATGCTCCTGTCGGCGGTGTTCCCGATCCCCACGTGGATCGCGCTTTCGGTGGTGGCCGGCGTTCTCGTGGTCTCGATCGCATTTTCCGTCGCATTCCCCCCGAAAGACGAGAACAAGGAAAAGGGATAGCCCGGCCGCAGACGCGCGCATCCGGACGGCCGGTCGCGTTTACGGTTGACACCACGATGGAGTCCGGAATCATGATCCCCATGCGGATGGGATAGCCCTCCGACCGGCCGCGAATCCGCATCGAACCGGACGCCGGACCGGCTCAACCCGCGGGTATATCCCCCCATCATACCGATAACTATCGGTACATCTCGGGAGGCTGAATGGATTCCCACCTTAAAGTCCTGTTCATCGACGCCGCAAGCGGGTATTACCGCATCAACCGGTATCCCCTCGGCACATTCTTCGGGCCGGTCGACCTCGGCCTCCACCTGACGTGGAAACACGGCAGCCTGAACATCGGCACCGGTCTCCTGGCGGGGTCCATCTTTCCCGGGACGAACCGGCTCGTCTTCACCGGGCACTCGCCGTGCTGGGACGGCTTTTTCATCTCGTCCATGGGCGGCGCCGGCCTGGTGTTCGACAACCTGGGAGTGAACATGGTGGCCATCACCGGCCGCGCGCCCCGCCCGTCGATCATGAAGCTCAACAGGAAGCACGGCGAGGAGATCGAGGTGGATATATCCGCCGTGGACCTGACCCCCGTCTGGGAAGGCGGCCGCGGGGGGATATACTCGCTCATGGACCACGCCTACGGGCGCTACGCCGGGGACTACGCCGAGGACCCGCGCATCCTCGCGGTGGGGCCCGCCGCGCTCGCCACGGACTTCGGCGGGATTGCCTCGGTGCCCATCGCGAAGGGCGTGCTATCGCCCGTGGACACCTGGGCCGGGCGCGGCGGTTTCGGCTCAAGCCTCTTGCGCGGGCACGGCATTGCCGCGATCGTATACGGCGGCACTTACCTCGACGAGGACTTCAGACAGAGGAACGTGGCCGACCGGTGGTTCGAGAGCCGCTACCAGAAGAAGCTCGCGGCGAAAGACCTGGAGGCCACCACCAAGTACCGCTACGACGAGAAATTCCACACCGGCGGGACGTTCGGCGTGAACTACGCGGGGATCGGCGGGCAGATGCTCTTCTTCAACTACCGGAGCGTGTTCATGGACGAGGCCGCGCGCGTGAAGGCCCACGAGGACCTGGTGCTCGGCCACTACCTGAAGCAGTTCAACGAGGAGACCATCGAGCCGAAACACCAGAAGACGTGCGGCGAGCCCTGCGCCGCGGTGTGCAAGAAGATGCGCGACGGGTACAAGAAGGACTACGAGCC
>CAYRGX010000011.1:11577-101919 GCA_964423905.1 uncultured Leptospirales bacterium | reverse complement strand
CGGCCCCCTCGCCGGCGTGTTCGACCAGCGCGCCGCGGAGAAGATCGCCCACCGCGCCGACCTCCTCGGCTTCGACGCCATCTCCGCGGGGGGCGTGGTCACGTGGATAATGGAATGCCTGAACGACGGCGTGCTCGCGCCCTCGGAGCTCGGGATAACCCGCGCGCCCCGATTCGCGCTCGAGGGCTTTTCGGTCGAGGCCGACTCCATGCACAACGCGGAAACAGGCATCGAAATACTCGACGCGATCGCGTCGGGGCGGGGCGCGCTCGATTTCGGCGAGGGCGCGCGCAAGTTCGCGCGTCGTTTCACGGGGGACAAGCGCCGCGCGGTGCTCGACCGGTTCGTGTATACGGCCTCCGGCCGCCGCGGCTGGATGGTGCCGAACCAGTACTGGACCCCCGGCGTGCTCGCCCCCATGGCGATCATGGGCAAGTACTACATGCACTACGGCAAGGAGTTCATGCCGCCGCGCGAGCTCGGCCGCGCATGCGCCGACCGCTTGAAAAAGGAGCTCGTCATGGACAACCTGGGAACGTGCCGTTTCCACCGCGGGTGGGCCGAGGACATGCTCCCCGACATCGTGGAGAACCTCTTCGGCATGAAAGAGAAGTTCCTCGAGAACGCGGCGCTCACCGCGGTCCGCATCAACGCGCTGAACCGCTCCGTGCCGTGGGAATCAGCCCGCAACGTCGCGTTCGTGCGCACCTTCCTCGAGAGGAAGCGCGACGTTGAGGGCTCTTCGGAGCCGGAGCTCCTGCGCTGGATCGACGCGTTCGCGAAGGACGCCAGCGACGCCGCGCTCTCGTTCTGGTACGAGATCCACCGGGGGATCAACGAGGTCCTCCGGCAGGTTTAGGGGGATATATCCCCGGCTCCATACAGGTGTCCGGAATTACCGTCTCGCGTGACGCGCCTCCGCGAGAAATGCTGGACGAAATATCTTCCGTATGTTCCAATGAACCCGTTCACGCGACAATGGCGGGGGGATACGCAATGGACACCAACGACGTTATCAGGATATACTCGGCCGCGTCGGTCGCGGACAGTTCCCTCATCGAGGACGCGTTCAGCACGAATGGGATCGAGTATTTCTGTTCCGAGGACCTCGCGGTGATCACCGGCCAGCCGGCCTACCAGTACTATATCAAGCGCGCGGACGCGGTCAGGGCCGTCGAACTGCTGAAAAACCTGTATGTCGCGGACGCGCTGTCCGACGACTTCGATAAAAGCCAGCTGGACGCGCTCTATGAAAAAGTTGTGCGCGCGCAGTCGCGTGAGTCCGAAAAATTATCGGCTTCCCTCCTGCAGGACCTGTTCAATATATTCATCCGTCCCTTCGCCAGGACGATCTCGTTCGTCATGGCGGGAATGATCGTCTATTTCGGAGGCATCGCACAACTCGGGATGGAATCAATATCCGACATTTATAAAATCGTCTCCCTTTCCGTCGCGGCGATGCTATTCGGCATCGACCTGTACATGAAAAAACAAAAGAAGAAAGCCCGGGCGGACGAGACGCAGGACCTTTTCAACACATTCATCCGTCCATTCACCCGGACGATCTCGTTCGTCATAGTGGGAATGATCGTCTATTTCGGGGGCATCATGAGGCCCGGGCGGGAATCCATCTCCATTGTTTACCTGATCGTAGCCCCGATCATCACGGTCATGGTTTTCTGTATCGACATGTACATGAAAAACCAAAAAAAGAAAGCCCGGACGGACGAGATGCCGTTCGAAAACGACTGAGGCCATGCATTACGGCTTCTTGCAGGGAGCAGCGTGTCGGCAATGAACAGAATACCGATGTCTTTCTTCCAGGCGTGCTCCGTGGTCCTCTTCCTGCTCACCCTCTTCAGCCCGGGCCTGAGCCGCTGGCTGATTTCGCTGGACATGCCGCCGTTGCTGATACTGTATTCAATCCTTTTAATGCTTCTTAATCCTATCGTATTCCTGGGATATTTCAGGCTTGCCCGGGAACAGGGGCAAAATGAACTTGCACGTTCATCGCTGGTCCTGGCAATAACCCTGTTCGCCGTGATTACTGCCAACGTGGTGCTGCTGTGGCACTTCAGTCCGGACGAGATGACGGGCAACCCCGTGCTCGGCATCCCGAATATCATCCTCGGCGGTGTCACGATCTATTTCGGCCTGTGCCTGTTCAAGGCCGGGAAATGCAATGGAAAGAATGCGGTGTATTTCGGGATATTCTCGATGGTGACCGGGGCCCTGCTGATGAGTTTCGTCCTGTATCCCCTGACATTCGTGGCACGATGGTTTTTTTACGGTGCCGCAAGCTATTATCTTTTCCGCCGCATGGGTTCGCCGGGGGCATCCGCGCCATGAAACGATACTACTGGGAAGGATACAGCGGCCTCAACCAGTACGATTTCGTCAACCGGGCATTGCCGCTGATCAACGGATTCGGGGACATCCTCAGCATCAACCGCTTCTCGGACCTTGCGCTGGGCCTTTTAATTGAAATCGACACATCCAGAATCAACGAGCTCTACCGCGCCCTCTCCGCCCATCTGCCGATATCGGGATACGAAGGCGTAGACACCGGGTCGGATGCCGGGGCCTATCTCAGCCTGAGCATCACGTTCATCGAAGGCACCGGTGATGCGAAGATAGAAGTGCCGGCCGTGCCCGGATAATGATACACAGGAGGACAGGCAAATGAAACAGTTTCTGGTTCCATTGTTGATAATTACTTCGTGCCTGGCATATAACTGCCAGAGGTTCCCAACGGAGAATGACAACAGCGACCGTATCTCGAACGTGCCGGGCAACGATTCGGAGATGAACCGCATCATAGCCGAAGCGAGAAAGACATTCAGGGAATTCTATAGAATCTATGAGAACAGAAAAGCCAATCAGAGGGATTTTTCCGTCAAATATCCCTTCGCCACCGACCCGGGATCGCGCGCCGATACCGAGCATATATGGCTGTCAGACTTGTCAACCGGTAACGGCAGGTACTACGGGGTCGTTTCCAACGATCCCGCGCATATCAAGAAAATGAAACTGGGTGACAGGGTCGAATACAGCCCGGAGAAGATAAGCGACTGGAAGTATATCGAAAACAATTATCTGGTTGGCGGCAAATCCATCATATACCTGTTGAAAGACCTGCCCGGAAACGAAAGGAAAAAGGTGCTGAAGGGCATCGATTTCAGGATAAAAGATTTCGAATGAGCGGGTCGGCAATACGCAGGTATCAACCGGTTCAATTCATCGACGTTTCTAGGATCAGCCCGGGAATCGTCTACAAGGAGTTCCGGCCGTCTTTACCGCTGGATCAATACGTATCGTGCTACTGGACGGTCCGCTCCAAGTACCCCCTGCCCGGAGTAACCCATCGCATCATCCCGGACGGATGCATGGATATCATCTGCAATTTCCACGAGAGGAAAGCGTTCATCACGTGCATGTCCGACACCACCGAGTTTTTCCCGATCTCGGGGAGCGTTCATTATATGGGGATCCGCTTTCTTCCCCGCGCCGTACCCTATATCCTCCGCGGAAACGCCTCTGGCACGCTGAATACGACCCTGGAGTTTGAGGATCTGCCTGGCGAACTCGGGGAACTTTCCTCGAGGATACTGGAGGCGAATGACGAAGATGCGGCGGTCAGGATCATTCCGCCGTATCTCGAATCCTTTTTCGCGTCGTACTCGATACACCGGAAATTCGGAACATTGCTGGAGCACGCATTGGTGGCCGGCGGTGCGATAACCGTCAGCGGCCTGGCATCCTGTCATGCCATCTCCGAAAAGCAGGTCGGGCGTTATTTCACGGAAAACCTGGGAATATCGACTAAACCGTTTCTCAGAATTGTGAGATTTCAAAACGCGCTTAAATGCTTCCGATCGTGTCCGCACACGAATATCGATCAGGCGCTGGATTCCGGTTTCTACGATCAATCGCACCTGATCAGGGAAATAAGACATTTTCTCGGCGGGGTGCAAGATATATACTAGAATGTCCGAAATTTACAATACGGTACCGGATTGTTTCTGTATCTTACGCTCAATACGTGAACGCCACTACCCGGGGGTGAATCCATGGATCTTCGTTATGTGATACTTTATGTCGACGACGCGGTTGCCGCCACCGAGTTCTACCAGAAGGCCTTCGGCCTGCCGGTGCGCTTCATACACGAATCCGGGATGTACGCCGAAATGGAAAGCGGTCAGACGATCCTCTCCTTCTCCAAGCATGAGATGCTTAAAATGAATACGGGCATTGATTCTCATCGCGGGACAAAAAATTCCTTTGAGATCGCCTTTACCACAACGGATGTCCAGGGGGCGTTCACGCAGGCCCTTTCCGCCGGAGCAAGGGAAATTGCAAAACCCGGGAAGAAGCCATGGGGGCAGACCGTCGCATATGTTCAGGATCCGTTTGGGACTATTATCGAAATATGCACGCCCATACTCGGTTGACACCGTGGAGCATACCAGCGCCGGTCGATAACCCCGCGTATGGCCTGCACCACCCCCTCCCCCAATCCCTGGACGGATCACAACTTCGAGAATATGCCCGATGTGGTCTGCGAAAAAGGTGTCAGACACCTCTATAATATAGTCTAAAGCGTAATTTCGGATATATCCCCTCACCAGAAGTGTCTGACACCTCTATTACACTATCATCCGGCAAAAAAAAGTGTCTGGCACCTTTTTTTCAGAGAAATGGTTGACGAAATAATAGTATTTTAGTATTTTATTTTTGTCTTAAATATTTAAAATTTAAACCCGAGGTATTATCGATGGAAAACCTGACAGCGGATATGTTTGTGGATAAAGTATTCGATTACAGAAACAATACAGATTGGGAGTTCAAAGGAGAACTTCCCGCAATTGTCGATTTCTATGCGGATTGGTGCGGTCCCTGTAAAATGGTAGCTCCCGTCCTGCAGCAGCTATCCAGCGAATATGCCGGAAAGTTGAATATCTACAAGGTAAATACCGAGAAGGAGCAGGAACTTGCCGCGGCCTTCGGTATACAAAGCATCCCGAGCATCCTTTTCATACCTATGGGAGAAAAGCCGAGCATCGCAGCCGGAGCCCTGCCCGAGAGCGCCTTCAGGGAAATCATACGTGACGTGCTCAAGGTACATTGAGTGATATTTTTACACTATTGATACTGACCATACCACCTCCAGAAAGAATCCGGCCCTGTAAAGGCCGGATTCTTTTTAGGGTAATTTCTACTTGAAATAAATAGGCCCTGTTCCGCTACACTGTCCACCGGGCACGGTGCTGGCCGTGACCGACCGCCCGAGAGGACCTGTAATGAAAATAAAAACGCGCATCCTTCTCAGTTTCATAGTATTGTCGACCGCGGGTTTCTACTACCTCATGGATTTCATCCTCAACGAGGTCCGTCCACGCTACCAGGAAACTGTCGAGGAATCCCTCAACGACACCGCCAACCTGCTCGCCTCGCTCATCGAGGAGGAAATGCAGGAGGGCTCCATGAACTTCGCGTTCCTCTCGAAGATACTGGACAACACGACTAAAAGAAAAATATCCGCGAAAATATACAACATCCTCAAAACCGACATCACGCTGAGCGTATACGTGACCGACGAGAAGGGGATCGTGGTGTACGATTCCGACGGCGGCAAGAGCGTCGGGCAGGACTTCTCCCAGTGGAGCGACGTGCTTTATACGTTGAAGGGGGGATACGGAACGCGGACAGCCCGCAAGGTGGAGGAGGATCCCGAAACGAGTTCCGTGTTCGTGGCCGCCCCGATCAACCGAGGGGACCGCATCGTGGGCGCGGTGACCGTCATCAAGCCCGACAGCACCGTCCGGCAGTTCAGGGACGGCGTGCGCCGAAAGATCATGCTCGCGGGATTCGTGGCGACCCTGGCCTTTATCGTGCTCGGCACCCTGTTGAGCTTCTGGATCAACCGCCCGCTGGAGAACCTCATCGATTATGCCAAGGCGCTGCTCGTGAACGAGCGGGCCCGTCCGCCGCGCATCTCGGCGCCCGAGGTCCAGGAGCTGGCCGACGCCTTCGAGAAAATGAAGGACGACCTGGACGGGACCCGTTACATCGACGAGTACATAGAAAGCCTCACGACCCAGATCGACCCGCCGCTGAAGTCCATCCTCTCCGCGGCCGCGGACATCGGCGAGGGCCGCGACCCGAAGGCGGCCGCGGAAACCGTCCAGAACGAGGCGCGCAGGATCGACGAGATCGTGCAGAAGATGATGCAGCTCTCGGCCGTTGAAAGCAGGCAGAGGCTGACGAAGGTCTCCCCGGTGAACCTCTTGAACGCGGTCGGCGAGGCGATCGACGCCGCGATGCCCCAGGCATCCGAAAAGGGTGTATCCCTGAAAAACATGGTCGACCCCGAAGCCGTCATCGACGGAGAGCCCTTCCTGGTCAGGCACGCGGTGCTGAACCTCATCCAGAACGCGGTGCAGTTCACCGGTTCGGGCGGCTCCGTGAAGGTCACTTCGCGCGAGAACGAGAACTTCATCCTCCTGTCGGTCTGCGACAACGGTGAAGGCATCCCCTCGCACGCCATCAAGAGCATCTTCAACAGGTTCTATTCGCTCCCGGGCAAGGACGCCTCGACACGCGGCCCCGGCCTCGGCCTGAGCTTCGTGCGCGAGGTCGCGAACCTGCACAAGGGATGGGTCGAGGTGAAGAACAACCCCGACAGGGGGGTCACGGCCACGCTGTGCCTCACGCGCAAGCACCACGCCTGATCTCCCGGTCGACCCTCACCCCGGGACAGATCCATCGGAGGCCCTCGAATGAATAAAATTCCGCTCTTCCTGCTGCTCGCGGTAGCGGCGATGCCAGCCGCGCTGCACGCCGATTCCCTTATCGATCCCTCCCGCACCTACGCCGTGATCGCCGGAGTCCTCCGCTGGCAGGACAGGGGGCTTGCCCCCTACGCCACGGAGATGCGCAAGGACAGGGAACTGCACGCCAGGCTGCTGTCGATGGGCGTGCCAGCGCGCAACACGGTCCTCCTCCTCGACGAGCGGTGCACGCTGAAAAACATGCGCGAGGCGGTGTCCTCCATCGCGGCGAAGGCCGGGCCCGGCTCGACCCTGATATTCTACTACGCGGGCCACGGCATCAGGGAAAAGGAGGGGATATACTTCGCGAACTACGACATCAGCACCGCGGACAGGGCGCGGACCGGCTTCGCGCTCTCGTCCCTCCCCGGGCTCATCACCGGCGCGTTTCGCGGTTCGCGCGTGCTCCTCATGGCGGACTGCTGTTATTCCGGAGGGCTCGCGGGGTCGGCCGCGGCCGTCGCGGCGAAAAAATTCGGGGCCGCGTCGCTCACGTCGGCAGAGTCGTCCAACGTTTCTTCCGGCAACTGGACCTTCACGCAGACCGTGATCGACTGCCTCTCGGGAAATCCGCTCGCCGACCGCGACCGGGACGGCGCGATCAGCCTGGACGAGGCCGCGGCCGAGGTCCGCGATGCCATGAAATACCGCGAGCGTCAGAGAATGGGATATTACGCTGCCGGCATCGCCGGATCCGCGACGCTCGCGAGGGCGAGATCGCGGCCGACGGCGGGCACCGGCTCCGCCTGGAAGCCGGGAGACTACGTCCTCGCCCCCTACGGGGGAAGGAATTGCGTGGGCAGGATCACGGGCGGGTCGGGCGGGTCCGTCGCGGTGGAGTTCTTTTTCTACAACCGGAAGGAAAGGGCCGATTGCCGGGCGGGCCAGCTCAAGAAAATGACGTTCAGAAGGTTTCCCGCGGGCGGCTCGGTCAGCGTCACCTGGGGAAACAACACCTACCCCGCGAAGATACTGAAGACCGACGGGGACTTCCACCTGATCACCTACCCGGGGTGGCCCGATTACTGGAACGAATGGGTGCTGGACGACCGCATCCTCCCGCAGGGGTCGGGAAAGGCGGTGTCGGTGCTGTGGCAGGGCGCCTGGTATCCCGCGGTCATTCTGAAAGAAGAAAAGGGAAAATACTACATCAGGTACACCGGCTATGATTCGTCCTGGGACGAATGGGTGGGGCCCGACAGGATCAGGAAATGAGGCGCGCGGGCGCCAGCTCCTCAACGGTACTTGGTGGCGTGGTATTCCCTGAGCTGGTAGAGGATGTTGAGATATGACACGTAGCGCCCTTCGCTGATCTTCCCCTTCTCGACGAGCTCCCTGACCCTGCAGCGGGGCTCGTGCTCGTGTGTGCACGGCCTGAACGCGCACCGGGCCGAGGGCCTGGCAAACTCCCTGAAATACCGTCCGAGCGCCTCGGGCTCGATGTCCATGAGCCCGAACTCGCGCAGGCCCGGCGTGTCGATGATCCTGGTGCCGCCGCCGGCGATCACCATCTCCGCGTTCGTGGTGGTGTGCCTCCCCTTGCCGGTGCTCTCCGACACCTCCGAGGTCCTGAGGTCCAGTCCGGAGTAGAGCGCGTTCAGCAGCGTCGATTTCCCCACGCCCGAGCTCCCCGCCAGCAGGGACAGCCTGCCCGCGAGCCGTGCCGAAAGACCTCCCAGGCCGTCGCCCTTAAGGGCACTCACGAACTCCAGCTCCGCGCCCGAACCCGCGTAGTAGGCCTCGACCGCCTCCCTCTCGCCGCTTTCGGCCAGGTCCGTCTTGTTGACGCAGACCAGCACCGGGATGCCCTCGGCCTCCCCGCGCACCATGAGCCTGTCGACGAACCGGAGGTTCAGCCTGGGACCGCGGAAGGACTGTATGACCACGACGAGATCCAGGTTTGCCGCGATTATATCCTCCTTCGTCCTCCACTTGTCTTTCCTTGTGAACGCGTTGCGGCGTTCGTGGACGCGCTCGATGGTGCCGCTCCCGTCGTCTCCGGTCAAGAAATCAACGATGTCGCCCACGGCCACCGGCTCCGAAAAGCGCTCGAGCCGTTTGTCCGACTTGAGCTTCCCCCTGAGCACGCAGTTCAGCCGTTCGCCGCCGGATTCGACCGTGTACCAGCGTCCCAGGGTCTTCACGATACAGCCGACTCGTCCGGTCACCGGACGTCCCCGCGGTTCGATTTCATGCCAGTCGATGGCCTCCAAAAAAGGTCGCGATATCAAAAAAAACGCTAAAGAAAATCGGCCCGCCGACCGATAGTGATAGTACAAGTTGATATATGGTAATTCCCTCCCGATTTTACCATACTGAGACTTGGCACTGCGTTTAGTGGGAAAGCTGAATAGCCGCCCAGCTATTCAGCTTTCTCTTTTATTCAGGCCACGGTATCTTCTCGAGAAACAGGGGCCTGAAACCCTCGAGCGTTCCCTCGAGAACCCCAAGCGCGCTTTTGCCGGAAACCTTGAAGACGACGCGGTAATGCAGGCCCGGGTGGGCGCATTTCAGGTCGCGCGCCAGCCTCTTCCTGTCTTCCTTCGCGGAAATATCGAACACGATATCGTGATTGTTCGAATCGTAAAATTGGATGATCCAGCTCTCGTCGTTGAATTGCTTCAGCTGCAGGGTCATTGTCATGACCTTTCCCCTGTTGCCTTCGACATCGGCCGCGATCGCCGCGAGCGTGGATTCCCGGGGCGGTTCCCCGGCGGCCGCGCGCGGGGGTACCGGCGCGTATGCGAGTAACAGTGCGACCATGGCTGCGGCCGCGGCAGGGGGATATACCCGCCGGTTCGCGCGGGCTACCATCGGTTCACCAAACTCATGTGCGCGTCCTCCCCGAAAGGTCCTGGTTCAGGCCACAAAACTACCCCGGGCATGCCCCTGTGGCAATCATTTATTTTCATATGCGCACCGGCCACAGGAACGCCGGCAGGCATATCCCCCCTTCAATCGTATCCGTTTTCTCCCCTTGAAACCGTTTCAATTTTTTGGTTTATTCCGGGATATGATGTATATTATAGTCACTCTTATAAAGAGGGTCTACCAATGGGTGACGGACCGATCCAGGTTTTATTGATCGGCAAAACGGGAAGCGGGAAAACGGTCCCGGTGAAAGTCGGGGATGCCTGCATCACGGAAAGCCCGGTGCTGGCGGAGGCCCTGGACCGCCTCATGACGATCCGGTATGACCTTGTCATGATCGACGAAGAAAGGTCCGACCCGGGGCCGAACGACACCTGCCTGATCATCCGGCACTCGTTCCCGGAAATACCCGTCATGCTCGTGGGCAATACCCTCTCCTCGACGGGAAAAGCCAGGTGGGCGGATGACAGGCTCGCGTGGGAGGACATGGCCAACCCCATGGTCGGCCGCTATCTTCGCGCCTGCATCGAGAACAGGAAAAGCGGCGACTCCCTGCGCCGCATGCTATTTACCTTCGAGCAGCTCCCGGTTTCCATACTGATCTGCGACAGGGACGGGAACGTCGATTACACCAACGGGCGCTTTTCCGACATGACGGGCCTGGGGCGCGACGAAATCATCGCGGAGGACATCCGCGAGTGGGCCCGCGAGAAAAAAGATCCAGTGGCGGAACAGGTATGCGCGGCGCTCGGGAGCGAGAGCGATTACCGCGCGGAAGTCCATATCGACGCAGCAGGATCCAATGACGAGCGCTGGCTCTCCCTGGCGGTATCCCCCATCGAAAACGCCGAGGGAAAAATCACCCACTACGTCGCCATAGGAGAGGATATCACCGCGGGCAAGATCGCCGAGGAGCTCATCAGGCAGAGCGAGGAGCATTTCCGTACCCTGGTCCACAACATCAACGAGTACATCTACAGCGTCGTCTTCGAAAACGGGATCGCGGTCTCGACCTACCACAGCCCCAAATGCACCCTGGTCACGGGGTACACCGAGGAGGAGATGCAGAATGACCGCAACCTGTGGTTCACCATGATCCACGAGCGCGACCGCGACAAGGTCAACGACTTCATCAAGAACATCACCGAGAACAGAAAGCCCGCGACCATCGAGCACCGCATCATCCGCAAGGACGGGAACCTCCGCTGGGTCATGAACACGGGCGCGGCGCAGATCGACCGCGACGGGCGCGTCTCGCGGATACACGGCTTCATCTTCGACATCACCGAGCGAAAGACCATGGAGGACGAGCTCCGTAAGCTCACCCGCGCCCTGGACGAGAGCCCGGTTTCGGTGGTGGTCACCGACGCAAACGGCATCATCCAGTATGTCAATCCCACGCTGGTGAGCCTCACGGGGTACACCTCCGCGGAGCTCATCGGGCAGAACGCCAAGCTGCTCATGATCGACCGGCAGTCCCCGGATAACTACGAGCGCATCGCCGGGACGCTCAGGCGCGGAGAAACATGGAAGGGAGAGGTCCTCACCCACAACAAGTACGGCGAGGAAATGTGGGAGCTGCAGTCGATATCCCCCCTGAAAAACAAGCGCGGCGAGATCACGCACGTCATCGCGGTCATCGAGGACATCACCGAGAGGAAGCGTTCCGAGGACTCGCTGCGGAAAAGGAACGAGGTCATCGAGAAGGATCTGCGCCTGGCGCAGCTCATCCAGCGGGCGTTCCTCCCGGCAGAGCTCCCGAACCACGAGAAGGTCCGCAGCGACTACCGTTATATCCCCATGGACAGGATCGGCGGCGACTATTTCGCGCTGCATCCCATCAACGGGAACGACCTCTCCGTGTTCATAGGGGACGTCACGGGTCACGGCGTGTCCGCGGCGCTTTTTCTCTCGCTGGTCAAGTCAGCCACGGACCGCATCTGGCGCAAGTTCGGCGAGCACCCCGACGAATACATCAGCCAGCTGAACCGCCTCCTGGTGCACGAGATGTCGACGGTGTTCCTCACCGCAGTGTACGGCCTGTTCCATCACAACGGCGGAGGGTCCACCGTATTCTCGTTCTGTAACGGCGGGCACCCCTATCCCGTGTGCTACTCCGCCAGGGACGGGAGGTACCGGCAGTTCCATCAATGCGGCACGATTCTGGGAATGTCGGAAAACATCAATTACGGCACGACCGACATCGCGCTCCAGAGCGGGGACCGCGTTTTCCTCTTTACGGACGGAATACCCGAGGCATCGAACGGCGACAAGGAGATCATCGGTTTCGAGGAAGGGCTCCTGGGACTGTTCGAACGGTCGGAACGCGGAACGTTGGGCGAAACGCTCGATGCGGTGATCGACGAGGTCAGCGCCTTCCGCGGGAAGATGGAGCCGGACGACGACATCCTCCTCCTGGGGTTCGAAGTCGCCTGACCGCGCGCCCCCACGCTTTGCGCGGCGTCAGCGGTTCCTTCCCCTGCGGTATTCCTGCGGGGTCATCTTCATCTTTTTCCGGAAGACGCGGTTGAACGTGCGCAGGTTCTCGAACCCCACGGAATAGGCGATCTCGATGATCTTCTCGTCAGTGTCCGAAAGGAGCGCACGAGCCCTTTCGATCCGCAGGTTGTTCACGTAGTCGCCGAAGCTGCACCCGGTATGGGCCTGGAAGAGCTTCCCGAAATAATTGGGGCTGAGATCCAGCGATTCCGCGAGCCCGTCGCGGGATATGTCCGAGGCGAAGTGCTCGGCTGCGTAGCCGGCCGCCTTCTCCATCTTGAGCCTGGTCGTTTCGTTGAGCGCCGGCGCCCCGCCGTTACGGGAACCGGGAGAGCCGTTCCCGGCCATTGCTTCCGGCCGCGCGAACGCCCGCGCGACGATTCCCTGGATGGACGCGAGCTCGTCGTCCGACAGCAGGGCCGCGTCGAACGGCTCGTCGAGGCAAAACACGCCCGCGATCCCACCCCCCGTGTTCACGGGAATGCCTATCGCCCGCGAGCCGTGCGGCGGATGCGTCCTGGTTTCACGGGCCCTGGCTACGATGGCCGCGGCGTCGAACCTGGCCGGGCCTCCCGTCGCGGGAACGTCGGCGGCCAGCGCCCTCATGAGCGCGGCCCGGGAGTGCGCGTTCCCGCGCGCGGTGTAAGCCCCGAGCTCCAGGCGGCCGCCGGAAGTCCGCGCGAAGTAATACGCCCCCTGTGCCCCCGCGTACTCGCCGATCGCGTCCATCAGCACGCCGGTCCCTCCCCCCTCCCCGGGAACGAGCTCCAGGCGTTTCAGCCTGGCCCGGCGCTCGCTCCGGACAAGCTTCTTGAGAGAGGCGGCACCCCCGCGGGCATCGCTTCCCATCCCGAGGAGCCTCCCGGCCTGGAGAAGGTACTGTCGCGCCGATATCCTGTCGAATATCATGCACGCGGTCTCGAGCATCCTCCTCGACTCGTCCTGGCGGCCCCTCTGCAGCAGGTGGAGCCCGTAATCGAGGTAGCCCTTCCCCTGTTCGAACAGCCGGCCGGACGCCCCGGCGAGCTCTATCGATTTCAGGAACGCCGCGTCAGCGTCACCGTTCGGCCTGAAGGCCGAGAGGTACAGCCCGTACGCGCGAAAGGCATGCGCGCGGAAAAGTGTCCACCTGGAGGCATGGTCGAACGCGACCCGGCACATCGCCGCGATCCTCCTTGACGTCCTCGCGCGCTCCCCGCGGGAAAGCGAGGACAGTTTCGCCCTGCTGTCCCGCACCAGGTACTCCGCCAGGTATGCATGGAGATTCCCCACGTACTGGAGCGACACGTTCTCCCGCCTGAATATCCCCCTCGCCTTTTCAAGGCACGCGATGGCATGTCGATAATCGTTCTGCTCCGCGAAAAGCGCGCCCATCTCGATGAGCGCCGGGCAGTACACGATGAACATCTTGCTTTCGTCGCTGACGGTCATGCCGCGCGCGGCGTTCCAGAGCGCCCTGTTGATGTCGCCCTTCTCCCTGTACACCATCGCGTAATTGATGCACGCGGTGCCGATCAGGAACCTGTCGCCGGATTTTTCGCCCATGGCGCCGTAGATATCGTTGTACCTGAGCGAAGCCTCGTAGTCCGACAGGCAGTAATAGGCGCGCGCCATGCCGCTGATGGCCATGCCGCAGTACTTGCTGTCGCCCACTCCCTGGAAAAGGGACAGGCATTTCCGGTAGTATTCGTCGATGGCCCGCGCGGGCTCGCCGCGGTGCTCGACCACGTAGCCCATCAGCCCGTGGTAGTACGCCTCGGCCCACCGGTCGCCGATCCGCTCGCTGGCGGCGCGGCCCCTGTCGAAAAAGGTCTTCGTCCTTCCAAGGAACCCGAGGTTCATGCACACCAGGCCGAGGCCGTAGATGCTGATCGCGAATTCCCTCGAGAGCTCCCCGCGCGCCATGGACACGTTCGCCATGCGGAGCGCGGTGTAGAGGAATCGGTAGGCGTCGTGATGAAACGCGTAGTTGTGCATGAGTATCTGGTAGTAGCCGAGTATCGTCCTCCGCGCGGGGTCGGGCACTGCCTCGCTCCACGCCCTGCCGGTACAGAACTCGAGCGCGAGATGCACCGCGAGCTCGCGCACGATTCCCGCGATGACGCGGGTCCTCCCGCCGGGGAAACGCTCCCGCAGCGCCTTCAGGCCGTCGAGGGCCGCGGCCTCGCACTCGCCCCCGCTCCCCTCACGGTACAGGGCGTCGCTCAGGTGAAGCGTGATCGTCCGGGCGAGGGCCGGGTCCCGCGCGGCGGCGAGCGCCTCCCTGAACCAGGCGACCGCGCTCCCGTAGTTTCCGATCGTCGTTTCCACGATGCCGAGCTTTACGCGGCACTCCAGCCAGAGCGGGTTGTTGCGGTCGGTGCCGATCATCGCGGCGGCGGTCCTGAAGTAATCGTGGGCCTCGTCGAGCGCGTAGCGCTCCATCGCGATGACGCCGGCGGGCACGGCGTACTTCAGGAACCCGGCCGCGTCCCTGCCGGCCCTGCAGTGATGGGCGATATCGAACACGGCGGAGGATAGATCCTCCCGGTGCAATCGCTCGAGCGTGCGCGCGATCCTCAGGTGCAGCGCCACCCGCCGCGGTTCGTCGATGCTGTCGTAGAGCGCCCTGCGGACCCTGTCATGCGAGAAAACGTACCCGCCTCCCGGCGAGGGGTGGGGTTCCAGGATCATGCTCCGGACGCCGCTATCGACGATCCCGACGATCGTGTCCCTGTCATGGTCGCACAGCCCGAAGAGGAGATCCAGGTCGAATCCCTTCCCCACGGCCGCGGCCGCGCCGAGCACGTCACGCTCGTTCCCGCCGAGAAACCCGATGCGGGACAGGACAAATTCCAGAAGGCTCTCGGGCATCTCGAAACCGGCCAGCCTGTCGCCGTGCAACTCCCACCCGCTCTCGCCGCAGGAGAGCACCGAGGTGCGGATCAGCTGGCCGATGAATGATATCGAGAACAGGACGTTCCCCTTGCACCTCGAATGCACCAGGCCGCCGATTTCCGCCACTTTCCCGGGAGGCTCGTGCAGGATGCCCGAGACCAGGCCCGTCGTTTCCCCGGGCCCGAACGGGCCGAGAAAAATCTCTTCCACCGCGGCCCCGCAACCCCGCGCGGCCCCCAGGAGGGCATGGACCCTGGTACCGGGGGGGGGCTGCCCCCCCGGTACGCGCATACGACCAGGAGAGGCGCCGCCCCGGCCGCGGCGAGGCAGCCGTCCAGCACGTTCAGCGTACCCGCGTCGAGCCACTGGACGTCGTCAAGAAAAAGCGCGACGCCCTTTTCGACGGCGCACAACGCAATGAAAAAATCGGCCAGCACCGAGTGGAACCTGGCGTTCTCTTCCTCGCCGTCGAGCCGCTGCAGCTTCTTCACGCTCCCGACGACGTCCCCCATGACCGGGTTCAGCGCCAGCAGAATCTCCCCCAGGTCGAGGAACCTGTCGTGGAGCGACGAGCGGATCGAGGACCTGCGCTCCTCCGGGTAGGTGTTGAACGCGGCATGGTAGGAATTCATGAGGTCGACCGTCGGCCGGTACGGCACGTTTTCGAAATCCTCGAAGCACCTCGCGTACAGCGGAGCGAGACCCTTCATGAACGCGTACTGCCTGCACTCCTCGATGAGCCTGGACTTCCCGTCGCCGGCCTCGCCCGAGAGCAGGCACACGCCGCAGCGACCGGCGCCGGCCGCGTCCACCGCCGCCCTGAGCCTGGAGAGCTCGCGCGCCCTCCCGATCAGGGGCGAATGGAACGACAGCCTGGACGAGCGGTCGTTCAGGCCCGGGATGAATCCCCCCGCGCCGTCCTGCAGCCGCCTGAGGTCCCCGAGCAGGCCGGCCGCGCTCTGGTAGCGGTTCTCCGGGTCCTTCGCGAGCAGTTTGAGGATGATATCGGAGAGAAGCGCGGGGATACCGCTCGTCCCCGGGAGCGACGATCCCCTGTCGAGCGCGATCTGGGCGTACATGATGCCGCAGACGTCCCTGCCGGCGAAAGGCCCCGCGCCCGCAAGGAGCCTGTAGAGGAGCGCGCCGAGCGAAAAGAGGTCGCTCCTTTCATCGACGCTCCTTTTGATGACGCCTATCTGTTCGGGGGAACAGTACTCGAGCACTTCGTCGATGCCGGGCCGTTCGGTTCCCTCGGGAAATTCGTAGATATGGGCGAGCCCCGTGTCGATGATCCGCCACCGGCCGTCCGCGATTATCACCGAGGCCGGGTTGATCTGCAGGTGCCGGACGCCGAGGCCGTGAAGGAAGGCGAGACCGCAGGCGATGTGGATGCCGGCCTCAATGACCCGCTCCGGAGGCAGTGAGCCGCCTTTCATTCCCGCCGCGCACGTTGGGCCGCGATGCGGCTCGTGTACTATGAAGGGGGATCCGAAAATGTCGCCGGCGTCGAAGATACCCACCACGTTGTCGTGCGTTTTCCCGACAAGCCCGGACAGGGTAGATTTATAGCGGATGATGTCTTCAAGCCGCCTGGAGATCGAGGCGCTCCTGTACACGGTAACCTCGACATTCCTGGACTCGCCAAGCGAATCGACTGCCGAATACAAGTCCTTGACTGGGCCGGAATCGATAAGTTCCCCGATGCGGTACCTGTTCTGAATGGTGATTCCAAAAAGCTTCATCGTACAAGAACGACAGTCGACAATCCGAATTATATTCGCACTTCAAGCAAATTCGCCCGATCTGTCAAGTTATAATTTATCGAAAACGATCATACTGCGTATGTTCAGCTTTTCAACATGCAATGATTGGCTCAAGTGGACGGAACATTCTTTCCTGAGCCGAAAGACTGGCCTTTAATAGGATTATATCGAACAAATATTATATTCCCCTTCCCCTATCGCTCAAATTAATCCCTTGACAGGAGTTTTTTACATGTTTCTATAATAGTACAATGTCGCGATGTAACGCCATACTCATCGGTATCGCTGCGGTATTCCTTCTCTGCCTTGCGACTGGGCTCCAGGCGCGGAACCCGAACTCGGTACAAAGGAACGTGTATGTCTGCGGCATGGACCGCGACATTGAAGAACTGCTCATGCATGCGATACAGATCCAGCAGAATGGCGACCACGCGACTGCGCTCGATATTTACAAGAAAATCCTCTCTATCAGGCCGAACTGCCACGACGTGTACCGCCACATGGCGCTCTCCCACGGGATACTGGGCAAAGACCGGGAATTCAATGCGTGCATGAGAAAGGCCGACGAGCTCCAGAGAGAATACGAGCGTTATGCGCCCAGGAAGGAAGAGGCGTATAAAAAGGAGCCGGTAATTTCAATCATCGTTAAAGAGCCCCCCCGGAAGGAAAAAATCAATTACTGGAAATGGCTCTTCATCTATTCCCTGATCAGAAAATGAGACGCTTTGGCAATATAGCACCCGACGGGACATCCGCAAAATGAACGTTCTTTTCGCGACATTCGACGTGTTCCCCCTGCCCAAGGGAGCGAGCACACATATCGCGCACGTGCTGCGCGCGCTCTCCGGCCGCTTCGAGCGCGTGCACTGCGCGGTCCTGGGGCACGGCGACATGCCCCGCAGGCAGGAGGAAGGGAACATCGTGATACACCGCTGCCTGGCCGACCACCCGAACTTCCTGAAGAGGACCGAGTACTTCAGGGACTTCATGACCGGTCTCCTGGACAGGCTGGCGCCGGGGCTCGATTGCGTCCACTTCCGGGACATCTGGAGCGGAATCCCGTGGGCCTTCCACGAAGCGGCGTACGGAATCCCCGCGGTCTTCGAGGTCAACGGCCTGCCCACGGTGGAGCTCCCGGCGCACTACCCGGCGCTCGCGCGTAACGCGGGACTCATGGCCCGGCTACGCGGCATGGAGGACCTCTGTATCGGCGCAGCGGACCGCATCATCACCGTGAGCCGGGTCACCCGGCGCTACCTGCTTTCGCGCGGCGCGCGGGAGGACCGCGTCGAGGTGATCCCGAACACCGCGGAAATTCCGGAGGACGCGGGCGCGTCCCGGGCCGAACGCGGCCCGGGCACCGTGCTCTACGCGGGGACCCTCGCCCCCTGGCAGGGCATCGGCACGCTGATCCGCGCGTTTTCCCTGATGGAACCGACCGCGGCGGGGGGCCGCGCACGGCTGGTCCTCGCGTGCTCAAGCCGCAAGAACCTCAAGTCGGTAAAGAAACTCGTGGCCAGGCACGGTATCGGGGACGCGGTTGACATTCGCATAGGCCTCTCCCGCGAGGAGCTCTTCGACCAGTACCGCCGGGCCGCGGTCACCGTTGCGCCGCTCACCCGCTCGGCCAGGAACGAGCTCCAGGGGTGTTCGCCCCTCAAGTTGATCGAATCGATGGCCTGCGGCACGCCGGTCATCGCGTCGCGCCTTCCCGTATGCGAGGAAATAGTAAGCGACGGCGACGAGGGCCTTCTGGTCACGCCCGATTCGCCGAGGGCCCTCGCGGCGGCCATGCAGAGGATTCTCCTGGATCCGGCCGAAAGGGACGCGATGGGGCGCGCGGCGGGGGACCGGTTCAGACGCGACTTCGGCCATGACCTCTGGAAGGAGAGGTTGTACGGCGCCTATGATAAAATAATTTCTGAAAATGGAGGTTGATATGGCATCCACACAATCCGGGGCCCACGCGGTCGCGAAATCGGGCTCGCTCAAGGGGAGCTGGAAGTTCAGTGAACTGCTCAAGCTCCTCGACGAGCTCGCGAACTTCGATCTGCTGGTGCTGAAAAGAAGAAAACTCATGCTGGGGCTCTGCATCACGTGCTTCGTCCTGGCGTTCGTCTTCTTCATAATCACGATGGCGACGCAGTTCATACCGATGGTGGCGGTGCTCGTGCTGCTTATCGCGGGCGGCATCACGACCGCGGTGTTCTACAAGCGATTCAAGGGCGAGGACATCGACGACGATCTCAGGCTCTTTGTCAAGCCGCTCCTCGAGGTACTGGCGGAAGACATCCGGGAAGACAGCACGATCGAGGTGGACTGCATGGTCAGGCCGCTGAACTCGAAGGAGTTCAACAAGGGCAAGGGCGAGAAATACTCCAAAGGAGTATATCCTGCTTGTTACGACTACACTTACGACAGGGACTTCCTCACCATGAAAATACGCATGCGCGACGACAACCGCCTGGTCCTCTCTATAAAGGACCACATGGTTATGACCGAGCGCAGCAAGACCAATCCCCGGGGCAAAACGAAGACCAAGAGCAGCTACAAGCGCAAGACCTCGTGCGACGTCGACATCCGCGTAAACGGCAACGCGTTCAAGTGCGCATCACAGCATCCCAAGGGGGTGACGGTCACGAAGACCGACAAGGGAGAGATCATATCCTGGTCGACCGTCATGAAAGAAAAAACCAGAAGCGAGTGGAACGACCATATCATGGAAACCGACAAGGCGGTGACGGCCATCGCGGGCCTCTACGCATGCCTCAAGCCGGCAAAGCAAGGTTAGGAGGAACGCAATGGCAAAATGCAGATACAAAGTCGGACTTCTCAATCTCAGGGACTGCGGAAGCGAGGCGGAAACGCAGTGCGCGACCTGCAACCGCCCGGTCTGCGGGGAACACCTCAGGCACGCGCAGGACGGTTCGGTTCAGTGCCTTGAGTGCTTCAGCGAGGGGCTGCCCGAGGGCTCGGCCGCCGATCAAGGGGTCGACAGGCTCCGTTACCGCAGGTCAATTTACGGTCACTCCCACTATCACCCCTACTACATGGGCCGCGGCCCCAGGTACGGGCACGACGATTACGATACGTTCGACGATGCCGAGTGCGGCGCCGGGACCGACTGCGGGGACGAGGAAGGCGTCGAGGCGTCCGATTTCCAGGACAGCTAGGCGATGGACATTTCCTGGATCACGACGCGGCACCCGCCGGACAGGGGCGGGATGGCCGAATCCTCCGGGCGCATTGTCAACGGCCTCAGGGACGCCGGTCACCGCGTGACCGTCATCCACCTGGGGGCGGCACCGCCCCCCGAAATGCGAGAGCTCACCGTGGGTTCCCCGGAAGACGCGGCGGAGCCGGAAAGGATATACTGGTCGCGCCGGGACTCACTCGCGCGCACGGTGCTCGCCGGGTTCGGCGGCAACGAGGCCGGGTACTACGCGGCCCTCTGGGCGCGCTGGCTCGGCACCGGCAGCGCGGTGTTCTTCCGCGGCAACGACTTCGACCGTAACATCCACGACGTGCGGCGCGCGTGGATGACGAACTTCATCCTGGAGCACGCCGGCACCGTGGGCGCCGTCTCCTCGGAGATGGCCGCCCGCATCCGGGCGATGCGAAAGGGCCCGGTGATGGTGACGCATAACGGCATCGACTGCGCCGCGTTCGCCGCCCTCCCGCGGGACGCTGACACTGCCGCGGAAATCCGCGCCAGGCACTTCCCGGGCGGGGCCCCGGTCGCGGGCATGTTCGGCGAGCTCAAGCCGAAGAAGGGGCTCTCCATGGCGCTGAGCCTCTTCTCCACGTTCGGCCTGGGGGAACGGGCCCGCCTGCTCACCGTCGGTTCCATGTCCGAGCAGGCGGCGGATGCGTGCGCGCGCAACATCGGCGGCTCGTGGGCGCACGTGCCGTTCGCGCCGAGGGAGGCGCTGGTTCCCTACTACCTCGCATGCGACGCGGTATTCATCCCCTCGCTCTATGACGGGATGCCCAACGTCCTGCTCGAGTCGCTGGCGCTCGGGCGGGTCGTGGTCGCGAGCGGCGCGGGCGCCATGCCCGACGTGATCGAGCACGGCAGAAACGGGTTCATCTTCGGGATAGGCGACCACCGGGCCGCCGCCGCCGCGCTCGACGGGGCGCTCTCCATGGACGCCGGCGCGCGCGGGTGTATGGAGCGCGAGGCGCGCGAAACCGCCGCGACCGTGTTCACGCCGGCGAGGGAAATATCCTGCATCGAATCGTGCCTGGGCGCCGCGGGGTGATCGTGGACATTCTGAGGGAGATAGCCGCACACCCGGGCCTGGGCGATTCGCTGTCGCGCATAACGACGGAGCCGTCCATCCCTCCCGCGGTGCTCTTCGCCAAGATGAAGCTTCTCTGGCGGTGCAACCTCTCGTGCCGCTTCTGCGAAAGGCCCTCATTCCGCGGCATGCTCTCGCGGGCGACGGTCGCCGCCATGGTCGCCGAGCTTTCGCCGATGGGGCTGAAAAAGATTCATTTCTCGGGCGGCGAGGTGCTCCTCCACCCCGAGATCGTTGGCATACTCGGCGACTGCGCGGACGCCGGCATTCAGGTGAACATGACAACCAACGGGACGCTCCTGGACAGGGACACGGCGCGCGCCATCGTGGCCGCGGGCGTCCACTCGGTGTCGATCTCTCTCGACGGCCCGGGACCGGAGACCCACGACCGCCTGCGCGGGCACAAGGGGGCGTTCAAGGCGACCTTGCGCGGCATCGCCTGCCTCGCCGCGGCGCGGAAAAAACGGCCCCGGTTAAGGGTCAACACGGTCGTGACGTCGAAGAACGTCGACGAGCTCCCCGCGCTGCACGCGCTCCTCGCCTCGCTTGGCGCCGGGATCGCATGGAAGCTCATCCCTGTCGACTCCCCGAAGAAGTCCATGCGAATCGACGAGGGCCGCGCCGCGGCGCTTTTCGCCGAGTGCGCCGCCTGGGGCGAACCGCGGCCGGAAATCACGCCGGGCGACGGGGATTCGTGCGAGCAGTACGAACTCGGGCGGTACGCGTGCGGGTATTACCACGAGCACATCTGCTACATGCCATGGCTCCACGCGTTCATCGATCCCGCCGGCTTCGTGTACCCGTGCTGCATGACGCGGGGGCGCATGCCCTCGCTGGGGCAGTGGGGCGTTTCGACGTTCGGGGATATACTCCGCGGCGTACGTTCGTCCGAGGTCCGCATGTCGATGGCGAACGGCCACCCCTTCAAGGCGTGCCAGTGCTGCGACGATTTTCTGGATGAAAATCGCGCCATCGCGGCGACTTACGGCGGCGCCGCGCCCATCACGCAATCAATAAAGGAGGCTCAACGATGAAACATTATATGGCAACCGCATTCGCGCTCGCCGCGCTCCTCGCGCTTTCCGGCGCCCTTTACGCGGCCGATCTCTCGGTGGAGCTCACGCGCTCCTCCAAAAAGTGGCTCACGTTCAAGGGATCGGCAAAGGGCGGCGGCAGCGCGTCCGACGAGCGCCTGACGCTTACTGCCGCGCCCGAGGCAGCCGGATACCGCCTGCAGCTGGGCGGCAAGGAATACCGCGTCAAGATCAAGGACCAGAGCTACAAGGTGAACGCCCCGAACGGGAAGCTCCTCTTCAAGATCAAGCGCAAGGAGGGAAAGGTCAAGGTCATGCGCACCGAGGACGACAAAAACGCGTGGTCCATTTCGACAAAGGGAGGAAAGGAATCGTTCAAGGTGAAAAAGGGCGAGCGCGAAATCGGAAAGTGCGCCTACTACAAGGACAAGAAACAGGTCAAGGCCAAAAACGCGAAGGGCGAGGTGCTCTGCACCGCCCGCTCGTCCGGCCCATTGATGTCGCCCGCCGTCGCTCTCTTCGACGGGATCGCCGACAGGGACATGCTGGTACTTTTCACGATGCTCTGCCTGCTCGACGCGGGCCTCTGATGCGCGAAACGGTCCTCTATTACGCCGCGGGCGGCGGGCTGGGCCACGTATCGAGGGCCCTCGCGGTCCTTTCCGCCGCGGCACTCCCCGAGGGAACGGCGCGCGTGCTCCTCACGAGCGAGTACGCGGGCCTGGCCGGCGGGCTCTTTCCCTGCCCCGCCGACACCGTCCCGGGCGACGCCATGCGCTCGCGCGGCGCGTACGACTCGTTCCTCGATTCGTACCTGTCGCGGGGAGCGTTTCGCGCGCTCGTGATGGACACCTTCCCCGCGGGAATCGTCGGCGAGTGGGCCCGCCGGGCCGCAAGGATCCCCCGGTTCCTGGTGGCGCGTGCCCTGAAGTGGGACGCCTACGGGGCACGCACGCGCGGCATGCGCTTCCCCGCGCCGCGCGAGGCCTTCGCCGCGGAACCCCTGGACGACGAGAACCTCTCGCGCCTCGGGAACGATTGCCGCATAACGTACGCGCCCGGCCCGGTGCTCTGTCGGCCTTCCGGCGCGGACGCGGTCACCCCGCCGCCGGGAGGAACCCGCTGCCTCGTGGTGCACGCGGGCCCCGGGGAGGAACGGCGCGCGCTTGCCGCCGAGGCCTCGCGGCGCCTGCCAGGCGTGCCATGCGACACGGTCTTCCCCGCGGACGGGATCTTCCCGGCACTCTCCCTCTTCCCGAAGTACACACATGTCGTTTCCGGCGCCGGCTACAACATGGTCGGCGAGGCCGCCATGGCCCCGCGGGGGCGTACGCACGTGCTCGTCCCTTTCGAGCGCCGCTACGACGATCAGAACGCGCGACTGAAACGCTATTCCGAGGGGAACTGGCTCCCGCGCGGCGTGGACGGCGCACCGGCCGCCGGCCGCTGGCTGAGGCGGGCGCTGGAAATCAACTGACGCCGCCTTCGCCCGGGTCCGTGCCGTTTCCCGCGATCTCGATCCTCCCGAAGCGCAGCGTCATGAATCCGACCACGAGCATGCCCAGGACCGCGGCCGCGGCCGCCGCGTTGAAGGCCGCCAGGTACGTCCCGGTGTAATCGACCAGGCGGCCCAGTCCCGCCGCGAAGGCCAACATGCCGCTGTTGAAGAAGGCGGTGAAGAGGGCATTGGATCGCCCCCGGTGGTCCTCATGCACGATCATGACCGTGATCGTGTTCAGCACGGGATAAAGCACCCCGTGCGTTATCCCGTACAATACCCCCACGAAGACGAGCACCCAGACCGAATGGAGCGCGTTCAGCAAAAGGTTGCAAGCGCATCCCGTCGCGCACATCGCCGCGAGAAGCGCGTTCGCGTTCATCCTGCCCAGACTCCCGAGAAGGCTGAACCTCACCGCGACGAGCGTGATTATGTACATCGTAAAAAACCACGAGAACCTGAACCCGGTCGTCAGGCGCACGAAGTTCGGGAGGTAGGTGATGAGAATCCCGAAAAGCCCGCCGAAGATGAACGTCAGCGCCGATATCAGGAGAAAGCGCGGATCGGACAACAGGCCGGGTATGTCGCCCGTGTCGCCGTTGTCCGCCGCCGGGGCCCCTGACGGACGCCGCTCCAGTGTCATGGCCACGCAGAGGCTCGCCGCGACGAATACCGTGGAGATGGCAAAAAGAAGCGAATGGGGATATCCCATGCCAAGGAGCGCCTCCCCCGCGAGCGGGCTTATCGCGTTGCTTAGCGCGCCGGTGATCCCGTAGAACCCGATGGCCTCGGCCGCCTCCCGCGCGTCCACGCTCTCGAAGATGATGGTGGTCCCGAGTATCATCGCGACGGCAAAACCGATTCCATGGAGCACACGGACCGCGAGAATCACCCACGAGAGGTGATCGATCAGGAGATAGGCGGGGAATGCCGCGAGGAGAATGACGTATCCCACCCTGTAATAGACGACCAGGTCCCTTCCCCGCATGAACCAGCCCACGAAAACAGCGGTCAATATCACGAAGATCTTGTCGATGTTGTTCATGAACCCTATGTACGACTCGCTCGCCCCGAGTCCCTTCAGGAACACCGGGAAGAGGATATACAGCGAATTCCCCAGAAAGAAGAGGAAATTTGCCAGGGCAAGGCGATAGAAAACGGGACTGTACCTTTTCATGGATGGTGATTGATTCAGACGCACGCCCCGCACGGCAAGGACTTTTTGAGTTACCCCAGCCGTCGGTTCGCGCGATTAATCGTTGACGGGGCGCTCCCGCCGCGGTAGCGTATGTCTTCACCGTAACGAAGGAGCGGACCGACCCATGAAACTCGCGTTGTCCCTCGCAACCCTGCTCGCCGCCGTGTCGCTGGAGGCGGCGGCGCCTGTCGTACTCGATTCGAAGGTCGAGCGCGTTCCGCTCGGGCTCCATATGGACGTGCTCGAGGACGCAGGGGGAAAGCTCACCATCAACGACGTGAGCGCCGGACGGGCCGCCGGCGGTTTCAGGCCCTCGCGCGACGCGTCTCCGAGCTACGGATTCTCGCATTCGGCCTACTGGGCGCGTTTCGCGCTCGAGGCCCGCGAGGGCGCGCCGCGCGAATGGATCATCGAGCTCGATTACCCGCTGATGGACCGCATCGAGCTCTACGTGCCCGACGGCAGCGGCGGATTCGAAAGGCGTGACGCGGGATACGCCTACCCGTTCTCGCAGAGGGAGATCAAACACCGCAATTTTCTGTTTTCCATCGAAGTGCCGCCGGACGGGCCGCATGTGTACTACATGCGCTTCCGGTGCGAGGACCGAATGGAGATACCGCTCGCCCTCTGGCCCGAGGACCGCTTCTTCGAAAAGAACGACACCGAACAGTACATTCTCGGCGCCTACTTCGGCATCATCGCGGTGATGCTGCTGTACAACCTCTTTCTCTACTTCTCGATAAAGGACCGCACCTACCTGCACTACGTGTTCTATATCCTGAGCTTCGGGCTGATGCAGTTCAACCAGAGCGGGATCATCTACCAGTACGTGTACCCGGATGCGCTCGCGCCATACAACAGGATCGCGCCCTTTTTCAACCTCCCGCTGTATATATCGGTGATCCTCTTCACCAGGTCGTTCCTGAACATGCGGGCGCTCCACCCGCGCTTCGACCGGTTCCTGCTGGCGCAGTTGTTCCTCGTCGCGCTCTTCCCGGTCGCGTACGTGTTCATGGATTATTCCGCCTCAATAACGGTGAACCTCACGATGGTGTCGTTCGGCATCGCGTCCGTGTTCGCGGCCGGCCTGGTCAGCCTCAAATGCGGCTACCGCCCCGCGCGCTACTTCATCACCGCCTGGTGCCTGGTTCTCGCAAGCGGCATCGTGTACATCCTCAAGATATTCGCGGTGCTCCCCTCCAACCACCTGACCGCGAACGCGATGCAGATCGGATCGTCGCTCGAGCTCATACTCCTCTCCCTCGGTATCGGCGACCGCATCAACATGCTCACGCGTGAGAAGGAGGAAACCCAGCAGAGGGCGCTCGAGACGCAGACCCGCATGGCTGAGTCGTTCGCGCGTTTCGTACCGAGGGAATTCCTCGGCTTTTTAAACAGGGAGAGCATCGTGGACGTGGGCCTCGGCGACCAGGTGATGACGGACATGACCGTGCTCTTCACCGACATCCGCTCGTTCACGACCCTTTCCGAGAAGTTCTCGCCGCAGGAAACAATCGACTTCCTGAACGATTACCTGGGGAGGATGAGCCCCGTGATACGGGCGCATAACGGCTTCATCGACAAGTACATCGGCGACGCGATCATGGCGCTTTTCCCGGGACGGCCCGAGGACGCCGTGGACGCGGCGCTGGGCATGCTGCGCGCGCTCGAGGAATTCAACGCGGAGTGCCGGGGCGCGGGCCTTGACGTCATCAACATCGGGGTGGGGATACACACCGGCATGCTGATGCTCGGCACCGTGGGCGAGCGCGACAGGATAGAGACCACCGTGATCGCGGACGCGGTGAACACCGCGTCGCGTCTGGAGGGCATGAACAAGGAATACGGATCGCGGGTACTCATAAGCAGGGACAGTTGGGAGCGGATCGCGGAACGCGGGCGCTACCGGTCGCGCGACATAGGCCAGGTGAGCATCAGGGGAAGGTCCGAGACCCTTCACATAATGGAGATACTACCCTGAGGCGGGTCAGTCGCGCCCCGAGACGATGTGCCTCACCACCATCCCCGCGAGAAAGAAACCGAACGTCCCGGTGATATGCGCGAGCGCGCCGTTGATCTGCTTCTTGCGCGAGCACCAGTCGATCGCCTCCTGGCCGCAGGCGGCCCTGTCCCCCTCGCACACGCATCCCCCGGTGCCGCACCACGCCTCGACCGCGGGGGATACCGCGGGCTCGTCGCTGTACACGCAGGGAATCGGCGCGTCCACGCCGCGCTTGCGCAGCCCGCGCCGCACCTCGCGCGCCAGCGGGCATCCGCTCGTCTGCAGCACAGTGCCGATCCGTATGCGAGCGGGATCGGTGCGGGCCGCGGCCCCCATGGACGAGAACACCGGCACCCCCAGCCTCACGCACGTCTCGAGCAGGTGGAGCTTGTTCGACAGGCTGTCGATGGCGTCGACCACGGCCAGGTAGTCGCCGAGCCGGAACGATTCCCAGTTGTCCGGCCCGTAGGGCACGTTCAGCGCCGTGATTTCGGCGCCGGGGTCGATCTGGAGCATGCGCTTCTTCATCTCCTCTGCCTTCATGGCGCCGATGTTCGAGGAAAGTGTCTGGCACTGCCTGTTGAGGTTCGTGGCGCACACCACGTCGGAGTCGACCACGGTAATACGGCGCACTCCCGTGCGCACGAGCGCCTCCGCGCACCAGCTCCCCACCCCGCCGACGCCGAACACGATCACGGGAGCGGACGCGAGCCGCCCGAGGGCCTCCGGCCCTATGACAAGTTCTGTCCTGTGCGTCAGGCTCCTGTAGAATACGTCATCCATCGAGATCCCGCCTCCTGCGCGGGTATATCCTGCTCTGTCAAAGGAGCAAACATGTCCGGAGAAAGTCAACCGTAACATGCGGGTTCCCGGGCCCGCACCGATAATTATCGGTGCGACGGCAATAATGGCTTGACCGGCGGGGGTCGCGGGTCCACTATTGGGACCGCACGGGAACCGGCCCGCACATAAAAAAGGGCCCTGTACCGCACACCGACAACCACCAGTGGAGGATCTCTGATGAAAACAATAGTCAGCGCCATCGCCGCGTTCACGCTGTTCACGACCGCCGCGTTCGCGGCAACCCCTGCCGCGCTACCGGACGCGCAGGTCAAGGAAAGAATCGCCTACATCCAGGGCGCGCTCGACGCCGCCCAGCCTTCGGCGCAGGCCTGGTGGTACACCTGGATCGCGCTCTACAGCACAGGCGCCGTGGTCCAGGGAACGCTCGCGGGCGTCACCTGGAAAGGCGACAAGTTCGAGCGCGACCGCCACTACCTGTACGCGCGGAAGGTATGGAGCAAAACCATGTCGCACGACATGCTCGTTGGCGGCCTCACCTGCGCGGTGGGACTCGGCGGCAAGCTGATCTTCGCCTTCGAACCGGCGTACCTGCCCAACCGCCTGCGGCGCATGCCCGACTCCACCCCGGCCGAGCGGCTTGCCAAGCTCACCGCGGCCGAGGACTACCTCAACAGGTGCGCCGTCCAGGAGATCGACGGATGGGGATGGCGCACCCACCTGCTGAACCTCGGAGTGAACCTCGGCGCGGGCCTGTCGATCTGCCTCACGAGGGTGTACTGCCTCAACAAGAGCTGGAAGCGCGGCGCGTGGGACGGGTTCCTGATGTTCGTTCAGGGAGAGGCCGTATCCATCATCGACATCTACAGCCAGCCGAGGCATGCGATACGCGATCGCGACGCGTACGAGGCGCGCTATAAGAAGGGCAAACTTGTGACAAGCAACCTGTACGGCCCGGACCCCCTGCCGGAGATCTTCGTGGGACTCTGCCCCGGCGGTTCCTACGGCATGACGGTGGGCATGCGGTTCTGAGACACACGGTTAAAAAGCCGCGCCGATTCAACGGCGCGGCTTTTTAACATTTCACAACGGTTTCACTGCGCGCGGGAAACTGCATTTTTTCCTTGATGTAATTCATAGGCGGTGCTGTAGTTACGTATTAAGGGGACCCGACCCTGTCACCACATACAAAGGGAGGTTACATTCAATGGGTATACTTTCATGGCTGATTGTCGGTGGACTGGCTGGCTGGATAGCCAGCATTATCATGGGAAAGAACGCCTCGATGGGACTGATAGCCAATATCATTGTCGGCATAATCGGGGCCATAGGCGCGGGATTCATTCTCAGGTTGTTCGGCGTCAACGGGGTCACCGGATTCAATCTATGGAGCATCCTGGTGGCGATCGGCGGCGCCTGCCTGCTGTTGTTCATCGTCAGGCTCGTCAAACGATAAAGAAGTCACGATACAACGACCTGTATCCAGAAGCCCGTTCCCGGTCACTCCCGCGGGCCTGACGGCGGATTCGTGACTTCCGTGTCATGGTATAGACTTCGGGCGACAACGTGACTATGGATAAAACAGAAAAATTCTGGAACAGGCTGTCGAAAAAGTTCGACCTGCGGGTCACGAAATACTTCGGGCCGAGTTACGCCAGAACCATCGAGAGCGCGAAAAAATACCTCAATGCCGGCGATGTCGTCCTGGATTATGCCTGCGGCACGGGACTTATAACCATCGAACTCGCCGACGTGGTACGAGAAATCCACGGCATCGATATTTCGTCAGGAATGATCGACGCCGCGAGAACTAAGACGGCGGAAAGAAATATAACCAACGTGAACTTCGCGAGGTCAACGATCTTCGACGATACACTGATAAAAGAATCTTACGACGCGCTCCTGGCTTTCAATATCCTGCACCTGGTCGAAGACGCACGAAAGGACCTGCGGAGAATGCATGAGCTGTTAAAGCCCGGGGGGCTGGTCATTTCCACGACCAGCTGCATGGGAGAGAAGAAATCACTGGTGAATATCCTCGTATATCTCCTGATGAAAACCGGATTGATACCACAAATGAAATTCTTTACAAGCGCTGAACTGGAAAATGCGATTACCGAAAGCGATTTCCGGATCATCGCCTCCGAAAAATTTAATGAGGGCGGGGAACCGCTTCCTTTCATCGTGGCGAAGAAGGCGTAAAAACAACACATCCCGGAGGTACCCATGACAACCGACACCGTCAAACTGCTTGCCAGATACAACACCCTCGCGAACCAAAAGATGAACGAATGCATCTCCCAGTTGACGAATTCCGAATGGGAAAAGGAGCTCGGCGGTTTCTTCCCGAGCGTCAAATCGACGAATTCGCACATTTACATCGTGGACGTGCTGTGGCTGCGACGCCTCCGCACGCTGAGGACGTTCACGAGCCTGAACAATCCGCTGGTCGATAAAAGCCATTCCCTGGATGCGAGTCCGTTCAACGTGAAGGAGGAATACCTGCATACGCGAATGGCGCTGGATACGATACTGAACATGTTCGCCGACGAAATCACCGACGCCAACCTGGGCGGAACCCTGAAATATACAAACATCAGGGGCGAAGAACAGAAAAAGAATTTCGGCGGCCTTCTGATGCATGTATTCAATCACCAGACCCATCACCGGGGTATGATATCGATCTACCTGGACATGCTCGGCAAGAGCAACGATTTCAGCGGCATGGTCGAGTTGGTGTAATACGGATCACAACCTCATAATCGCCTGTCCGTCAATCCAGGAAAGAGGGCGATAGCGTTTTCGAGCTCTATTTTTTTCAGGTCATCATCGGAAAAGCCGTCATACGCGTGCAGTCCCCTGACTGTTTCCGCCGTAAGAATTTCGGGCGCGAACGGATAGTCCGTTCCGAAAAGAATCCGTTCGGGTTCGACCAGCTCCCGCAGCGTGCGGAAGACATACGCGTTGGCGGACAGCCCGGTATCGTAATAGAGCTTCTTCAGATAATACGGAACGCCCCGTGGAACAGTCTCCCCGCCGTCCGGCAGAACGAACTGGCCGAGCGAAACGCGCCATACCAGGTACGGCAGCGCCCCGCCTGCGTGCGCGAATATCCAGCGAATGCCGGGATACCTCTCGAGGACACCTTTATAAAGAAGATTGAAAATCACACGCGCCGTATCGAACGTCACTTCCATGAGAAACGTCGGTATTTCCTCCCCGAGGGGATTGCCGGAAACCGGATCGGTGGGATGCACGTACACGACGGCGTTGCGTTTTTCGAGCTCTTCGTACAGCTCGTGGTAGCGTTCATCACCCGGGTAAATCCCATCAACATTCGAGAGAAGCACGATGCCGTCCAGGTGGAGTACATCCAGGGCATACGACAGCTCTTCGAGGGACGATTCCACGTCCGGCAGCGGCAGGGAGGCGAACGCGCCGAAGCGCGACGGATGCTCCGAAACCAGTTTCGCGGATAGTTCGTTGGATATACGGGCAATTTTTTTCGCGGCATCCCTGTCGCCGAAGAACACCCCGGGGCTCGATATGGAGACAATGGCCGCCCGTATCCCGTTGGCGTCCATAACCGCAAGTGATTTCTCCACTGACCATTCCGGGAAGGACCTTCCAAGCGAGTCACGAATCCCGATTGCCTCGAGTTCGCGTAGATACCCGGAAGGGATGATGTGATTGTGAACGTCGATGCGGTACGGTTCGGAATTCATGGAGGACCTCTGCGTGTATCTTCTCTTCAAGTATTCTCGGTTACGGCATGTAAAAGGTCAAGCTATTCAGACACCCCGGCACGCGTTCGGCCCGATGTGGTGCCGGGCTCGGCCGGAATAAATAAAACGGCGGGTAGAACAAAAAGCCGCTCTTTCGAGCGGCTTAGCGTAATCGGTAGAGCCGGTCCATGGGTGGCATCGGCCCGGCTTCCCTTCATCAGTTGACCGTGAAGGACTGCGTCACGCCCTCGTAGGGGCTTATCGTCCCGGTCCATCCCGATTTCCAGTCGCCCCTGTGTCGGATCCGGTAGGTGCCGGGCTCGGCCTCCTTCGTATTCCAGGTTATCGTGATTATCGAATAGGATATGCCGTCCCGTTTCCATGCGTAGGTGGTCTCGGGGTCCCAGTCCCGGGCCACGGGGACATACGTTCCGTTGACCAGTCGCTCGACCACAAGGAACGTGTCCTGCGTCCTCGGGTTGTTGTTCGGGTGCCCCCCCCAGAACGTGGCGCTCACGATGGCGCCGCGGGCGTAGCTCGCTCCGGGCTGCGTGATCACGTCGCCGAAGTTCTTGAACAGGGGCTTGTCGTCCAGGACGACCTTCGCGGTGAAGTCCACGGTCTGGCCCGTGACATCCTCGGGCGCCGGCCCCGGCGCGATCACGGCACCGCTCACGATGGCCCTGCAGAGCCTGGCATACTCCTGCCTGAACGCGGCCAGCTCGTAGGGCCCGAACTGCGTGCACGCTCCCTCGTACCACTGCATCGCGTATTCCTCCCTGGTAGCCAGGTACGACGCGTACGAGTTGGAAAGTCCCGCGACAACCGCATACCTGACGCCGCTGCCGCCGAGCTCGGCGATCATGGTGTCCTTTATGCGCCGGCCCGCCATGGTGGTCACCTCGGTGGGGACCGCGGCAATGGCCAGGGAGCCGATCTTGAGCACCTGCAGTGGCATGATTTGCGGCGTCATGAGGGGACCGTTGATGTTGACGTGGGCCCTCCCGGTGGGAATGAGCACCGGTTTTTCCGCGTGGCATTTCTTGTACCCTGAGTCGTTCGTCGCGGGCCAGGCAAAGGCGAATATGCCGCCGAGAAACCGGCTCAGCGCCGCGGAGCCGGCGTTGTCGCTCCAGTTGAGGCTGTCCACGGTCGTGCCGTTCGGAAACAGCGGCGAGGGGCTCGGGTTGTCCGCCGGGCTGCCGGCGGAAAAGGAGGCGCCCATGCCCGCGGCGCAGGTTGTGCAGCCCGACTCGTCGACGAACAGGGTCCGCATGTCCACCCATTCGTGACGGAAATCGATCGAACCGGTCAGCACCTCGGTCGCGCCGTTATACAGCTCCTTCGCCATGCAGTACTGCTTGAGCACGGCGTTCTCCAGGCTCTTGTTCTTCTCGAAGGTCAGGTCCTGCGGGGCCTGCCCGAAACCGATGTTCGGCGTCACGTCGCCCGCGTTGGCCTGCGCGAACGCGGCCACGAAGGTGCGCGGCGACTGGTAATCGGTGCCCTTGTCCTTCTCGAAGAGGTACGACGCCCATCCCTTGTTGTCGCCGCTGATCAGGGTGTTCGCCGGTCCGATGCTGTCGACATGGACCGCATACCAGTTGAGCATGCCGATCTCCTCCCCGTCGAGGGTGACGAATTTCAGCAGGGTGAACGTCCTGTCCGTGTTGCCCGAGTACCGGGCCCGTTCGGAAACGGGGTTGTTTTCATACGCCGTCGCAGCACGGTTGCCGCCGACGCCGTCAAGGGTTCCCTGGTTCACGTATATCCTGCCCGGCGCCACATTGTTGTGCGCCCGCAGGATGGACTGGTAAATGCCGTCGACGATGACGTTGAAATTCTGCTTCACGAAGCCGTTCACCGTGGCGTCGTAGAGAAAATATCCCGAATAACCGCCGGGACCGTTATGGGTGTGCGTCGCGGACAGGAGCACGTTATTCTCGTTATAGAAGGGGGCCAGTTCCGGGTCTTGCGCGATCTTTTTGCACACGTGGACCTTCACCATCTGGAAGAGCATGCCCAGGTCTGCGCTGACGAAGACCACGCGCCTGGACCCGTCGCCGATGACAAAGGCCCGCGACCTGAGGCGCATGTGGATGCCCGATGTCTTTTGCTCCGACACCGCGTATCCCATCATGACGATTTCGCCGGCGGGACCGGTTATGTCGTAGATGCCGCTCCCGACGAGGTAAGTCCCGTCGGCCAGGCTCACGGCGCCCTCTCCGGCCGTGTTATAGATATTTCTGGCGGTTAACAAGCCCTTGGCCCCCTTGTCGGACACGCACCCGGGCGCGAAAACCATTGCGCTTGCAAGCAGTGCCAGACACCCTATGAAAAATCTCAACCTTCCAGCTACCATAGGATCCTCCTTTAATGATAAAAGAGTATATTTGTATCAAACCGACCAGACGGTTTAACACACGTTACCATATGCGTTGCAAGCTGTCATATCAAACGGTGATTAATCAGTATTTGATATGCCCGAAACCGGCATCATCAACGCGGGAAAAGGTGTCTGGCACCTGGATGCGCGCATTAATCATACCCCCATCATTCATTCAGAATTATATGATGCAGACCAGGTTCAATCCGCTGCACTAGTACTGAAAATGTTTGTAATGTGGCATAAAAATCAGTTTTACATGTTGACAATTATGCAATATTATTGTATATTTTGCAATATATAATGTTGTATTTTTAGGATATACCCCCAATTCAAAAGTGACTCTGTTGAGCCCTGCCGGTCGCGAACCCTGCAACCTCTTGCAGTGCGCAATCGGTCCGATTTTCAGGCAGCTCTTTTTCACGGGAGGCCGGACAAGGACCTGGCCGCGGAGCTCGTTACCGGGACGGGCGGCGAGATTCGCGTAGAAGCGGGTATATCCACATCATCCGCCCGGGAAACCACCATGTGCCGGAGGTATCGCGAACAATGGCCCACGAGAAACTTGCCAGAATTGTACACAACCCTGCCGTGAGGGATACTATCAACGATCCCCAAACAATACCACGGAAGGAAACGATGAAGAAAAGGACGAATGAGGGCCCGGAACTGAAACGCGGGACGAACCCGCTCTTCACCGACCCCGACGCGGACAATGCCAGGGAGTTCTTCAGGCACAAGTCGAGGGCGCTCCGCCCGAAGCTTTCAACCGTGACCGAGGTCGTCCGCGACATGATCAGCGACGGCGATTACATCGCCATCGGCGGTTTCGGCGCGAACAGGATACCTACCGCCATCGTGCATGAAATCGTGCGCCAGGGAAAGAAAAATCTCGGCTTCGCGGGCCACACGTCCACCCACGATTTCCAGATACTCGTGGCAGGCGAATGTTTCGACCGCTGCGACGTGGCTTACATAATCGGCCTCGAGGCCAGGGGGCTTTCTCCCGCGGCCAGGGCCTACGTTGAAAGCGGCAGGGTGCAGCTCACCGAATGGACCAATGCCGCGCTCGCGTGGCGCATCAAGGCCGCGGCCATGGGGCTCTCGTTCCTTCCGGCTCGGAACATCCTCGGCACCTCCACCTTCGATTACAGCGGTGCGAGGGAGATCCGGTGCCCCTTCACCGGGCAGAAATACGCTGCCTTCCCCGCCCTCTTCCCTGACTTCGCCGCGATCCACGTGCACGAGTGCGACATCTACGGCAACGCCCGCGTCCGCGGCGCCTCGGCCGCGGACCAGGACCTTGCCAGGGCCGCAAAGCGGGTGGTTCTCACCACGGAACGACTTATCCATACCGACGAAATACGGTGCAATCCCGAGGGTACGTTTATACCCTTCTGGTGCGTTGACGCCGTGATCGAGGTGCCCTACGGGAGCTATCCGGGGAACATGCCCTACGAGTACTTCTCGGACGAGGAGCACCTCGGACAATGGCTGAAGGTCGAGAAGGACCCCGCTGCATACCGGGAATTCATAGACCGCCAGATCATGCGGACGAAGGACTTCTACGAGTACCTCGGGCTGAACGGCGGAATTGAGAAAATGAAAAGGCTCCGTGCCACGGAGCTGCTGATTGACAGGCAACAGGGGGCGGCGACATGACACAGTGCAGCCAGATGGAACTCATGATATGCGTGGCCGCGCGCAGCCTCGAGGACGGCGCCACCGTCGTCGTGGGGACCGGCGCCCCGTGCGCCGCGGCGATGCTCTCGCAGAAAACGCACTCGCCTAACCTCTGCATCATGTTCGAGGCCGGGGGGGTCGCCCCGCTCCTCCCGTCGATGCCGATAAGCGTGGGGGACTCGCGCACCTTTCACCGCGCGATCATGGCGAGCTCGATGGCCGAGATAATGGAAACCTGCCAGCGGGGGATGGTCGATTACACGTTCCTGGGCGGAGCGCAGATCGACATGTACGGAAACATCAACTCCACGATGATCGGCGACGATCACCGGAAGCCGAAGGTGCGCTTCCCCGGCTCGGGCGGCGCCAACGATCTCGCGAGCCTCTGCTGGCGCACCATGATGATGACCGTGCAGGACAACAGGCGGTTCACCGGGAAGATGGACTTCATCACGACGCCGGGCTACCTCACGGGGGGCGAGTCGCGCTACGAGGCGGGGCTGCCGCGCGGGACCGGGCCCTACAGGATCGTCACCAACATGGCCATAATGGGATTCGATGACGGAACGAAGCGGATGAAGGTCTTGAGCGTCAACCCCGGGTACACCCGGAAGGACGTGCAGGACAACTGTGGCTTCGAACTCCTCTGGGACGACGACCTGGCGGATACCGAGCCCCCTTCCGAAGAGGAACTGGCGATCCTCAGGAACGAGGTGGACCCGTATCGCTACATCATCGGACGATGAGGCGATGTGAGCCGACGTTGGGAACGGGTGAAAACGCAGGACAGCCAGGCCAGGAAAATGACATTGTCCCTGCCGGTTTTCGTGTACCCGTAACTCAGAACATGGCAGACGATGATATATGGAACGAAAAATGCCGCCGGCATCTTGCCGAAGATAGTACACAGCAGAAGCACCGTCATCACGACAACCTTACGCGCAACGAGTTCGTCTATAAAGTGCGTATCGAAGCACACGTCAGGAAAAAGCTCATTTTTTTACGGGAACCGTGTTCATGAGCTTTTTTATATCATCGACCTGCCCTTTACTCATGGAATACGTTACCGTTTGTGAAGCGAGATATACCCTCATGACAAGCAGGTTCGATTTTGCGATTTCATTCTCAATCTGCGCCGGAACCGCGACTGTTATCGTTGTAACTTTCCTGTCGCTTGAATGGAGCAGATCCGACTTTATTCTCTTCTCTCTTTTGAATTTCTGTATGGCCATTTCATGGGGGCCCGCATCGGTTTTCAGGTAAAACTTCTTTTCCACGTCGCTGAACTGGCTTGACATATCCAGCTTGAAGGTTATCATGAGGGGGCCCTTGCCATCCTTCTTAATTTCCCTCGTGAACGTGAATTGGCCGGATAGACTTTTCGGCATTTCATCCGAGCCCTTGTTGACTTTGAGCTCCACAATCGTAACATTTTTAAAATCATCATTGATGATTTCGATTCTACCCATCCCCATGAGCAAGACGGCAAGCGTGAGGCAGCCTGCGGTGATTATCTGTTTCATCCCTCCCCCTGCATATGAACATCGTTCTTATCCGCCATGATCGTTATGCGGCATGCGTTGATCGGAGCGCCCGCCCCCGGATGAAAGGCATCGCGCTACTGGATGCCGAACCAGCCCCCGGTATCGCCGCCCGCCCAGCACCTGCCCCTGCAGGTCCTGAAGGTCCCGCCGCATAGGTCCTTGAAGCGGGGCTCCGCGCTGATGTCTTTCGCCTCGTAGCCCGCGGGACGGCACACGCGCCCGCGGTAACGCCCGGGAACGCGTATCTGCCCCATGACGTAGATGCCGCCGCCGACGCCGTATATGCTGCCGCCGCGCAGGCGCGAGTAGCAGACAAGGTAGCAGCCGGGCGCGGTCGTGTAGCTGTTGATCGTCGGAAGGATTTTCCGCTCGAGCCCCTGACCCGGAGTATTCACAACCATGTTGTCGCCGGCGGTGTACACGGAAAACTTCTCAGGAAGCAGATCCGTATCGCATCGCGGGAACTCCCCCCGGTTTGATGTTCGCCTGTCGGTGGCTTCCTTCACCGTCTTTTGCATGCAGGCGAGCGCCCCGAGTCCGAGGCAAATGAGAATCGCGACGAAAATTCGCATTGCGGGCATGGGCAAAATAAAAAAGAACGATTCCAATGATGTCAAGCCCTTTCTTGCCCATCATCATACTCGATGTGCCGCGACCCCGTGTGGCCGTACCTGGTCAATTCCATGGCGGGGACTGATACACTGTGATGAAACCGATTCTGAAACGCCCGGGCCGGTTTTTGGAAAACTGCTTGATTCCGCACGTGACGGGCATACAATCGTGTCAATAAACGGTTATCTGGCAAGCCGGGGCACGCTACGATTACCATAACGGGTGCATGGCTGGCAATTCAACATGTAGTATGATTTCCATATTTTACGCGATATCCCTGTAGTAAAGGAGCACCCTCCCATGAAATGTTCCAGCATGGCGGTCATGGCATTGGTATTTTTCATATCGTGCGGAAAAACGGACATCGAAAGGCTGAAAGATAACGAGAAAACGTCACAAACGAATCTTAGAAAGAAGATCGAAAGCGGAAAAGTAATTTCGCGCATCGATGTCCGGGTCCGGGCCGAAGGCCCGGAACTCAAGGACCATCCCGACGGCCGCATTCCATGGATCGATATCGCCGGATACGAGAGATTCAGGGACAGGATCGTCAACGGCGATGACATAATCTGGAACGGCGGCGACCTCGTTCTGGTCATCGATTATCCACTTACGCGTCCTTATCGGGAAAAAATTTCGTTCACACGTCCCGATCAGCGCACGTTGCGTTATGTTATATCAATAGTATGCGATCGATACCAGAAGATATATCGTGAAGAGGAGAAATCGTCGAGCATCAAGGTAATTCCCCTCAAAGAACGTAAAAAGCTGTTGAACAGAAATGAAACGAATGGAAAATACGGCATCTGGGGTCACGATATCGAGGATCTGTCATTAACATCGATCAGCATAATCGAAGTCGACGGTCGCCTCTACCTTGATCTTGATATCGATTCCTGAAAATGACACCCGGCGCCGTGCCGGCACAACCCGGAGGGGCTCCATAATGAAATACGCGGCATTTCTGAGAGCGGTCAACGTATCCGGGCACAATCGCCTGAAAATGGATGCGCTGAAGAAAGCCCTCGCCGACAACGGATACGCGGAGCCAGCGACATACCTGCAAAGCGGGAACATCGTATTCGAGAGCGGCAAGGCACGGAACGAATCGCTCGCGGCGGCGATAGAACGACTGTTGCGCGATAATTTCAAGCTTGACGTCACCATTTTCGTGAAATCAAAAGGGGACATGGCTTCCATCATTTCGAACAATCCTTTCCTGGACCCGGCGCACGACGAATCGTTTCTCCATGTGACGTTCTACGGGGGCTCCCCGGGTGATATCGACAGGAACGCGGTCGAGAAGCTCAGGACAGGCGGTGAAGAATACGCAATAAAGCAGGACCATATCTACATTTACTGTCCGAACGGTTACGGAAGGACGAAGCTCAACAATACGACCTGGGAAAAATGGGGCACCTGCACCACGAGAAACTGGAACACGATAAAGGCCGTCCATTCGCTGATGGTGACCTGACCGACGATGGCCGATTACGATGACATAAGCTATTGCGCCCTGTACTGCGGGAACTGCTTTATCCGCATGGAAGTGATTTCGGACCTGGCACGCCGTGTCCTCGATGAATTCGAAACCGTCAAGTTTTCCAGATGGGCCGGGGAGCTGTCGCACCTCGTCCCGGAGATGAAAGCGTTCGAAAAATACCGCGACTGCATCGACGTACTGGAATGCTGGGATACCGGCATGCGATGCAACAAATCCTGCAGGGAAGGCGGCGGCTCGGCCGGCTGCGACATCAGGCGGTGCTGTATCGAGAATCGGTTCAATGGCTGCTGGCAATGCGACGCTTTCGAGACGTGTGACAAGCTTGGCCGGTTGGAACCTCTAAACGGGACGCAGATCATCGAGAACATCAGGAGAATAAAAACCGACGGCATGGGCGGGTTCATCGCCGGAATGAAAAACAAGAAATACGGCGATTTCTACAAATGAAAAATGAGATACATACGTATGCGTGCGGATTGCCGGCGATCGGCAATGGCAGGACAAAGAAACCCGCTCTGACGAAGATGATACGACCCGTTGCCGGGGTCATCCTCTTTTTTGCGATACAGGCCAGCGCCGACAGCATCGGGGATTTTTTCGCCGCGGTCTCGCGAGGCGACATCAAAAACGTCGAGTCCCTTCTGCAGCAGGGCGCCGACGTGAACATGAAGGACGCCGAAGGCCGGACCGCATTGATGAAAGCCTGTCATGACGGCGACACGGACATGGCCGGGTTCCTGATCGAAAAGGGGGCGCACGTGAACGGAGCGGTCCTCATGAGAGCGATATCTTCATCCGGTAAAAACGGGCATCGCGCCGTCGGGATCATCAGGCTCCTGCTGGATAAGGGCGCGGACGCGAACGCGAGGAGCGTGGACGGCAGGACGGCCCTGATGAACCTCATCGCCGTCAACGGCAACACGGTAACCATGCAGCTCATGCTCGACCGCGGGGAAAACAAGGACGCGGAAACGAGACACGGCGGCGGGACACCGGAAGGCTCATCACGCGAGGGATACCTGCAGAGCGTGAGACTCCTCCTGGAACGGGGCGCGGACGTGAATGCGAGGACGAAAGACGGGTACACCGCCCTGATGCTGGCCTCGAGCCGCGGTCACGAGGAGGTCGTACAGGTACTGCTTGCAAAAGGGGCCGATATCAACACGCGGAACAACGAGGGGAAAACGGCGCTGCGCCTGGCAACGGATCGCGGCAACAGGGCAATCGCAAAGGTCCTCAGTGCCGCGGGCGCGAGATACTGAGCGGGAGGTTGCCGCCGGGCCGGGTATATCCTGGCATTCAAATGATCTCCGCGTAACCGTATTTTTCACCGATTCTTTTCGCTTCTTTCAATGCCTTTCTCGAAATCTCGATGATCCTTTTTTCCCTTGATGAATTGCTGATGTCCAGAAGGGCATCCTTAAAAATCCTGTTCTGCAAATCCAGCGAATGCAGCTCGACCTCGGAACCGTCCCTGCCAAAAGCCATCGTCTTCTCCAGAAAATAGTGTCTAGATAAATTATCGCACGAACGTCGCGAAAATATTAGTCATTGAAACCCCGCGGGAAATCAACTTGTGGTTGACTCGAGGGCTTTCCCGGCGTATATGGGAACATACACACATTACATGGCGCCCGCGCGGAGCGCCCTGGATCTGCCATCGGCGCATCCGTGATCATCGGGCGGTTGGCCGCGCCCGGAATCAAGTATTTTTTTGGGGGTGGATGGCATGATACAGCTTCTCGAGGAAGTGATCCCCGTTCCCGAAGACCCGAAGAACGCGAAGGGCGACTGGGCCCAGGTGGAAAAGGAACTCGGTATCCGGGTCCCCGAGGATTACAGGAAGATAATCGAGACCTACGGCGACCACGGCTGGAATGATTTCATCAGCGTGTTCAACCCGTTTTCGGACAACCGGAACCTGAACCTGGCGTCGAAATCGAAAGAAATACTGAAATACGAGAACATGTTGAGGGACGAATCTCCGCACTATTATCCCATCGCAATTTTCCCGGAAAAGGAAGGGATTTTCCCGTGGGCGGTCACGGACAACGGCGACTACCTGTTCTGGATCACGAAGGGGGATTGCGCGCGCTGGCCGACGATGATACGGGACTCGCGGGCGCCCGAGTTCGAAGTCCACTTCATGGAAACCTGCATGATTCTGTATCATATCTTCAATGGCACACTGCGGTCGATGATCCTCCCGGTGAACGCGTGAAAACCCGCCGGTTAAAGAGCGCACCTTCGTTCCGTATCCCGCGGCGCACCCGTTCCCGATCGCGGCGGCTGCCGTGACTTCTTCCGGGAGCGTGCCCGGATAAGAGACTGTGGGATATATCCCGCACTGTATCGAGCTTTCAGCATCGGCATATCCCTTCCGACTATGATCGACCGACAAGCGCAACCCTGCCCTTTTTTTGGGGATATACATGCCGCTCGCGCATATCCTTCCCGGCGGCTGCAAGCCGCATTAATAATAAGAAGATCATTCTTCCGCTCAATATATCCCCGCATTTTCCAATAATTTTATCTAAAGTAGTATTTTATTTGGCATATTACCTTGACAGACATAGTACTTTATCATATATTGTACTCAAGATCGGAGGCAACAATGGAAGAAGGAACAATTTCATCTGATCTGATCAGGGGCCACATCGACACGATAATCCTGAAGCTGCTCGTCGAAGGGGACAGGTACGGCTACGAAATCGGCAAGCTCATCGGCGCCGCCACGGAAGGCGAGTACGAGCTGAAAGAGGCGAGCATGTACTCGAGCCTCAAGCGCATGGAACAGGAGGGCTGCATAGAGTCGTACTGGGGGGACGCGACCCGGGGCGCGCGGCGCAGGTATTACCGGATCACGAAGGCGGGAAGAACCCGCTACGCGGAAAACAGGCGGAACTGGGAACATGTCAAGTCCCTGATCGACCGTCTCATCTAACGGAGGAATACAATGAACGCAAGAATAAAGCAATTCGTCGACGAAGCCTTCAAGCCTTATGAAGGCACGGCGATCATGAACGAGCTGAAGGAGGAGATCATGAACGACCTGCAGGAAAAATACGCCGACCTGGTGAACGACGGCCTCGACGCGGAGTCCGCGTACCGGAAAACGGCGGCGTCGCTCGGTGACATCACCGAGATCGCGGAGCAAATCGCCGAGAAGAGGGAGGAGCTCTCCAGGAGGATGAATCTGAATTTTTCGATGAACGAACTCGAGGACGCGAAACTCGACTCCGTCGACCTGAAATCGGGCAGGTTCCATTTCAGCAGCCTGGCGAATACGGACTTCACCTCTTCGAACCTGTCCGGGAGCAGTTTCAAGGCGGCCAACCTCGAGGGCGTGCGCTTCGACGGGGCGGACCTCAGGGATTCCGTGTTCAAGTACTGCAACCTGGAGCGCTGCAGTTTCAACTCGGCCGACCTGCGCGGAGCCAGGTTCAATAAGTCGAACCTGGAGGGGGTCACTTTCGAGGACGCGAAGCTCGACGACGTGGAATTCAGGCACAGCGAGCTCGCGGGGCTCAGCTTCGACAACCTCACGATCAGGGGAACGGCCTTCGAGTACTCGAACCTCAAGAAGGCCTCGTTCAGGAACGCCGTCCTCGAGAGGGTTTCGTTCAACTGCGACGTCAGGAAGGCCGTGTTCGACGGCGCCACCATGGACAAGATCACCTACGCCTTCCTGAAATCGAAAAAGGCCGACCTCGGCAAGGTGAACCTGCGAGAGTGACGGGCGGTCCAGGTCGCCAGGCATCCCCGCATTCCATAACCGGTAGTTAAGGCACAGGGCCCCCGGCATACCGCCGCGGGGCTTTATTGTGTAGCGTTGCCGCGGACCGGAACAATTACTTGACCGGCAATGAGCCTTGTGATGTATGTAGCAGGTGTCTGGCTTTGTGTGTGCCATTGGAATATCCCACATGCAAGAAAAAAGGGATCACCATGCGGAACATGAAAAGCCGAATACTTCACGAGGATGTCCGCCACATGAATATCGAGGGAGTATGGCTGACGATTATCACACCCTTCCGGGACGGAAAAGTCGATTTTGCCTCGTATGAAAATCTGGTCAATTATTACATCGATAAAAAAATCGACGGCATCATACCGCTCGGCACCACGGGGGAAAGCCCGTCGATAGAGGACGACGAATACCTGCGCGTGGTCGAATCGACCATCGAGATCGTGAAAGGAAGAATACCGGTATTCTTCGGTGCGGGGGGCAACTACACCAGGAAGGTCATCCGCCGCCTTGAAAGGATCGAGCAATACGATTTCTCCGGGATACTCTCGGTATCGCCGTATTTCAACAGGCCCGACCAGCGGGGCATTTACGAGCACTACAAGGCGATAGCCGAAAGCACGGCAAAAGACGTCATAATCTACAATATCCCGCACCGTACCGGAAGAAACATCGAGAACGAGACGATACGGCGCCTTGCCGCGATAAAAAACATCGTGGGGGTCAAAGACGCGTGCGGCAGCATCACGCAGACCATGGACCTCCTGATGAACAGGCCGGATAATTTTTCCGTGATGGCCGGCGAGGACATGCTTTATTTCGCCATGCTCGCGCTCGGCGGCGACGGTGGGATCATGGCATCGGCGCACGTCGACACTGAAAAGTATGTGGGGATATACAAGCTGATGCGGGAAAACGACCATGTCGGGGCGAGAACGCTCTGGACCGCGGCATCGAGGCTCATACCGCTGCTCTTTGAAGAGCCGAGCCCGGGCCCGTTGAAATACATTCTCAATAAAAGAAGCATGATCGCAAGCGAAGAAACCAGGCTGCCCATAACCGGCATAAGCGAAAGTCTCGCGACGCGGATTGACGAACTGATATAGCGCAAGGGCCGGTCGATATCAGGCATGCATGAACAACGTTAACGATGGAAAAGAAAAAGAGCATTACAAACGTGTTCGTCATCGGCGGCACCGGCCTGGATTCATCATCAGGCTGATACTCGGCAACGATCTCTTCGAGATTATCAGCATGGATTGCAGGGTTTCAAACGCAAAGGCGAAAAGAGTCCTCGGCTGGAAGCCGGAATTTCCCTCGTACCGCGAGGGACTGGCAGAAACGATACCGGGAATGAAGGAGCGAAAGAATTACTTCGAGTGACGGTTCGGCTTCATTTAAAGGGAGTGGCCTGAATGAACCGGAAGTCATGGTCAGCACGAAAAACATCATGAAAGTGACGGCATTTATCGGCAGCGCCCGGAAGAAGCATACGCATGAAGCCGTCGAGACGCTGCTAAAAAAACTTCAATCGCTCGGGGACGTCGATTATGAAATCGTCATGCTGGGCGAATGCCGCATCGAAACCTGCCGGGGATGCAAGCTTTGCCTTGACAGGGGCGAGGAGCTGTGCCCACTGAAGGATGACAGGGACATGCTGATCGAAAAGATGACTCGATCCGACGGGGTGATCTTCGCGTCCCCGAACTATTCGTTCAACGTATCGGGGACCATGAAGATATTCCTGGACAGGCTGGGGTTCGTTTTCCACCGCCCGCGTTTTTTCGGCAGGGCGTTCACGAGCATCGTAGCCCAGGGAGTTTACGGGGGCAAGGATATCGTCAGGTATTTCAACTTCATAGGGAACGGGCTGGGATTCAACGTAACCGCCGGAACCTGTCTGCAAACGCGTGAACCGATAACTGAAAAGTCACGCGCGGCAAATGAAGCAAAAATTGACAGACAGGCCCGCATCTTTCATGCAGGCATCGTGGGTAAAAAATACCCGCCACCATCGTTGTTCAAGCTGATGGTATTCAGGATGTCGCGTACGAGCATAAGGATAATGCTCGATGAAACATTCCGGGATTACGCGTATTTCCGGGAATGCGGATGGTTCGAATCCGATTACTATTACCCGGTCACTTTAAACCCGTTCAAAAAACTGATCGGAAAAATTTACGATCTGCTCGCGAAACAAACAGCGCGGAATGGTTGACGCTTAATCCATGCCAATAGGATGAATGGGTGCCGTCGAAGACTGAATACAAACAACAATAAAAAGAAAGGGCCGCATGGACTTCAATATGCAGGATCTCTACGATGACGAATCGGACGGAACGGATATCGGGGCGTCGGTCTACAGGGTGTACGAAAGGTATGACGAGCTTCTGACGCATATCGCCAGGTTCAGGCTCCCGAACGGGACCGTACTTGAAAAAAATAATCACACGCACTGCAAGGAGGACCCCGATGAGAGTTATCGACCTCGACGAAATCAACAAACCCATCTACTTCGCCTGTCTCGAGGACTGGTCTGCCGAGATGCAGGAAGCCGGGGACCACAAGGCGCGCTGGTACGAACGCATGAAAGGCAAAAGCCTTCGCGTGAAGCTCGCCCTTGACGACAACGGCGCGGTCGGCGGCATGATCCAGTACGTACCGATCGAGCATTCCTACGTGAAAGGCCGCGGGCTTTTCTTCATCTACTGCATCTGGGTCCACGGGCACAAGGAGGGCCGGGGCAATTTCCAGGGAAGGGGACTCGGGAGCATGCTCCTCGCGGCCGCGGAGGAGGACGCCCGGCGCACAGGCGCGGAGGGCATCGCGGCATGGGGGCTGTGCCTTCCTTTCTGGATGAAAGCGTCATGGTTCAAAAAGCACGGGTATCGGCGGGCGGACAGGGACGGGATCGCGCTCCTTGTATGGAAGGCTTTCACCGACAGGGCGTCCCCTCCCGCGTGGCCGGTACCGGCCAACAAGCCGGAGCGCGTCCCCGGTAAAGTGGCGGTCACCTCATTCGTGAACGGATGGTGCCCGGCGCAAAACCTCGTATGCGAAAGGGCGAAGAGGGCCGCTGCGGAAGTCGGTGACCGCGTCATGTTCCGGGAAGTGGATACCCTCGACAGAGACAACCTGGATGAATGGGGGATCGTCGACGCCCTGTTCATCGACGGCAAGGCCGTAAGGACCGGCCCGCCCCCCTCGTTCGAGTCCATAAAAAAGAAAATCGCGAAAAGGGCCGCCAGGCTCGGGAAATGATCCCATAGCCGGTCGAACATCGAATAGAATCCGACGTCGCGGCCATTTCCCCGAAATCATAATCCTCTTGACACGGGCGGCCCCGTGGGGGCACTGATGGTCATGGCGGCATACCGCCGCCAGAACCGGCAGGATTCCAGGGAGGACACCATGGCAATACCACTCAGGAGCGCGATAAGCACGCAGGGGCGCACCATGGCAGGGGCGCGGAGCCTCTGGCGCGCGAACGGAATGAAGGAGGAGCACTTCGGCAGGCCGATCATAGCCATCGTCAATTCATTCACGCAGTTCGTGCCGGGGCACGTGCACCTGCACGATATCGGGCAGTACATCAAGAAGCTCGTCGAGGCCAGGGGCTGTTTTGCCGCCGAATTCAACACGATCGCCATCGACGACGGGATCGCCATGGGCCACACGGGGATGCTCTACTCCCTCCCTTCCAGGGAGCTGATAGCGGACAGCGTCGAGTACATGTGCAACGCGCACCGCGTCGACGCGATGATCTGCATCGCCAACTGCGACAAGATCGTGCCGGGGATGCTCATGGCCTCCATGCGATTGAACATTCCATCCATTTTCGTGTCCGGCGGCCCCATGGAGGCCGGCGTTTTGGGCGACAGGAGGCTCGACCTCATCGACGCGATGGTCATGGCGGCCGATCCGAAAATTCCCGACGACGAAATTGCGAAGATCGAGCGGGTCGCCTGCCCCACCTGCGGTTCATGCTCGGGGATGTACACCGCGAACTCGATGAATTGCCTCTGCGAGGCCATCGGCATGGCCTTTCCCGGCAACGGGACCCTGGTGGCGACCCACAGGAACCGGGTATCGCTCTTCGAGAAGGCCGCGTCCCGCATCGTCGAGATGGCCGAGGACTGCTACTTCAACGGGAACGAGTCCGTGCTCCCCCGCTCCATCGCGACGAGGGCCGCGTTCCTGAACGCCATGTCGCTCGACATCGCCATGGGCGGCTCGACCAACACGGTACTGCACCTGCTCGCAGTGGCGCAATCCGCCGGCGTCGACTTCACCATGCGGGACATCGACCGCCTGTCGCGGAAGGTGCCCAACCTCTGCAAGGTCGCGCCGAGCTCGCCCTACCACGTCGAGGACGTGAACCGCGCGGGCGGCATCATCGGCATCATGGGCGAGCTTGACCGCGCGGGGCTCATCGACAGGCGCGTGAGGCGCATCGACGCGCCCACCCTCGGCGAGGTCATCGATTCGCACGACATCATGCGCGAAACCGCGACGCCACGCGCGCTGGAGCTGTACCACAGCGCGCCGGCGCATTCCGGTCGCAATCTGGTCCTCGGGTCGCAGGACGCCATCTACGACGAGCTCGATCGCGACAGGGAAAAGGGCTGCGTGCGCGACATCGCGCACGCCTACAGCGCGGACGGCGGGCTCGCGGTACTCGCGGGCAACATCGCCGAACAGGGCTGCATGGTGAAGACCGCGGGGGTCGACGAGAAGATACTGCGGTTCAGGGGGCCCGCGAAGGTCTTCACCTCGCAGGAGAAGGCGGCCGAGGCGATCCTCGGCGGCTCCATCCGGCCCGGAGACGTAGTCGTGATCACGTACGAGGGCCCCAGGGGCGGTCCCGGCATGCAGGAGATGCTCTATCCCACTTCCTACCTCAAGTCGATGGGGCTCGGCAAGGAGTGCGCCCTTCTCACCGACGGCCGTTTCTCGGGAGGCACGGCGGGCCTGTCGATCGGGCATGTGGCCCCCGAGGCGGCGACAGGCGGCACGATAGCGCTGCTACGGGACGGGGACATTATCGACATCGATATACCGGGCAGGACCATCAACCTTCTCGTGGCCGAGGACGAGCTCAAGGCCCGCAGGGAGGCCGAAATGAAAAGGGGGACGAAGGCTTTCACCCCGGCGGACCGCGCGCGGGATATCTCGGATGCCCTCAGATTTTACGCGATGACGGTATCGTCGGCCGACACGGGCGCGGTCCGCATTCTGCCGGGAAAGTGACGCGTAACGTTCATCTCCCGGTCCAGCGGTCCAGGTAGGCGCCCAGCGCGGGCACGGCCTCGCGGCCCCGGCTCAGGTATTCACGCACGCCGGATAGTATATCGGATTCACGACCGGGCGATATCTCGCCCTGCATGACCATGGTCCGGAGAAAGACCAGGTAGGTGTCGAGCACATCGCCGATGCAGTAATCGCTTATTTCCTGTTTCTTCCCCCCGTGGTAGAGGCCGTACACGGCATCGCCGTTCACCTCCCCCTTGCCCGGGCACCCGATGGCCTTTGCGAGAAGGTTCAACCCCCCGTTCAAACGCACCGCGGAATAGTTCGAAAGCCAGGTCTGGAGGTCGATATGCTTCACGCCGGCGCGGTACCTGCCCGCCTGCCTGTCACCGAAATAGCGCCTGGCCTGGATCCCGTACCGGAACGACATGAGCTCCATCACGGGCAGGTCGAAACCCCTCCCGTTGAAGGTCACCAGGGCCGTATCAGGATGCGAGTTTTCGACTTCGCGCCAGAACGCGCGGGAAATCTCTTCGGTGCGGAAATCGGGCTCGTCGAGGCTCGCAATGGATTCAATCGTCAGGTCGCCCCGCACCCGCGCCAGGCAGAGCGCCACCGGCAGCTGGAAGGTCGCCGGTATGAACTGTGACGCGCCGTTGGTCGCGGTGAATATGTCTGCCCGGTACCGCTCTACCGCCTCGACGTCATTGATGTCCTCGTCCGGGTAGCGGACGCTCCTGATGAGCGCGGCATCTGGGACGGTCTCGATGTCGAACACCAGGTACGAGTTGCTGTTTTTATCCTTCACGTGGGCCATGGACAAAAAAACGCATGATGCCTTCTAGCCACCATGCGCCTTTCAAAAAATTGCTAAACCGTTATATTATTTCTTTCCCTTGGCCTTTGCCTCGAGCTTCTTCAGAAGATCGAGTATGTAGGGATCGCTCTCGCGCTCGAGGGACTGCTTGTAGGTGTCGATCGATTTCTTGGAGCCGATGCGCATCGTGGCAAGAAGGGCCGCATAGCGCACCTCGGCGCTCGAATCTTCGATGAGCGCTTTGTTGAGGACGTCGGCGGATGCTTCCTGGGAGATGAGTCCGAGCGCCACCGCGGACTCGACCCTTACCTTGACCCTGCTGTCGCTCATCAGGCTGGTGAGCGCGGGCACCGCGTCCTTGTTGCCTTTGTTTCCGAGCCACTCGGCGGCGGTGGTGATGGTTTTTTCGTCCTTGTCGGGCGTCAGGTCGGCAATGTAATCTTTGGCCGATTTATCGGCGGCAAGAATTGCCGTCGCGGTAAAAGCTATTATCATTAAGATTGCACTTAGTTTTTTCATGGCACGCTCCATTGATGAGTTTTCTATATATGAACCTATAGTTATGGCAATTGGCAATTATGTCAAATGTTTTTGATGTATTTTTCTGCCAATTTTTCCCGTCTCCCCCTAAAAAATTTATTGGTTTAAAGAAGGGCATATAATTATATTGTACTTGGATTCCCGCTGGAGTGCTTTTAAGCCTCCGGGACGGGTTTTAGAAGATTAGTATTGAATGTAGCAATAACTCGCGGAAGGGATTCCGTGAAATAAAAGCCGTATAATATCGGCATTATTCGGGTTTTGAAGGGAGATTCCGGGAATGAACGAACAGGATCGGGGCCAGAACGGCCCGGAAGAAAGCTTCGAGCAGATGCTCGAAAGCTCATTGAACAGGCGCGACGGATTTGACGTCGGCGAGCGGGTCAATGGCACGGTGGTTGCCATCAACGGCGACAGCGTATTTGTGGACATTTCGGGCAAAAGCGAGGCTATCATCGAGGCCTCGGAATTCAGGAACGCCAAGGGGGAAATGAGCGTTAAAACCGGGGACAGGATCGACGCCTACGTGGTTTCCACGGGCGGCGGCGAAGTCCGTCTCACGAGCAGCCTGGGCAAGGGTAGCATGAACCAATCGCTGCTGGAGCTCGCCTATAAATCGAAAATACCGGTTCACGGGAGCGTGACCGGCATGGTCAAGGGGGGATATTCCGTATCGGTATCCGGCAAGCGATGCTTCTGCCCCCTCTCCCAGATTGACATCCGGCAGCCGGCTTCGCATGAAGAAATGATCGGCAAGTCGTTTTCCTTCAAGATAATCGAGTACCGCGAAAAGGGCGGCAATATCATACTCTCGCGAAGGGCGCTCCTCGAGGAGGTGCGTGACAAGCAGGAGCAGGCGCTGAAAGAGACCCTCAGGGCGGGCGACACCGTCAAGGCAGAGGTAAGGTCCGTAAAAAATTTCGGGCTGTTCGTGGACATCGGCGGCGTCGAGGGGATGGTGCCCAGATCGGAGCTTTCCCGCAGCAGGGGCGTCGAGCCCGCTGCCTTTTCCCCCGGGCAGGAGATCACCGCCTCGGTGAAATCCATCGACTGGGACGCAGGCAAGATCACCCTGAGCATCAAGGACTGCTCGGACGACCCGTGGGAGACCATCGATCGTTACCAGGCAGGATCCGAGATCCAGGCTACCATCGTGAACATCATCAGGAACGGGGCCTTCGCCGAGCTCGAGCCGGGCCTCGAGGGATTCATACCCCTGTCGAGGCTTAACCTTATCAGGAAAGTCAACAGGGTCGAGGATATTCTCGGCAGGGGCGACCGCGTCACCGTGAGGATCGCCGAGATCAACCGCAGGGACAGGAAAATCTCCCTGGACCTGGTTACCGACGGCCCCAATCCATGGAAGGACGATTCGGGCGACCTGATGAAAACCGTGCTCGTCGGCACTGTCGAGGCGGTGACCGGCGGCGGGCTGAATGTCAGGCTTTCGAACGGCATGCTCGGGTACGTTCCAAAAAAGGAGCTCGCGTGCCCTCCCGGCACCGACATCCAGAAAAAATACGCCGCGGGCTCGGAGATAAGGGTCGCCGCGGTGAACCTCAAGCAGGACGAGAAAAGGCTGGTCCTCAGCGAGACCGCGGCCCTCAGGAAGGAGGAGCGCGAGGATTACGAAAAATTCATGGGCGCGTCAGCCGATGCCGGCAACACATCGCTCGGTTCGCTCTTCAAAAACCAGTTTGACAGAATACAGAAAAAAATCGACGACCGCGGGACGCCATGATACACCTGAAGAACGGATATGAGGTGCCCTACCACAGGGATTTCGATCACTTCTTCCGATCGCTCCTCGCGGCGCTGATCACCCAATCGAAAAGCGTCGCCCTCCGTTCACAGGTATCGCGACAGACGAACGAGTCCTCGAACGACGTGTTCCTCCGCGAGCTCATGGACAACTGCATTTACGTGACGCACCAGCTTTTCGAAATCGCGAAGTCGAACGAGGAGTTCTCGCGGTTCATGGTCACGGGATTCCTCTTCAACAGCATCATCCTGAGCCTTTCGCAGGGCGAACCGGAAACCGCTCCCACGGAAGAAATCAAGACGAACGTCATCCACTGAAGCGCATCACAGAAGATCGAGAAGCTCCGCGAGACCCGCGGGATCGGAATCCGACAGCCTCTCCAGCAGGACCGCCGGGTCCTCCCCTCTTTTGAGCTCGAGGCTCACGGTGAGCGAATCCCCCTCGAAATGCGGCGGGTAGTCGACCCTGACGCCCAGGGCCGCATAACGCGAAACTACGGAGTCGGCCTTCCGCTTCATGCCGGCGTAGCGCGGATACCTCGCGGCCCGGAGCGCCTCAAGCGCCGCGTCGTGCGCCGCCGGCCCCGCGGTGCCGGCAGGGGCGAGCGAGGCGTAGTCCGCCGCGCCCTCGCGTTCCGCCATTACCGCGAGCATGTCGACCATCGCCCGAAACGAGTTCACCTTCATCCCCGGGGGCGAGGCGAACGCATCCAGGTATCCGACCGCGTCCCGCGGCAGGCCGGCGATAAGACGGATGGTTTTGAAGGATATGTCCCTTGCGTCAAGGTAATCGCGAAGCGCGGGGGGCAGCGCCAGGACCGCGTCCGCGGACGGTCCGGCGGCGAAGTCCGCAGGCATGGCCAGGGACCTCGCCGCCAGTGCCCGTATATCCCCCTCACCTACACCGAAGCCGGAGGCGAGTATGCCCGCGAGGCGGATCTTGCCCACGGGACCCAGCTCCCCGCGCGCGTGCTTGAGAAGCGCCCCCGCCACGTACTCGCCCGGGTTAAGAACGTCGACCACGACCGCGGGGGTACGATCACGGCCCGCAAGCCCGAGCGCGCGCAGCCTGTTATGCCCGAAAACGGGAACCAGCCTTGCACCCCTGTCGAGGACGAGCGGCGGGTCGAGCACGCCCGACTCGCGCACCGAGCGGACGAACCCGTCGTCCAGGAGGTCCCTGCTTATCTTGAAGGAGCGGTCTGCGAGGTCTATCGAGTCGAGCGGGAGCGTGCGCATCGCGATACCCGGGGTCACAACAACCCGCTCAGGAGCATGCCGAGTTCCTGCGAGTCGACGATCCTGATTTCGGGGAGCTTCTTTGCCACGCTCAGACCGCCCGGGGTGAGCTCCGAGGCCGTTATGAAGACCCCCTCCTTCACCTTGAAGTCGTGCATGGCCTGGTCGAAATTGCCGATGGGTATCTCCCCCACGCGGATGTCCTTCCATCGGCGCACCCAGACCAGGATGGTTTCCTTTTCCTTCTCGGTCGACGCGTGTGCCAGGAAATCAACGCCATCGGAATCGCGGTAGGTCCCCATGATTTCGTCAACGCGGTATCCCATCTTGGCGAGGACGCGGTTAGATACGATCTTGAAGCGCTCGGGGTCCAATTTCTGAAATGCCGCGATCCTTTCCTCGGCATCGGCGGCGGCGGGTGATGATTCCTGGCCCTTTTCATCCCCCCGGTCGGAGGGCGTCCGTATCGTTGCGACCACGTTGCGGATGTTCACCCTGGTATCGCTCTTGAGCCCGCAGATATTCCAGAGGAAATCCTCCGGGAACGCCTCTTCCAGCCACTGCCGCGTGTGCTCGATGACCGTTCCGTCGCCGCCTTCGTTCTGGCGCAAATCGGCGTCCATCTCCTTCCTGAGGTCGGTGACGAGCATCTGTATGTCCCGGTACGATTTGTCGTGCTGGTAGAGCTGGTTCCAGTACTCGTATGCGTGGTCGGTGATCTCCGCATTGAGCGCCGAGAAACCGAGGTCGTAGAGGATCATCGACACCTCCTCGGTCATCTCGTTCTTCCTGGCATGGGCCAGCAGATCCTCGAGCACGCGCACGCCCTCGACCGCCCGCTTGGCCTGCACCAGGAGAAGACCGAGGAGACGGGAACCGATGAAAAGCGCGGTCGGGTCCTTCGCATGATCGACGATCATCTTCGCGTAGTTCAACGCGGTCTTGTAGTCCCTCTTTCTCCTGAGGGTCAACGACATCGCAAGGTTGCCGATGTCCGAGTAAGGATTTATGCCCAGCGCCTCCTTGAAGAATCCCGCGGCCTCGTTCGTCTTCTGCGTCTGATAGTTCGCGATGCCAGCGCCGAAGAGGATATCAAACCCGTGCCGTTCGACCTGCACCAGCCGGTCGAATAGCTTCTGCGCCAGTTCGAAGTATTCCTGTCCAAGGGAAATAAACGCCAGGTGATAGAGCGCCTCCGGGTCGCCGGGATACACGGCGAAGACGTCGGCGTACAGTTGGAACGCGCCTTCCTTGTCGCCGCGGGAAATATAGCAGTGGGCAAGCTTCTTTTCTACGGAGGTGCGCTCCACCTCGTAATTGAATTTTCCGATTTTCATGATGGAATCGAGGTGCAGCACCGCATTATCGGTGTCGCGGTGCTTGAGGTAGATCTCCGCGAGGCGGTAATGTGCCACGGAGTTCGAGGGATTGTTGTCAAGGGCCTTTTTCAGCTCGGTGATGGCCTCCGAAACCATGTTCTGCCGCATGAGCGCATCGGCGCGCTTCAGGACGTTCAGCTTCGGTGCGAGCACATAGAGGTAGAGGACTAGGGCCCCGAGAATGACCAGGAACGAAACGAGAACGGGAACTACCATGATTTCTCCGGGGCCTGGGGGATCCGGCCCGTCATACTCTCGCGAACTTCACAATGGACGGCCAGCCGTTTATCACGAAGGTCGTATCGAATTCTTTCTTTAGTATATAATCGTCCTCGGGGACGATCTTCACCTTCACGGGAAGTGTGATGACGATCTCCGGAGGCACGAACTTCGGCAGCATCTCGAAATGCAGCTGGATCTCGGTGGCCGTTGAAACCACCTTGATGCCGATCATGCCGTAACGCGACGGGGCGTTCACGATTCTGATCTCCGAGCCCGCTTCGAACCATTCCGCCCTGGGAACGGGGAAAAGCTCGAGCCGCTCGTCCCTGTCGCGAAACATCAAGTTACGTATAACGGTAAACGCGAGTGCCGCCGCGACCTTGCTGTCGCCCTCGCCGGCCACGCCGCGAAAATCGACCGGCGACGCGAATTCGGGTATGATGCGCGTGGAATGGGCGGGCGCGAGCAACGCCGTGACCGCGTCGACGGCGGCGGGATCCCTGGCCGCCGCCATGCAGCCGCACATCGCAAGCCCGCCCGCCACGTCGAGGCCCGCCGAGGGGGCGAGCAGCGGCGGCCTTTTCGCGGCGGCGTCGAGCACTGAAGGAGCGCCGAACATGAACGACGACAGGTATCGCTCGCCGTCAAAATCGTCGGTCAGGCCCGAGAAAGCCGCCGTCAGTGCCGGCGTGTATATCTCGGCGAGCCGCCTGTCCTCGGCCGCGAACTTCAACTCCTCCCCGAAGATGCCGAGGCACCGGGCGCAGTAGGAGTAATGCGACAGGGCATGGCACATGATCGCATAGTCGAGCGGATGGTCCCCGGGCAGGAGGTTCCGCGCAATGGTGTTCGTCCCGAGCGCACCCCATTTCTTGATCCTCGAGGTGAACTCGATGAGTGGCGTCGCGATTTTTTTCATGTAGCCGAAATGCGCCTGCAGGTATTCAGAGTCGCGCTGGCACGAGAAATGATCCCCCAGCGACGATATGACGCACGACACCGCCACCGCGTCGTTCAGGGTAAAGTGCTTTTCATCGAATTTCAGCGCGTTCGACATGCCGTCGATGAGCTCCGCACCCTCGTTGAAATACCCCATGCGGTGCAGGGCCGTTACAATCAGGTGCCCGGTCTTGAAATCGGGCGCGGGATGGGCCCTGAACACCTCGCGGCCGGTAAAATTCATGAGCGATATCTTGGAAGAACGCACCCAGCCCTCGAGGTCCTTGTCCGGGAGGGTCAGCGACATCCCGCCGTCCAGTCTCATCGACGCGAACTCGGTGAAGGACTGCCTGAGTTTCGCGTACTGGATTTTCCCCCCGCCTAGATCTTTCGCCCCATCAAGCGCCACGCGAAGCGTGAGGGTGTTCTCGCCCGACTTCAGCGGGAACGCCAGCGCCATGGCGGCCATGCCGTCGGGGCACGACACGTCCGCCCCCCTCTGGTCCATCGATATGTCTCTGTTGAGCGCGGCGCTCGAGGTGTGCATCGAATCCGGCGCGGTGCTGACATGCAGCGAACGACGGCCGTTGACCTGCACGGTCTTGGAGTCTTTCGCATAGCGTACGGCGGTCACCGTGCCAAGCTCTTCGATGTTGTAGGGCCTGACGGCGACGAGGACATGGGAGGCCCCGGCCTTTTCCTTTACCACGACCCTGATGTCGACCAGGGCCTCGTCCAGCCCGGTCCTCGCTCCGTAAAAAAGCATCTCGAGCCTGAAATGCTTTTCCTCCCACGTGCAGCGAATCGTGGAGTCCTTGAGATCCCTCGCATACCGGAACGTGTCGGGGCGGTCTGCGACCCGGTGAATTCCATTTTTGCCGGCTATCCAGATTTCGACGGACCAGGGCGCATAGCTCGGGGATATCATCCCTCCACGATCGATGTGGAGTTCCTCGCTGGAAAGAAAATTACTGAAGATCATGCCTTCCCTGTGCGTGGAGTTGAGAAGGCATTTCACCGGCTGGATGCCGGGATGCCCCGCACCCGTGCCGGGAGACAACACCCAGAGGGGCCATCGATAACGGGGAAATTTTTGGTGATAGAGATGGTTCCTGACTCCGCGGCGCAACTGCATTTCGAGCGGGGCGCCCTTGCGCCGATCAAAGCCGATCGGACCGAAATCGGATATAGAGATTACAGAATCGTCATCACGCTGTTTTGAAAATACACTCAAAGACGTCAACGACAGGGACCATGCCAGTACACGTTAAAAATTCTTTAACGCTTCCTCTTCGCTGTCGTAAATATCGAACATGTCCATAAGCTCCACGACTTCGAAGATTTTTTTGACCGCGTTGTTCATGTTGCAGAGTTTGAGCTTCCGCTTCGATTCCTTCAGGATTCTCATCGTGGAGACGAATATTCTGAGCCCGGAGCTGCTCATGTATTCGACTTCCTTGAGGTTCATGAGGAGATTGGCGCCGGTTTCCTTATTGATGATACTGTTTATTTCTTTTTCTATTTCCGCCGAGAGATGTACGTCAAGCCTACCCTTCAGGTAGATTACTATGACATTATTAACCTTCTTTGTGTTAAGATCCATGTCCGGCTCCCCTCTATAGTTTTCGAATGGCAATAGTATAACTTGATTAGTATTAATCAATTAAAAAATTTAAAAAAATCACTCCTTTCCATCCAGCGCCTGCCTCCTCGTGACAAGGAGTGCGACAATGGAAGATATCGCGATCAGGGCAAAAAGCCCCCCGACCACGGTTATGGCGACATATCCCCAGGGAAACGACACCGCTTCACCCCCCTGTTTCATCGCCTCCACCTCGGCGGATGCCGCCTGCTTGACCAGCAGGTACGACAGGCCGTTTTTCAGGAAGAGTACGGACGTCAGCAGCGGGAAGAAAAAACCGTTGTAGTACACGAGTCCCCGGTAGCGGAGCGGGTCGAACAGTGGCATGACCATGGCGAAGCCGCATATCAGGAGCAGTATGGCAAAGCCCTTGGCGAGCGTGTAGAGCGGCCCCACGAGCTCGTTGTCGCGGATCTGCTCGGTCCACGTTTCGCTGATATACCCGGCGAATATCGGGGAGAGATAGAGAAATATCCCGAGGACGATGTACAGGACGCCCGCGATAAGCACGACCGCCTGAAGGAAATTTGTCAGTCTGGTTCTCATCGGATCGGGATCTCCTCGCTGGTGGTCTCGGCCGTGCCGGTGGACAACTTCTGGCACGGACCCGGGCGAAAATCAAGGTTATTTTTCGAGGTCTTTCAATAATTTGGCGGATATTTTACCGGCCTCTTCCATGAGCGTGCCCGGCGCCACGTCCCTGTCCGGAGGGTCGATGAGGATATACCTGTCGGCGAGTCCGCTCGCCTCCAGGCGGTAATCCGCCTCGGCGTCCGCGAGGAAGCGGCGAAAGAAGCCGAGCATATCCGTATCGCGAAACCCGCCCGGACCGCGCGGTACCGCGGCCACTGAGACGATTTCGTCGATGTCGGTCCGTATCAGGTCCTCGCACCGCGCGCGCACGCGGGGATATCCGGATCCGTATCGCGCGCCCGCGATGTCCCGCTCCTCGAAGAGCGGCGGCACGAGCAGGGACGCGGCGAGTATATCCTTCACGTTCCCCGTGCTGAAAATCCTCCGGTCGCCTCCAGTCGGCGCGAGGAGCGCCATGAGCTGCACGTTGAACGACTCCAGGCGCGCGCGGCGGGCCGCTTCCTCCGCGAAACGGGCCGCGGGACCGGCCTTGAACACGTGCCCGTCCGGAAACACGACGTCGAGCATCCGCGAAAAACGTCCCGGCGAAAAAAGCTTTTCCATCCGGCTGCGGAAGGCGTCGCCGTCCGCGGAGACGAGGTGAAGCGCCGCCGCGACCGTGCCCGTGGATGACGAGTACAGCGTGTCGAAGCGCGCGCCCGAAGCGCGCAGCGCCTCAAAGAACCCCCCCAGCACTATGGCGTCGGAGTAGCGGGCCTCGAGCACGAACGCCCGCCTCCTGCCCGTGATGAGAGAGGCGATGTCGCCGACGGCCCCCTCGGAGGTCAATCTCGCCATGAATGCCGCGGCGTCGTCTCCGCCGCCGGGAAATTTTTTCAGTATGAGGCCGCCCGAGTACTCCCGCACCTCGCCGGCGAAAAACTCGTTAAGCACGTAGTAGGCCCTCTGCCCCTCGCGCAGGCAGGTGTCGAGTACCCCGTGCATGCTCGCCTCGTCCCTGCGGTCGCCCAACACGACGAAGACGCGATCCGAGAGCGACAGCACGCGGTCGCGGACCGCGTCGCTCCACCCGGAGCAATCCATGATCACATAACGGTATTTTTTCGACAGCAGAAAAAGGAGCGGCTGCAGCAGGCCTGGATCCACCGCCACCTTCGATCCGAACGTCACGTTCAGCACGTCGAGGCCCTCCGCGGCGCGCTCGATGCGCTCCGGCACCCCGCCCGCGGCTTCCTCATCGACCGCGGGCCGGTGGGACAGCGGCGGAGTGAGCTTTACCCCCAGGCGATCGAACACCGAGTTCTCGCTAACCGAGAGGTCGAGGACTATCGAGGGCCCCTTTTTCGCGAGGGCCGAACCAACAAGCGCGGCAAGAAACGACTTCCCGGAGGGGCCGGCGGGACCGCACACGGTCATGACCCGCGTGTCGCGCACTCCGGCGCTTCCGTCTTCCGAAAGCGGGAAACCCATTTTCTCGATCGTCCTGAGGTATCCCCTGAGCGACCTGAACGAAAGAAAGAAGAAACGGTAAAGCTCCTCAGCACCGAAAATCATGAGAGAGGAATCCACGAGCGCCCTGACCGTTCCCCCCGGACGCAGGTCGGTGAAGGGCACGGTCCCGAAGAACGAACCCGGTGAAAGGTAGAGGATGTCCGATTTGCCCGGCGCCTCGATCTCGAAGAGACCGGATAAGACTACCGCCATGGTTCCGATCTTTTTCAGGTCAAAGGCATGGCCCTTCCCGACCGCCGAGACGGCCCCGGCCTGCTTCAGGCGGTCAATCTCCTCTTCGGTGCAGTGTCGGAAAAGGGGGACCCTTCTGAGGATGGATGAAACAGCGTCCATTCTGTATTAGGTTTTTTTCAGCATGTTGACGAGCTCGGCCTTGCCGTACAGCTCTATGGGCCTGGTGTTTGCGAAATCCACCGCCGATTGCGCGAATTCCCCGGCCGTGATCACCGCGATGCGGTGGGCGTTTTTCGCGCGCATGGTCTCGTGCAGGGTGCGCAGGTATTTCTCCTGTATGGCGTCCGTGGTGCGCACGATCCTGAATATCTTGTTCGTCTGGCGGGTGTTCCTCCACTTGCTGTCGGTGTCGGTGGCGATGATCTCGATGTCGGTGTCGCTGATTATGTCCACGTCAACGATCTTGTGGGACATGGCCTCGACTATCTTGCGGCATATGTGTTCGAACTGGGACAGGCCAACGATGAGGAAGTCCTTTATGCGGTCGTCCTGGCGAAATTCCGCGTAGGTCTTGAGCTTGTCTTTCACGTCCTTGAAGTCCGGCCGGACCTCGGATATCTTTTCCCACTGGTAGATGGCGGAATGCAGGTCGCGCACTTTCTCCTGGCTGAGCGCCAGGTAATAGCGAAGGTTGAGCTCGGTGTCGCTGCCACGCTTCGCGTATTTCAACCCACGCTCGAATTCCTGGATGGCCTTGGGGTGCAGCTCCTTCTCCATGTAACACGAACCCTTGGCAAGGAAGCATTTGACCTTGAGATCCTCGCTCTTCTGCGCGATCTCAAACTCCTTGATGGCCCACTCGAAATCGCTCATCTGCCTCAGGACCAATCCCAGGAAATAGTGGGCCTTCATGTCCATCCCGTCCAGGCGTATGGACTCGACCAGGGCCTGTTTCGATTCGCTGTACAACGCGTTCCTGTAGTATATCTGTCCCAGGAAGTAATACGACGGCTGGTGTTTGGGGTTCACCGCCACGCTTTTTTTGAAGAAGCTGATGGCCTTGTCCATAATGTTCGTGTTGAAGAAGATCACCCCAAGCTCGAAATAGTTCTCGAAATTGTCGGGCTCCAGGGTCGTGAGGATCAGGAATTCCTTCTTCGCGTCGTTGGTCGCGTTGATGTCCTTGAAGAGCCGGGCGAGCTGGGTCCTGATATAAGTCTCCTTGATGCGCTCGTCGAACCTTCCGATCTTGACTACCTGCTTGAATTCGATGATGGCATAACGGACATTGTTATCCTTCAGGTAGGCCTCTCCGAGGAGATAATGGGCATGCGGATTCCGCTCGTCCTTGGCAAGAAGGTCGTTCAGTTTCTTGATGGCCAGCTTGGTCTGGCCGGACTCTATCATCTTGGCGATCTCATCGATCTTTTTAGGCATCACGTACGTGTACACTATGTACATGACGAGAAGCACCACGAAAATACCAAAAATAAATATAAAGAGGTAGACCATCATCGTGTTCAATACTCGGTTATAAACATTACAGATACCATGTTTCCCGGCGTTTTAGCTAGTCAAGAGACTACCCCTGCTCCCGGAAGCGCAAGATAAAAAATTCCACACCGGAAAAATTCTATTGACAAAAAGCACCCTCCACAATATTTACCATCTGTTTTTCACCGGGGGCGTAGCTCAGTTGGGAGAGCGCTTGAATGGCATTCAAGAGGTCAGGGGTTCGATTCCCCTCGTCTCCACAGTTTCCCCGATTTCCCCAGTAGTTCACGCACACGCCACTCAGCCTGTCAATCCTTTGTTCAATACCGGGCCGTGTCCGAGGAATTTTTGCGAAACATGATCCCCCTCAATCCCAGCCGCACCACTGCGGGGCGAGTATCGTCGTCGTACGCTTCCTGGTAACGCGGGAACAGGACGGGGTACAGGTGCTTCGATGCCAGAAGACCGCCGGCGACTATCACCACGCTCGCGATGCCGTCCACTGCGTAGTGATAGCGGCAGTATACGGTCGCCACGCACAGGCTCAGCGCGACCGGCAGAGTGAACCAGAATGCCTTCCTGGCGAATTTCCATGCCAGGGCGAGCACCACGAGCGTGCCCGCGATATGCCCGGAGGGCATCGCGGCACCCGGAATGTCCGCAAACGACATGAAATGCGCGGCGATACGGCTCACGGGACCGGCGAAAACATGCCCGTACGTGGCCGGATCGAAATAGATGGGCCCGCGCGAGGGCACGATCGCGTGGCACAGGAAACAGAAAAAAATCACCAGGCCGGACGTAAAGATCACATAAAAGTAGTCCTTCATCCGGCCGGAAAAATACAGATAGAATGGAAGGTAGAGCGACACCCAGTAAAACGACAGGTACGAGACATACATCCATTCGGTCACGAACAAATTGTTGCCGGTCATGACCGAGAATTCTTTCGCCGGGTCAAAGCCGAACAGGGCCGTATCGGCGGACTGCAGCAGAGGATCGATCGGAGCGTCGAAAAACATCCGGCTCACGGGATACGACCAGTAGTAGAACGCGCCGAGAAGAGTCATGGGGTAGACATTCCTGGCAATGACCACGAGGGGATTCCTGGCGAGCGGGTGGTCTATTCTGTCGAGCGCAGGAGCGACGACCGCGGCCAGGAAGAGGACCGCGAGGAATTTCATCAGGTAGGGCATCGCCTCCGGGCCTATCGCAGAATACCGGAACAGGATCAGCAGCGACAGCACGGTCGAATGAACCACGACGAGCATATCGCCGGGGTTGAGGCACGAAAGGTGTTCTTTCAGGGATTGTTTCACGTATGCGCGGCCTCGGCTTGATGGATGATCGTCATCGCCCGGGTATCTATCCGAACGCAGGGGCCTGTCGAGGGGGATATGACCAATTCCGTATCACTCCTTCGCCTTTTCGAGAACGTTCCCGTGGATCGTGACAAGCTTCTCGATATAATACTTTCTTTTGCCGGCGGGGATCGTGATTTCCACTGTTTCCCCGGGGGATTTTCCCTGCATGGCATTCCCGATCGGGGACGAGAGGGATATTCTACCCTCGGAAGGGTTCACCTCTCCCGAAGAAACGAACGTGAAGACCGTGCGGGCTGACGTATTGGTGTCTATGACGGTGACCTGCGAGCCGTATCCCACGCTGTTTTCCGCAATGTCTGACAGGTTCACCTGGTTGAGCTGGCTGAGCTGGGTCGAGAGCTGGGCCATGCGGGCCTTCACGAAAGACTGGCGCTCGCGCGCGGCGTCGTACTCGGCGTTCTCCTTGAGATCCCCGAAGGCCCTCGCTTCCGCAATCCTCTTCGGGAGTTCGACCTTTAATTCGTAGTTGAGCCTGTCGATCTCATCACGCAGGTTCTGCTTGGTGACGTCCAGGTCATTGGCCATCAATATCTCCCCGGCCTCAAGCGTCAGTGCCGCTATTCGCCGTTTTTGAGTTTAATCAAAATCTTCACGTTTTTGTTGCAGTCTTTTTTAACGATAAATCCGTTCTCTTTCAAATATTTCTCTATTTTATAATTCATTAAATCAACTACTTTTTTCGCCATCCCTGGACCCCGCAAGTGTGTTTTTCCCCGTACCGGACCGGGAACCGGCCCGTGCTGCGCATCGAATTAATTTTCGGAAAAAAACCCGCGAGTATTGAGTATAAAGGAATTCTTTTATCCCGGAAATCGCCCCGGCGGCGTGGGCTAAGGCGCGGCTCTTTTCAGGCGCGGGGATCTGCATATACGCTGCAAAAGGATGCATGTGCCCGTTCTGTCCAGATCGAGACGCGCAGGGTCAATGATCCAGCACCACCACCTCGCCGTATTTCTTCAGATCTGGAACGAGACTCGTGCTGCCCACGACGAGAACCACGGTCCCGCCCTCCAGCATTTTCGAGGTCGCGGCGGGCAGGTCCGACAGTTTCACCGCGGAAAGTCTCTCGATGTATTCGTCGTAGTACCGATCGTCCAGCTTGTTGAGGCGGATATACAGTGCCCCTTCCACCACGTTCGCAGGAGTGTCGAAATTGAAGATATAACTCGCCGCGATGGAGTTCCGGGCCCATTCCAGTTCTTCCCTGGACGGCGGCATCTGTGCCATGGTTTCAATGTTCTCCCTGAGCAGGCGGAGCACCTCGCCCGCGCTTTTATTCTCGGTCTGGGCGAACGCGATGAACATCCCCGTATCCCTCCTTTGGCGCACGATGGACTGCACCGCGTACGCCAGCCCCCTCTTGACCCGGATGCTGTCCATGAGTCGGGAATTGAACGAGCCCCCCCCGAGAATATAGTTCATGAGCGCCAGCGAGTAGGAGCTCCGGTCGCGCACCGGCGGGGCCAGCGTACCGATAACTATCGTCGCCTGCGGTATTTCCTTCGGGAAGAGGTATACCTTGCCCTTCGCCCCCGCGATCACGGATCTCACCCACGCATCGTCCACGGGATAATCGATCGGCTTCCCGGGCCGGACCGCGGCGAATGCGCGTGAAGCCGATTTTTGCACCGCTTCGATATCAGCGCGGGAGGTAACTCCCGCCATGATGTTCCCTGACACGAAATAGCGCGCGTGAGCCGCCCTGATGTCCGCGGCGGTGATGGAGCGCACGCTCTTCTCGCTCGGCCTGGCGCCGTAGCCGGTGCCGCCGAACACGAGCTCGCGCAGCTTGACGAACGCGGCGTCCGCGGGGTCGTCGTCCCGGCGTTTTATGTCGTCGATGACAAGCGCACGCGCCGTCTCGATGGACGCGTCGTCCAGGGCCGGGTTTACCAGGAGATCGGCGATAATATCGAAGGCCTCGTCCGAGAACCTGTCCAGGACCTTCACCGTGATGACGGTGTCCTCCCAAGAGCCCGAGATTGCAAGCCTCCCGCCCAGCGAGTCAATCCGGTCGTGCAGCAGCTGGCCCGGATACTTCCTGGAACCGCCCACGCTCATCGCCTTGGCAAGGAGGTCGGATATGCCCGCGTTCTCCCGTGTCTCGTAGAGGCGCCCGAAGCGCGCCATCGCGATGACGGTCGTCTTGGGGAGCTCGTCCTTCACATAATAGACCACGAGACCGCCGGATGCATTGAAGGAATGAATCCGAGGAAGGTCGACGCCGGCCGTCTTCTCCGACCTGAGGGGGCCGGGCCAGGCGAGGGCAATGGCCGCGGCGAGGATTACTACTGCACCACGCTTCATTTTTTTCCCCCTTTTGGCGCGCGGGAATCTCGCAACACGCCCACGGTCCTGTTGTTCTTAGTGAAATATTTCGGCCCGAGTGTCCTGATTTCCTCGAGCGTGACACCCCTGAGCACGTCCATGTAATTCATGACCTGCCGCCAATCACCGTGAACAGCCGAGTAATACGACAGGATCGAGGCGAGGCCCTTGTTCGACCCGAGCTCGAACACGGTGGAGGACTCCTCCTTGTTGATGACCCGGCGGAGCTCCTCCTCCGTGACGTTGCGGAAGAAGGCGTCCATCTCCTCGTACACGGCGCGCTCGACCTCCTCGGTCGTGTGCGGCGCGCGCGGGGTCACGAAAAGCGTCACCAGGTTGGGATACCGTCCTCCCGGCGCTCCGTTCCACGCGGCGACAGAAGAGGCGATCTTGCGATCCAGCACGAGCGACCTGTAGAGGCGCGAAGATTTCCCATCCGCGAGCATGCTGGCCGCGGCCTCGCAGAGTATGTCGTCCCTGTCGGGATACGCGGGCTTGTGCCATCCTATCACCAGGTACGGCGCAGACGCGAAGTCCACCTCGACGCGACGCTCACCGGTCTGTACGCCCTCAGTGATGGATACATAGGGCGGATCCGGCATGGGCTCGAGCCCGCCGAAAGCGCGCTCGATGACCGCGAGGGTTCTGTCCGTGTCCTGCTTGCCCACGATGCATATGGTCATACGCGAGGGTATGTAATGGGTCCTGTAAAACTTCATCGTTTCCCCGAGCGAGAGAAACGGTATGGACGAGCGCCACCCGATGACCGGGTGGCGGTATGGATGCGCGGCAAACGCCGCGGCGATGAACTGCTCGAAGAGGAGTCCCGTGCCCTTGGAATCGGCGCTCATCAACCGCTCCTGGACCACGTTGTTACGCTCCAGGTAAAACTCCCTGAACACGGGGTTCCGAAGCCGTTCCGATTCGAGATCGGCCCAGAGCTCGAGCTTCGATGCGGGGAGCTCGATGTAGTAGCCGGTCATATCCTTCGATGTCGAGGCGTTGAAGCCCACACCGCCGTTCTCGGTGTAAATCCTGTCGTAGGGTGAGGCAACCACGTAGGCCTGCGCCTCCTTTTCGAGTCGGTGGAGCTCGGCTTCGAGCGCGGGTATCTCGCCGTTGGCGGGATTGGAAAGCTTCAATCTATCAATGGTCTCGCCCACCGCCTCGATGCGGGCGAGCAGTTTTTTTTCCGCGGCATAATTCGTGGTGCCGATCCTGTCGGTGCCCTTGAATAGCATATGCTCCAGGAGGTGCGCGGTACCTGTGGTCCGGTAGCTCTCGTCCGACGAGCCCGCCCTGAAGGCGATCTCGAAGGCCAGCACCGGCGCGTAGCCCCTGTTCAGGAGGATGACCGTGATGCCGTTTTTCAGGCGTTTCTGCACCACGTTCTTTTTCAGGTAGTCCCCCGCATCAAACGGTTCCGCCGCGAACGCGGCGGAGGATACGATCATAAACGCGATAAGGGGAAGCAGCGCCTCCCGGAAGGTTCTATGCATTTTTTTCTCCGTTTTTCTCTTTCTCCGCCAGGTCGCGAAGGATTTCCTCGGCATAGATCTTCAGCTTCGGCGAGACCTTCGGCTCGGGTATGGGTGGCTGGTTCTCAGGTTCCCTGCCGAGCCACTTGCCCAGTGCGAAGACCATGCGGTCGTAGATTTCCCTGACCTTGTCCTGCCGGTTCACCAGGCGATAATACTTCAATGCCACGAGCGGGAGCCGCCTGTCGAAAAAGTAGTGGTCGGCGACCCTGGTGAGGCCGTCGCGATATCCCGTTTGCTGGAAGATCGTCGCAGCGCCGGGTATATCCCCCCTGTTGAAGAGATCGTTTCCGCGTCGTATGAGCTCTATTCGTTCCTTGTTGTCCATGCGCTTCCTCCCGGCACGGGCCAGAGGCTTCCTGTACCTATCATAGTATATCGTAAAAAACAAACAAAAAAATTATCCCCCTCTAAAATTATCCCCCGGATAAACGCTTGACAAATATCGAGATCGTTCAAATTCTCATGGCCGGCAAGGACGCCCCATTATGCGCCGTCCCGCCCTTTCGAATGTAAGATATAACCACGATCGGGGAGTTACCGAAGATTCGCGAAAAGCGAAGGCCCCCGGAGGAGTCGCGCGATGTTTCCGATAATTGCACAGTACAAGATGATCACCATCGGCACCTACGGCATCACCCTGGGTCTGGCCTTCTACCTGAGCTTTTTGCTCACCGAGCGCGAGCTCCGCGCGCGCGACAAGGACGACGAGCTGGCCTACAAGCTGCTCCTCGCCGCTATTCCGAGCGCCATCGTGGGGGCGAAGATATTCCACATCCTCGAGAACCTGGGCGAATTCGCGCGCGACCCGCGCGGGATGATCTTCTCCGGCGCGGGGCTTTCCGTGTACGGAGGGATGATCATGGCCGTGCTCGTGTGCCTGATCGTCATAAAAATGAACAACGAACGCTACGGCGACATCCTTGACATCGTGGCGCCCGCCATCGCGCTCGGCTACGGCATCGGCCGCCTCGGCTGCCACGTGTCAGGCGACGGCTGCTACGGGATCGAGACCGAGAGCTTTCTCGGCACGCCGTATCCCAACGGGATCGTGCCCCATTCGAGCGCGGTCTTCCCCACGCCCCTGTTCGAGTCGATGTTCTCGTTCCTCGTGTTCATCGCGCTCATGAAGCTCCGGAAGGGCGAATTCGCCCCGGGCCGGATATTCTTCCTGTACCTGTTCCTCAACGGGCTCCCCCGATTCCTGGTGGAGTTCATCCGGCTCAACCCGAGCGTCGTGGCCGGGCTCACGCAGGCCCAGCTCATCGCCATCTGCATCATGATAACGGGCATCATCGGCTGGATCATGGCGGGCAAAAAGGCCGGCGCCGCGGCATCCTGACGCCACGTGCTGGCCCGGGGTGTCTTCTTCATCCTCGTCTCGGCGCTTCTTTTCGCCCTGTCGACCGTGTTCGGCAAGCTCGTGGTCGACTCGTCACGGGTGACAGCGACCGAGCTCACCTTCTTCAGATTCGCCGCCGGCTTCATCGTGTTCGGGGGATACGCCCTGGTCGCGGGTAAAAGCCTCCGCCCCGTCGCGCCCCGCTACATCCTCTCGCGGAGCGTTTTCAACACCTGCGCGGTCCTCTTTTTCTTCGTCGCGCTCGAGTATTCGAACGTGACCAAGGTGAACATGATGAATATGACCTATCCCGTGTTCGTGTTCATCCTTGCCCCGTTCATCAACCGCGAGAAGGTCGGCCGCGTTTCGTATCTCTACCTGGCAGTCGTCATGGCCGGAACCTACCTGGTGGCGGTGCCGGCCGGCGGTCTATCCTCGTTCGCTCAGGTCAACAGGGGGGATATACTCGCGCTGGTTTCGGCGGTGTTCGCCGCGTTCGCGGTGGCCTACCTGCGTGAGGCTGTGAAGTACGACGAGGGCCACGTGATACTCTTCTACCTCATGGGCCTGGGGGCGGCCATCACCGGCGTCCTGACGGTTCCGGTCTTCGTGATGCCCACGGGCATGATTGCGGTCCACTCGTTTCTGGCGACCGCGGCCGCGGTCGCGGGTCAGTTTTTCATCACCGCGGGCCAGCAGTACGTCGACGCGGCCATGGGCTCCCTCGTATCGACCGCGCGAATCGTCTTCGCCATGGTCCTTGGCGCGGCCGTGTTCGGTGACCCTCTCACCGGCCGCATCCTCGCGGGCGCGGCCCTTATCCTGGCGGCAATCTGCGGCGCAAGCGGCGCGCTGAGACTGATACGGGCCGGGATGAACCGATAGCTATCGGCATATCGATCTCAAAATGTGAGATTTCGACAATTTGGGGGATATATCCCCCAAATATTAATCTCCTATAAAAAAACTTCGCACAAAAATCACTTATTATCCGTTCCCCCTATGAACACACCACAGGAGGAAACGACAATGTACACCGAAACAACGCTGTATTTACCCAAAGACGTCATGCTGCTACTCGAAATCGCTTCCTGCAGGACAAGGCGTCCCGTGACAAAAATAGTGAGAATGCTCCTCAGGCGAATGGCAGACGAACACCAGGAGAGGCGTGTGCATGCGGTGCCGGTGCAGTACCAGCCCGACGATCCCCAGCGGCAATGGCACCGGCTTCACATCTCCCTGGAAGAGGACGAATACGAGCAGGTGACGGACATGCGCAAGTTTTACAAACAGTCCGTATCGAAGATCGTGACTGATGCTGTCCGATTATATCTACCCTTCCTGGTCAGGGCGCTTCTCCATAAAAAAATCACCGATAGTTATCGGTGTCGTAATCATGCAGTGGCTGTGCGAAGTCACGGCCAGGCTGTGTGCTGGATCACTCTTTGGGGTGTTCAGTTCCCTGCCGGGGATACACGATCTTCGGTTCTGGGACGCATTCTCGATACTGGATTTCACTACCGGCTAGTTTGATATATCAGCAGATGATGATGATATTCGCGTATAATTGTGAATGAAAGCATATTATACCGATAACTATCGGCTATTATGCAGAGGATCTAGTTCCTCCACCACTGGGTGTTGCGACCATCGGTCGAAAAGCGCGATGCGATACTTCGGGGAAAAGATGACGTCCCGTCCGAAATCCGTCTTGATATCGAAACTGACTTTCACGAGCTCAACGGTCGCGTAGCTGACCTGCTCCACCCCGACCTGTTTCGTTCTCGGCACCTTGATCTCCTGGCTGAAATTGGAGATATAGTAATTATAGTCGTCGATGCTGACATGCTTCAAATTGATGACATTTCGCATCACGAACCACATTACGATCATTATTCCCGGGGCTACCAGAATCCACGGCTAGAATCCGGTCATAAAAATCAGCATGACGATAAAGTAAAAAGCGCAGGGCACATGCAACGCGACTGGCAGAATGAATTTCAAAAAGAAGGTATTCCGTGACGACAGGATGATCTTATCTTTCATCACGATGGAGCAATTCTCCTTTTATTCTATCTATTACGAATTTTCTATTTGTTTCATTTTCATGAAGCCATTGCCACCATGCAACAGCGCCATAATTATCATATCCACCCTGTATCTCTTCGGGTATCAACCTTTCAAAAATTATCGAATTAATATCCATCAGCAGAATCAGGGTGATATCTCCCTCGGTTAAAGATACCGGCAAGGAAGCACGTGTCCATCTGGTCTTTTTTTTTGATACGGCCTTTTCGAGCAAATATGCATTCGCCTTCTTTCCCGTGCGGTATACGCCCTGGTAATGCCTGTTGTCGATTGATTTCTCTCCTTCAAAATCTAGAGACGGAAAATCATCAAATTCTTTAATTGAAACAAGGGACTCGAAGTCACTCCTGTAATCACGGCAGGACAAAACGATACTTACACCGACTGTGAACGCGGCAATTGTTCTGGATAATGCCCGTGTTCGCATACTGCACTATTCCCGGTCGGGATCAACGTTCCCTGCCGAGCATCTGCGCGACCAGCTCCCCGAGCGCGCCGAGGGCCTCGTTCGACACCGGAGCGTCCGCGCCGCCGATATCGACGAGAATCTTTCGCGCCCTTTCAGTGTAATCGGCTGCCACGGCCTCGCAGTAGTCCCTGGCTCCGGCCGCGTCCAGAAGGGCCACCGCCTTCGGCACGAAATCGTCCGCCGCGGCGGACCGGTAGTGTTCCACGAGCGCGGGTGATCTCGAGAGGCCGTAGATCACCGGTAACGTTTTCTTCCGCATGGCGATATCCGACTCGGTCGACTTGCCGGTATCGGCCTCCGCTCCCCATATGCCGAGTATGTCGTCCGTTACCTGGAACGCCAGGCCGAGCGCCCTGCCGAAGCGCGCGAAGCGTTCCGCAAGGACCGAGCCGGGGCCCGACGCGAGCGCCCCGAGCTCGCAGCTCACCGAGAGGAGCGCCGCGGTCTTGCCCGATATCATGTCGGTGTACTCGTCCACAGAGACCGATTCCACCTGTTCGAACCGTATGTCGAGGTGCTGGCCGCGCGTCACCTCGATCGAGGCGTCGCCCAGGGCCCTGAGCGCGGCGGCCGCGACCGCGGCGTCCGCGGAACGCAACAGGCCGGAGAGGGCCCGGTAGGCCAGGGAATGCATGGCGTCCCCCGCGTTGATCGCCAGACCGCTTCCCCACAGGGTCCAGTGCACGGGCCTGCCGCGCCTGGTGGGGCTCCTGTCGATGATGTCGTCATGGATCAGTGTGTAGTTGTGGAGTATTTCGACCGCGGCCGCCGCGGGGACGGCCCTGCGCCACGCGCCGCCGGCCGAGGAGCACGAGAGAATGCACAGCAGAGGGCGAAGTTTCTTTCCGGCCCGCAGGGTTTTCGGCGAAAAATCGGCGGCGACCCAGCCCATCTGGTAGCGGAGCATGCCCGCGAAGTCCCCAGGACCGTCCGGGATGGCCGCTCGTATGACAGCCTCGATCTCCTCGTCGACCGCCGGGAGCGCCTCACCCTCGAACCGCGAAAGGATGCTATCCATTCCGCTCGAGGGCCCACATAAGGTGCTGGCGGTCGAGGTTCCCGCCGGTCATGACCACCACGACCTTCTTCCCCGCTATCCTGTCGCGGATCTTCATCGCGCACGAAAGCCCCGCGGCGCCCGCCCCCTCGGCGAGGTTGTGGGTGTGCATGAGCGACATCCTTACGCCCTCGATTATCTCCTCCTCGGTGACGGTCACCACGTCGGAAATCCCGTCCTTGATGATCAGGTAGGCGACCTCGAACACGGACCTGGACGCGAGACCGTCGGCGAAGGTGTCGGCGCTCTCGGTGATGACGCGCTCGCCCTTCTTGATCGACAGAGCGAGCGCGGGCGCCTTCTCCGCGACCACGCCGATTATCTGCACCTCGGGGTTGATCGCCTGGGCCACGCGGATGAGCGACGCGCATCCGCCGCCGCCCCCCACCGGGACGATGATGATGTCGGTGTCGGGCAGGTCTTCGAATATCTCGAGCCCCATCGTGCCGAGGCCGTTCAGTATTTCCGGCTCGTTGCCCTGCTCTATGTAATAGTACCCCAGCTGCTCCGCCAGGTCGGCGCAATAGTGCTTGGTCTCGTAGAAATCCTTGCCGTGGACCATGAGCTCGGCCCCGAGCCCGCGGATGGCGTTGTTGATCTCGGGGTTGTTGTTCTCGGGCACGCCCACGTTGCAGAACACCCCGGCCTGCCTGGCGGCCCATGCGGTCGCGAGGCCGTGGTTCCCCCTGGTCGCGACGATTATTCCGTTCTCGCCGAGGTCGCCGGCCCTGCGCGCGATGAAATTGACCGCGCCGCGGATCTTGAACGACCCGGTCGGGTTATGGTTCTCGTGCTTCACGTAGATGTCGGCGCCGATGATCGACGAGAGTCCCGCGTAGTGGATAAGGTGCGTTTTCTTCAGGGTCCGGTACACGGTGGTACGGGCCTTGTAGATGTTCAAAAAATTGACCTGGTCGGCCAGGCCCTGGTATTCGCTCAGCATGTGGCTCCCCCCGTAGCGTTTTTTCCGGTCCCACGCAGTATTTCCCCGGTCATAAATTAATCAAGAAAAAAACCCATGCGCGCTCTCATCCTCTATTTTTATGGGGATATGTCCCTCCGCGCGGGCAATATTCTCGTTTACACGCGACACGCGCGCGCCCATACTTGTCCCATGGAAACGGGAACGCTCTATGTGATCGCGTCGCCGATCGGGAACATGGAGGATATCACCCTCCGCGCGCTGCGAATCCTCCGCGAGGAGGTCTCTGCCGTATACTGCGAGGATACGCGTCAGACCAGGAAGATCCTCACCCATTACGGCATATCCCTTCCTGCCAGGGCCCTCCACACGCACTCGTCCGTCCGGGCGATCGACCAGGCTCTGGAGTACCTTCTCTCGGGATCCTCCGCCGCGTACCTTACCGATTCCGGCACGCCGGGCATATCCGATCCCGGGAGCCTGCTTGTAAGCCGTGCGAGGGAAGAATCCATTCCGGTAGTGCCGATACCCGGACCGAGCGCGCTGACCGCACTCGTTTCCGTGGCGGGCTTTATGAATAAAAATATCATTTTTGCCGGTTTTATCAGCCGTAAAAAAGGCAAGCGCCTGAAAGAACTTCGCGCGCTCGCCACGCAGAGAGGAACCATTGTCCTGTACGAATCGCCCTATCGCGTCAGGGCTCTGCTTGAGGCGCTCATCGAAGTTTTTCCCGGAAAAGAAATGATCATTGGCAGGGAAATGACCAAGTTTCACGAGGAATATATCCCCCTTGAACCCGATAATGTGGAGTCGATAGCGAATACCATCATTGAAAAGGGGGAATTCGCCATCGCGGTATCCAACGACGAAGCCATGGCCGGGCCGGAAGAAGAAGATGAAGAATAATTCCTTTTTAGTACCACTGAAGAACCAAAATGATTAAAGAATTGACAAAAAATACCGATACATTTAATAGAATAAAACAGGGTTAGTCACCATGGTCATTGATAAAATTGGTAAAATAAACACCATCGCCGAAACAAAAAAGACCGGGCATGTGGCCGGATCGAGGCAAACCAAGAAGAACGACGAGGTTCATATATCGTCCGAAGCCAAGCAGGCCGCCGAGGTATCGCGACTCACGCCAGTGGTGAAAGAAGCTTCCGATATCCGGGTAGATCGCGTCAAAGAAATCAAGGACAGGATCGCGAACGGCACGTACGATTTCAACGACAACAAGGTGATCGAGCAGGTGGCCTCCAAGATCGCGCAGTTTCTCATGAGACCGTAAGCGGTTGCGCGAAGGACCGATCGATGAAAAAAGCGGAGCGATGCCCGCTTTTTTTATGGATGCGCCCCCCGGTCAAAGCCAGGGATGGGCGTTTCGAAAACCGATAACGACGGTTGAACCGTGAAACAGAAGATCAAACCCGAATTCTACCTCCCTACAAAAATATACGTCAAGCAGGACATCATCGCGGACATTGGCGACATCACCGCCGAAGTCGGTTCGCGCGTCATCCTTATAACCACCTCATCGGATTTCGAGATATTCGGAGAGGTCATCGACAGGATCATGGCCAGCTACCGCGAGGCCGACGTGAACTGCATCATCTACGACGAGATCCCCCCGGACCCGACCACGGAGGACCTCGACGAGGCCGCCGCGTACCTGAAGAAGTCGAACTGCGACATACTGGTGGGATTCGGTGGCATTCACTCGATGAGCGCGGTAAAGGCTCTCTCGGTCCTGGTGACAAACTACATCTTCAGCGACGAGCTCATCAAGACCGGCAAGATTATTTACCCCCCGATGCCTTTCATCACGGTGCCCGGGGGTCCGGTCTTCGGCATGGAAATCGCGCCCTACTTCATCCTTCAGGAAATCCGGGGCCTCACGAGGCAGATTTTCCAGGACACGTCGATGTATCCCGTAGTCACCGTCGCCGATCCGGCCGTGTCGTTGTCAATCCCGGAGGAAAAATACATGAAGCTCGCCATGAGCGGGCTCAGCATGGCCACCGAGTCGATCATCTCGCACGAAAACAACGACATCATCAACACCTACGCCCTGAAATCGATCGACCTCCTGTTCAGGAACCTGCACGCCTCGTCGCGCGACATGAAGAACCTCTCCCCGCGGCATTACATATCGACTTCATCGATCATGTGCGGGATCGCCTTCGCGACGGCGTCACTCTCGCTCACGATGGCGCTCTCCCTCGCGCTCGTATCCAAAACGGGGCTTGAGCTCGAGGACATGATGTGCGTCATCCTTCCCCACATCATGGAATTCAACCTGACGTCCTCACCGGGCAAGTATGTCCAGATGTCCAAGGTCATGGGGGAGGATGTGAAGGAAATTACCGTCATCGAGGCGGCCATCAAGGCGGTGGAGGCAATACGAAAACTCGCAACCGACATGGATATACCGCAGCGCCTTACCCAGTACGGAATATCGCGCGCCGATTTCAAGGACGTCGCAGAGCTGGCGATGTCCTATCCCTTCCTTAAGAACTCGCCCAGGGAGATATCCACGAATGAGATGGAAACGATCCTGATAGCGGCCTACTGATCCGCCTTCGCCCTGTCGAGGGAACCGAGCTCCTCTGTGGAGAAAATCTGAGTGATGTCGAGAATGACGACGAATCCGTCGTCCACCTTCGCGATGCCGACGATATACTTGCCGGATATGCCCTTGACCACGGGGGGGGGCGGCTCGATATCGTCCGAGTTCACCTTGATGACGTGGCTGACGGAATCGATGGCGAGCCCGACCTTGCGGTGGGCGATATCGACAACGATCGCCCTGCTGCTCTCGCCGGAGGTCTGAGTCTTGATGCCGAAACGCGTGCTCAGGTCTATGATGGGGATGACCTTGCTCCGGAGATCCATGACGCCGAGAATATAGGGCTTTGATTTCGGGAGTTTGGTGATATGCGGCAGCTTGAGGATTTCCTGAACCTGAAGGATGTCTATGCCGTACTCTTCCTTGCCGATTTTAAAACACACTATCTGCAACGAGGAAAAGAGGGATTGCTTTTTTTCCATGGCCCACTCTACCTGCCGAATAATCTCTATGGCTGTTCAACAATAAGACCGGAGAATATCTTTTCAAGAAGAAAATGTCAATCCGGCAAAAAATAATGGCCTGGTGGGCTTTTACAGGTACATCCCGTACACGTACGCGGCGATCCCCGCCGCGAGGAACAAAAAGACCTTGAGGAAACCGGGATCCCTGCCGCGCAGGAATATGTCGATCAATCCCGTCAGGATGCCGTAGCAGGCGGATACCGCCCCGGCGACGATAAGGCTGTACTGGTAATAGAAGAAAGCGCCCGCGGTGATCGCCACGCCCAGGACCAAATCCAGCATATCGAGCAGGTTGATCCTAAAAATCCTGCCCGCGAGGCTCTGGGGCCCCCCCCCTTCCGATTCATCTTCTGCCTTGAAATAACGCTTCTTCGTCTCCTCAAGGCGCTGTTCCTTCTCGGTCTTTTTCTCGACCCGCTTTTTCCCCCAGCCGATGTCGTAGTTGCCGCCTATCAGCTTGATGATCTCACGGTTGGGGAGGGTCAGAAAATCCTCCGCATGCTCTTTGAACTTGTCGGCGAACCCGAAGCTCCTGCCGGTGCTGACGCTCTTCTCCGCGGTGATCCTTCCCTCGGTAATGACCGAATAATAGGCGTTGCCCCCCTCTCCGGAGGCCTCGACGTAGAGGCGGACGCGTTTTTCCTTGAGGTGATAATCGACACGCAGGTAATCGCCGGAGTCGGTCGTGCAGTAATAGGTACGCTGGTAGCCGCGAATCTCTGAAGGCCGCCGTTTCCAGTGGTTGTCGTTTCCGGCTAGGGTGTTGGCCCCCGCCTTCTGAGTTCCCGATCTCCTGGCCATTCAATTACACCCGTTGAGGCTCTCCACAGTCGAGATATTCATATGAAAAGAGATTGGCCGTATGTCCTGCCAATCTCTTTTCTTTCACGACACGAATTACAGCTTCTTTTTATGACGGTTCTGTCTTCTTCTTTTCTTTCTTTTATGGTTTGCTATTTTCTTTCTCTTTTTCTTTCTACCGCACGGCATAGATTACTCCTTGATCATATGTTATCTCAAATTATCGACTTCCTTCTTTTTTATCTTCCGAGGTTCCCTGCTTGTCGATTCGAGCAAGGCGGGAAAACCCGAGGCGTCCGAAGAAAGTATCACCTTCACATCATGCCCCAGTTTGTCAATATAAATATATTTCAGTAGATCCGGATTGTCCTTCAACAAGCGGGACATTTCGTTCAGGTGGGCGTACATGAACTTGTTCTTCTCGCGCTCCATCAGCATCCTGTTCATCACGTCCATCCTGTCCATCTCGTTCTTCTTGTCGACGGCGCGCAGTGCCGCGGCATGGACGAGACCCTCGGCATGGACCTTTTTCTCGGGAAGGAACACGGGGCCGCGGAATTCCAGGGAAGTGACGAGTATGCCCGACGGCTTGAGCCTCGCTGCGAGGTCCCTGCGAACGGTGTCCGCGACGGTTTCCAGCGCCGCGGCCAGTTCATCCCGACGGTAGCCGGGCGTCATGTAGGGTGCGAGCACCCTCAGAAGCTCGTCCCGAGCGGCCAGGGAAACCTGGGTATCGAGCATGCTCCCTGAAGAGCCGAGCGCGTACATGTCGTGAAACGTCCCGGGATTGATCCGGAAGGCTATGCGCATGGAAGCCCTCACCAGATAGTAGTCCTCTTTCAGATTGTCCAGTTCCGGGAACTTTATCCTTGCCATGGTATGCGCCGTCCGCGACACGGATAGCGTCGAATACCTGTAGCGCCAGCGTAGGGCCGCCTGCCAGACAAAGGACATTTTCTTGCCGTCGCCGGCAACCATCCTTACGACATTGCCGCTCCTGTCGGTGATCACACCAATGGTGCCGGCGTCGACCCGCTTAATAGACATGATGGCGGCATAGATCGCGGCCAGGATGAGCAGATAGAACAGCGTTTTACAAATACGTCTTCTCATTGACGTTTCCCGCGGGATTTAGTCCTCTTCCCTGTACGAGATCGGCCTGGATGGCACGATCGTCGATACGGCATGCTTGTAGATCAGGTTCTGCCGCTTGTCGACCTCGAGAAGTATGGTAAAATTATCGAAGCTCAGCACCCTGCCCTTGATGGGTACTCCATTGACCAGGAAAATGTTGATTTCGAGTTTTTCCTTTCTCGCGGTGTTCAGCACGTGGTCCTGAAGGTTGTTGGTCTGGCCCATGTTTGTCCCCCTCTTTTTTTTTTACCTCGCATCAAACCACCTGAGAATGGCGTCCCTTGCCGCTCCCGGGTTCGATGCGCGATGCCATGAGATGCGCCCGTTCTTGCGGAACCAGGTCATCTGACGCTTCGCGTATTTCTTCGTCTCTCTTTTTATGTGATCGACGGCGTCCTCAAAAGAGGAGGCCCCGTCCAGAAAACCGTGTATTTCGGCGTAGCCGATCGATTTCATTGACTTGAACGAAGGGGTATATCCCCTCGACCTGAGGGCCTCGACCTCGTCGACCAGTCCCTCTTCTATCATCCGGTCGACCCTCCGGTCGATCCTCCTTCCTAGATCCTCTTTATCGTCCTCGATTCCGATGAAGAGCGTGTCTCCGGACGCCGCGCCCTTTTCCCGTCCGACGAAGAACCCCGAGAGAGGGGTCCCTGTGGAGCGGAACACCTCGAGCCCCCTCAGTATTCTCTGCCTGTCGTTCGCGTGGATTCGTCCCGCGAAGGGGGGATCGACACGCCGCAATTCGTCGTATAATTCCGCGAGTCCTCTGCTCTCGATTTCGGCATAAAGCCCTTCCCGTACTGCGGGGTCCGTGACGGGAATGTCCGAAAGTCCGTAAAAGAACGAGTCAATATAAAGACCCGCTCCGCCCGCGAACAGGGGCAGCTTCCCCCTGTCGCGAATCCCCTCACACGCGGAACGCGCGCACCCGCAGTATTCTCCCGCGGTAAAGGCATGGTCCGGGTCGACGATATCGATGCAGTGATGCGCTACCCGCTTCCTTTCTTCAAGGGACGGCTTCGCGCTACCTATGTTCATGTACCGGTAGACCTGCACCGAATCGGCTGATACGATTTCGAAGATGTCGCCGGCAACATCCAGGGCGAGGGCGCTTTTTCCGACCGCCGTGGGTCCAACTATGACCGCCGCTTTGATGCGCGTCTTCCCCCGTGATTATTCCTTCGGTTCCTTCTCGACCTCTATCTCCTTTTCTTCTTCTTTCTCTTCCTTGAATTGAAAGTGGAGATTCTCGTTGAGCATCAGATAGAGAATATTGGGAACGACTTTCCATTTGCTCTCGTTTTCGGGATAACTCTTTATGTTGCCGATTTTCTCGACGGCCTCCATGGCCGCACGGCTGAAAATGTAACGGTTGCCGCCGTACACGAGTAGTTTGTCATGGGGTATTATCACTTACCGTCCTCCATTATCCTTTTTAGCTTTCCGGCCAACCTGTGGGTTGCGCATTCCTCCGCGGTCACGATCGCCCGTATCTGGCCGACCGCGGTTTCGAGATCATCGTTGATCACGCAATAATCATAACGCCGGAATTCTTCCATTTCCTTGATGGAATTGCGGAGCCGCAGTTGAAGCTGTTCCTCGGAATCGGTCTTCCTGTTACGCAATCTCTCCTCGAGGATGCTTCTCGAAGGAGGTATGATGAAAATGCTCACCGCTTCCTTGATTTTTTTCTGCAAAACCCTGGCCCCGTGGGTATCCAGGTCGAATACAGGAATTTTGCCTGCGTTTCGTATCCTGTCAATCTCTTTTTTTGTGGTCCCGTAGAGGTTGTCGTGCACGGTCGCCCATTCCACGAACTCCCCGTCGTCGATCATCCGCCTGAATTCCCCGGGCTCGACGAAATGGTACGATCTTCCCGGCGTTTCGGTATATCGTTTATAGCGTGTCGTCACAGATATGGAAAACTCGAAACGGTCGTCCAGTGCCATGAGGCGCCTTATGAGGGTGGTTTTTCCGGCGCCGGACGGGGCGCTTATGATGATGGATATGTTAGTCGTCATCTCCCTCGCCGGCCTGGCGGCCGCCATCCGCATTCGTAAGCCGGTTGACGATGGTTTCCGGCTGCATGGCCGACAGGATAATGTGATTGCTGTCCATGATGATGATGGCCCTGGTCTTCCTCCCGTGGGTGGCGTCGATGAGAAGCTTGTTTTCCTTGGCCTCTTCCCTGAGCCTCTTCCCCGAGGCGGACGCGGGCGTAATGATGGCGACCACCCGCTGGGCGGTAACCGCATTGCCAAAGCCGATGTTGATAAGCGTCGGTTTCATTCAAGTATCCGGTGGAAAAGTCGGCCGTCACGCGACGTTTCTGCAGTGTTCCCGTATCTTTTCTATGCTGTTTTTGATATCAACCACAAGGTGCGACACAGCCGAACTGTTCGCCTTGGAACCGATGGTGTTTGTTTCACGAAATATTTCCTGTGCCAGGAAATCAAGCTTTTTCCCGATCTGGTCGGTCATTTTCATGGTGGCTCTGAACTTTTTTATATGGTCCTCAAACCTGACGATCTCTTCATTTATGTCCAGCCTGTCGGCGATGATGGCCGCCTCCGTGATCAAGCGCGGATCATCGACCCCGGTCGCGGCAAGTTTCGCTATCCTCTCCCTGAGGGCGTCCATCCTGTCGCTGACCACGGTCGCGGAAATATCCCTGATCTTCCTCAGTTTGAGCTCCATGTCGCCGATGAGCGAATCCACGTCCTTTCGAATGGCCTGGCCTTCCCCCCTGCGCATCTCGATGGCCTGGCGCGCGGCCTGTACCACGGTTTTCCTGATGTCGCCGCGGGAACGGGAACTCAGCACCGAGCGCTCCCTTTGCGTGATCCCATCCAGGCCGAGAATGGAGTCCAGACCCGCGGGGCGGTCGAGTTTCAGCTTCTTCTGAATTTTTTGCAGTTCCCTGAAGTAACGCTCGACCAGTTCGCCGTTGAGGGATATGGGCCTCGTGTCGCTCCAGTCGAACAGTTCGATGTTCAGCTCCACCTTACCCCTGGGAAGGTATTTCTTGATGATCGCCTTGAGATCGCCCTCTTCCGAGCGCAAAATTCGCGGCATATTCACGTAGATCTCGAGGTAGCGCGAATTCACAGACTTGATTTCCACTGAATATGAAAACTGGTCCGTGCTCTTCTCCACGAAGGCATATCCCGTCATGCTTTCCATAATGCCCGCCTATAACACAATTTCCTGGCGACCGATGGACCTGACGCGAACGGACCCGTCGTCGAGTACGAAATCGACCGTGCGGCCGAAATTGCCGCCGGTCTCGTCCGCGAGAATGCGGATGCCCTGGTTCGCGAGGACCTCCCGCACCTTGATGATGTTGTTGTTCCCGATTTCCCCGAGTATGCTCGATGGCCCCACGTTGAACATCCTCGCGCCGCCGACGATCTTCGCGGTCAGCCGCGACGGGGACGCGCCGCTTTCACGCATCTCCTGGATAAGCGCGGGGATCGCGGTATCGGCGTACTTCTTGTAGGTATCCTCACCCGACGTCGATTTGTGAACGGGGAGCATGATGTGGGACATGCCGCCGATCCTGGCGACCTCGTCGTACAGGCATATACCCACGCACGACCCGAGGATGGTCCTCAGGATGTCCGGGGGCGTTGACACGCACGAATCGGCTATGCCCACGGTAACAAGGTTAAAACTCATTGAGCTTTCTCCTCGGCCTCGGAACGTACACCGGGGCCTCGAGTATCTTTCTGTATGAGAAATCCTCCGAGATTGAATGCAGAGTCTCGGAGTGTCCGATGAACAGGTAGCCATGATCGAGTATGCAGGAATAGAATTTCGCGACGAGATCGGCCTGGTGTGCCCGGTCGAAATAGATCATGACGTTGCGGCAGAAGATGATATCCATATGCGAGGGAAACGGGCTCTTGAAAAAATTATGGTACTGGAGCGTTACGATCTTCCTGAGCTCGTCCTTCACGACATACATCTCGGGGTTGTCGGGCTTCCTGGTAAAGTATTTGTCGAGGAGCCTGGGCGGGACCTTCTCGATGCGACGCCCGGAGTATTCTCCCACCTGCGCGAATTCGAGCACGGAGGGTGCGATATCGGTGGCGAGTATCTCGATGTTCCAGTCCCTGAACAATTCCTTCTTTTCAAGGACGCAGATCGCGATGGTATACGGTTCCTCGCCCGTGGAGCACGCGGCGCTCCAAATCCTTAACCGCTTGTCCTTTTTGGTTGCCGCGATCTCCGGCAGACAGACCTCGCCGAGCGCCTCGAAATGCCTTTCGTTCCTGAAAAAATAGGTCTCGTTGGTCGATACCACGTCGAGCATTTTCTCGTATTCGGCCGCCTTCTCCCCCGGCGGAAGGTGCTGGAGATAGTCGTAATATTCGGAAAATTCCGAGATATTGAGGGCCTGAAGCCGCTTGCGAAGCCGGTTTGAGAGCAGCGTGATCTTGGTATCCTTGAGGAAAATGCCGCTCTCATTGTAGATGAGCACCGCGAACCTTTTGAACTCTTCCTCGGTGAGCCTCTTTATGTTAATTTCAATCGATCCCCAATCCGCCACCTGGACCCGACCTACCTGCTATCGCTGAGATTCAATACGAGCTTTACCTCGCCAAGAGGGATTCCGCTGTAGCGGGATATATCCTCCGCGGGGCACCCCCTCTGGTGAAGACGCGTGATGAGAGAAAACCTGCTGTCCGATTCGGCGATCACCTGCGTGATTTCGTCCTCCGAGATTCCCTCGGTTACGGCATCCGGCGTCTCTCCGGCGTTCCCGAGCCGGGGAACGCGGTCGTCCGCGGTTACCCGCTCGGGGCCCGCATCCTTTCTGCCCGAATTGAAGGCATTTATCATTTTACCCATCATTCCGATCAAGCCTTTTTTATTCGTCGCTATCGGGTCGTTGTCGTCCGGGGCATTCGTTTCAGGGCGCTCGCCGACCTCCGCCGAACGGGCGGGTTGGTCCTCCTCGTCGCCCACGGTCACGTCGATCGATTTCATCGAGCCGGAAAGCTCGAGGAGCCTGCGGAGCGTGGCGATCCTGCTTTCAAGAAGCGAAATATTGCGCTCGGCGGTATTGTTGAATTCGTTTATGATCTCTTCCATTTCACGGCGCAGGCGCTTCGCCCTGAATTCGTTCGCCGATCGCTCGAGTTTGAGACTGATGATCAGATAGAAAACGGCGCCCAGAAATATATTGACCACGAGCAGAAGGAAAAACTGCATTATTTTCTCCCGATTTCACTTGAGAACGTCGATGATCCGGCCCATCCTGTCGTCCTTGCCCCTGCGCGACGCGTCATCTTCGCGCTTTTTCTCCCCCGCACCGCCTTCCGCACCCGCATGACCCGAACCGCCGCGTTTTTTTTGCTCTTCCCTAATCACGGAGCCTTCGCCCTTTTTCGCCTCGTCCAGCCTGGTGTTGACGAGCCTTGACTTCTCGTCGGATTCTTTCGCCATCAGCTGCTGCTGTTCGGTCATGGCCTCGAGCCTGGCATGTTCGTTCCTGCTCACCTCGTGTATCTGGGAGATGTTCGTCTGGAGGTCGATGGGTTTGATTGACAAGGATGGGACCTCCTACCGCCGCCTCTTCATGGTATACATGATCCTGCCGTCCACGCCCTGAGGAGGCTCGTACTGGCCGATGTCGGGCCTGTTTCCCTTCAGGAAGAATTTTGCCGCGGAATAAGGCACGCCGCGCACTTCGAAGAGCTCGTTGCGGAGGAATATATCCACACCCGGCGTGGTGGTTTTCTCCACGTTCACCTTGCCGACATTTTCCGACATCCTGATATAATTCTGCTGTTCATCGAGCTCTCCCTGTATCTCGTCGAGCCGTGCGGTGATCTTCTGCTCCCGGGTTACGCTCTCCTGGTACATCTTTTCCTTTTCCTCGCTGAAGGCGGCATGAATTTTCTGCCGTTCGAGGGTCTTGATGTTCTGCCTGAGCTGTATCTGCTCGTCGGTCAACTTGACCTTCATCTCCTCGAGGTCCTGGATCTGCTGCAGCCGCTTGGGATGAATGCCGACCCGGACGATGGTCTTGTCGGATTCCGAACCGAGGAACTTGGCGTTGATCTCGACTCCCGCGCGCACCTCACCGGCCTTGATGGCCGCCTTCTTGCCGTTGACGCAGATCATGCGGCCCGCTTCCACGCGGGACCTGACGATACCCTCCGGCGCCACGACGTCTTTCTCGGCAATGACCGTCGCTTCCTGGATGGAACGCGCGAGCACATTCCCGTTGGTGGACTCGACCTTGCCTCCGCCACCGCCCGCAATAACCTGAAACACGAGGATGTCGCCCTCCGCCTCGATATAGGCCTTGCCGACGTTGCCCATTATCTCGATATTGCCGCCGGCCTTCACCTCGAAATTATCCTGAACGTTGCCCTTGATCACCACCGAGCCGAGGGTATTGATGTTACCGCCGCTTTGCAGCGACACGTCCCCGTTTATTACGATGACATCGTCAACGGATAACTTGTTGTTCTTGAAGATGACATGTCCGTTCGTCGCGGCTATGATTTCCGTCCCGTCCTCGGAGATCATGGTACCCTTGCCGTAGGGCATCTTGATGTCCTTGCCCGACTTGGCGGGCAGTATCATGTTGGTGACCGTCCTGCCGGGGATACCCTGCTCCGGGGGCACTTTCACCGCGAGGGTCTGCCCCTGCGTGACGTTCTCGAAAAGGTTCAGGTTCTTGAAATCGACGTTGCCTTTCTCGTCCTCCTCGAAGCTGACCGGTCCACGCTCGACGCGCACCTTGTATTCCACGTACGCGTCCTTGCCGTGCCGGGGTTTCTCCCCCTCTGCGGCGAGGAGCGGCTGGGTGTATTCGATCCTGTCGAGGTACTCATGAATTTCCTTCTCCTTGATGCCGATGACAACGCCCGCGTTTTTCAGCACTTCGACGACCTCTTCCGGATCGGGATGGCGGCCGTTGTAGCGGGGCGGTACGAAATGAATATAGACCTTCATCAGATCGTCCGTGATCTCTATGTTCATCGTTGAGTCATAGTCGGGGTTTAGCTTCCAGGCACCAATCTTCACGGGCTTGCCAGAAGCCTTCTTCACGGTCTTCTCCACCAGCGATGGATCGTCCGGGGTGATTTTCATGCCATAGAGACGGTTGTTCACGTCCGCATCGGTCACGGCCCTTCCTTTGCCTTTGGCCGGGTTGACGGTGAGCCATATTCCCGAACGGAGGACCTTTACGACGAAGGAGCCATCGGCATTCTTATGGTCAGCTCCCTCGGGGATACCGTGATCGGTTTTGGTCAGCTTATGCTCCAGCTCCTCGAGATCGGCGTCCTCCTCCGGCCCGCTTGAGGGGATGATAAGTATATGGTACGGCTGGCGGCCAATGCCGAAAAATCCGCTGGTTCCCTTCTCAAGGACTTCGTAATCGAGTTCGGTAACGTCCCTGCCGAGCTCGCGAGCCGCGAGGTCGAGGGCTTGCTTGACAGAATCGGCATACACCTCGACCGCGCCGTCCGGGGATGCCGCGGAAGTTTCATCCAGTTCCAGTAAAAGGTCTTTGATATCAGCCATGATTTTTCAGGACCGTGCGGAAATGTGCAATGGGCGGTGATGTGTGAGCCTGCGGCGGGTATATCATCCTACGATATTCGCCTTGATCCGCCCGAGCCGTCCCCGCAATCTCATTATCGCCTTCGTGTGAAGCTGCGACACGCGGCTCTCGGTTACCTCGAGCACTTCGCCGATCTCCTTGAGCGTCAGGTCCTCATAGTAATACAGAATGATGACCTTCTTCTCCTTGTCTGGCAGCTTCTTGATCGCGTCTATAATATAGTCACGAATTTCCTGTTTTTCAATCAAAATGTCCGGGTTCATGTTCTCGGGCGCCTCGAGCGTCTCGAGGATGGAGAGCTCGTCGTTGTCGTCGCCGAGATACCATATGTCGTTGAGCGACATCATCGACGTTCCGGAAAGCTTGGAAAGAATGGTCTGGAATTCCTCGATGCCCACGCCGAGCTCGCGGGCTATTTCCTCGTCCTCGACGGTGCGTCCGAGTCGGTTTTCGAGCTCGGTAATGACCTGTTCAATCTGTTTCGCCTTCTGCCGGATGGAACGGGGGATCCAGTCGATCGACCGGAGCTCGTCGAAGATGGCGCCGCGAATGCGCGTCATGGCGTAGGTTTTGAACTTGATGCCGCGCGAGGGGTCGAACTTGCTGATCGCGTCGATGAGCCCGAAAACGCCGTACGACACGAGGTCGTCGAACTCGATATTCTGCGGCATGCCCATGGCGATTTTTCCAGCGACATATTTCACGAGCGGGGCGTACTTGATGACGAAGTAGTCGCGGATTTCCTGCTCCTTGTGCTTGTTGAACTTTTCCCAGAGCCGGTCTTCTCCGACGGTATCGAGCTCGTTGTAACGGTTATTATCCAGTGGCTTCTTCACGGATTACTCCATATCCTTGCTCATCATGGTCCTTATCGCCTGAGCCATGATTTTGGGCTCGTATTGAGCCACTTTTTCTTTTTCGATGATATGCCTGCCCAGCTTGCCGCGATTCTGTTCGGCCGTCACCCTCGCGTTGCCGCGCGCACTCACCTGGGCGAGTCCGTCTCCCTTGAGCTCGTTGAACGCCTCGGTCGGCGTTTCCACGGCCACGGATTCCTTGCCGGCATCGTCGGCCGAGATCGGCTCGTCGATGGAAGGCTCAGTATTCTGCGGCGGGGCGGTTTCCCGCAGTGCCGGTCCGCTCTGGTCCTCCCACCGTTCCTGGATGGGTCCGTAAATTTCGGGTACGTACTTTTTCAGGACAAACATCGCCCCGAAGCCCAGGGCGGCGAACACGATCAAAAATAAGATGGACCGTATTATAACCGTTTCGATCTCGATGCCCGAAACGACGCCCGTAAGAACCGACAGGACGAAAGCGGCCAGGCCCATGGCCGCCGCCACCGTGGCATCGATGCCGATTCTCCGTAAAAATCCCATGTTATCGCCCCTCTTGTCCGTGGCGCATCATTATTCCCTTGTTACATACATTACCCATAAATCAAGCCCTTTTTCTATGTCTCTTCCTCTTCCTTGGGTTCGCGCGAAAACAGGTTCTTGAAGAAAGAACCCAGGCCCGTCGCCTTATCCGGGACTTCGCTCCTGTTGCTCAGGCGTTCCGCGATGACGGCGATGCACCCCGCGGCTTTCGATTTCGGATAGTTCACGACGAACGGCTTCTGGTTGCATACCGACTTGGGAACATACACGTCATCGAATATAAACCCCAGGTTTTCCACCTTGATGTTCAGGAACTGGCCGGCTATGTTTATGACCCTCTGCGCCACCCTGTGGCCCTCGGCCACGGACTGGACCCGGTTGACCACAATTTTAATGATCTTGTCGGGCGACTGCGACGCGATGGCCTTGATGATGCCGTAAGCGTCCGTGATGGCGGTCGGCTCTGGCGTAGTCACGACTATGATTTCGTCGGCGGCGATCACAAAAGACAGGACGTTCTGCGAAACACCGGCGCCGGTGTCGACGATCATGAAATCGTCCGATTCCAGCTCTGACACGGCCTCTATGAACGAGGTCCTCTGTTTGGGATCGAGGTTCGCGAGCTGGTGAAACCCCGAAGCCCCCGCGATTATCTTGATCCCCTCCGGCACCTCGATAAGAATATCTTTGATGCTCTTCTGCCCCTTTATGACGTGGTAGAGATTGTACTTGGGGATGATCCCAAGGATGACGTTGATGTTCGCGAGGCCGAGATCCGCGTCGAGGAGCGTGACCGAATTGCCCAGTCTCGCGAGGGATATGGCCAGGCTCACCGATACGCTGGTCTTGCCCACGCCCCCCTTTCCGCTCGTTATCGCGATTGTCCTCGTCTTTTTCTGCTGCTGATCGTTCTGGAGCACCAGCCTTCTGAGATTTGCCGCCTGATCCACGGACCGTACCTCCTGTCGAAATCAGCCCCGAACTACCCCTGTGTGCTTCCGAGGATCATGTCGACGATCCTTTCCGGATCGGCGACCACGATGTCGTTCGGAACCTCCTGCCCGTTCGAATAATATGAGATGGGCTTATTATACTTATCGGCAATATCCACGACATTCCCGATAAAAGAGGTCTCGTCAACCTTCGTAATTATCACGCTGTCAAACTTGAGCACGTCAAAGGCCCGGAACACGTCCGCCAGGTCGCTCTTCTTGGTGTTGGCGCTGACACACAGCATCTTCTCGCATTCGTATACCGCTATGTCGGCAAAACTCTTGATCTCGGATATTTTCAGGTCGTTGCGGTGGCTCCGTCCCGAGGTGTCGACCATGATGATCTCCGCGCGCTCCTCGGCGACGACGTCCCTGAATTCCTTCTGATTGTTGACCGCGTGTATGGGAATGTTCATTATTTCCGCGTATTTCTTCAGTTGTTCGGTCGCCGCGATACGATAGTTGTCGACCGTGATGAAACTCACGCTTTTACCCTCCCGGAGCGAGCATATGGCGCCGAGCTTGGCCATGGTCGTTGTCTTTCCGACGCCCGTGGGACCGATGAACATGATGATCTTCTTCCTGGCACCTGACCGGATCGGGCCCGTGGTGACAATCCTGCTTTTCAGCAGGTCTTTCAAGCTTTTTTCAATTTTATAGCGGTCTTTCAGGTCGTCCCTGCTGACGGAGTTCTTGACTTCCCCGATGATGGAATCGCACTGATCGGCGTCGTAATCGTTCTGCTGCAGTATCTCACGCAGGGGGCGGATGTAGCATTCTTCCTCTGAGTCATGGCCGCGCACGGCCTTCTGGGCGTTCACGTTCGATATCGCGCTCAGTGTCCGCTTGATCTCGTCGAGCTCCCGCTCGATCCTGTTCCCGTTCCCCGAAGCCTCCCGGCCACCGTCGGGCTCGGTCATTCCGAAATCGGGGCGCTCTTCGACCTCGACCGCCCTGGTGGGAAGCGGGGTCTGCACCGCCGTGCTCATGGCCCGGTTCAGCACTCGGCCGAAACCGTCGGGTTCGGCCGCGGCCTGGGGCTGGGTCGCGCGCTCGATGATCTCCTGAACGCGCGCGGTGACGGGAGATTTGACCGGCGTGCGGTCGTCGACCGTGACATCCAGGCGCCGGGACGGTACTGCCGCCCCGCTCCTCGGTTTCTTGTCCTGCACCGCCGCGGTGAGCTCCACCACGTCGCGCGCGAAGAACTTGGATTTAAAAAGGCCGCCTTCCTTCACGTAATTGTGGCTGATGGGGATGGCGTCCTCGCCGTGTTCCTGCTTCAGCTTAATCATGGCGTCCTTGTAGTTTTCTGCCCTGACCTTTACGTATTTCATCTCCGTACTCCTGTTGTTTGTTGTCTCTTTCGATGGGGGGATATGCCCCCGCGCTTACGCGGCCGACGGCATGAGCGCCGAAACGACCACATTGACCTTGACCGAACTCAATATCTCGTTGTACGACAGAACCACCGGCGCGGGGATCTCCCGCTCCAGCATGGTGAAGGTGACGCTCCTGATGGGCGGCGCCACGAGAAAGACGGGGCTGTGCCCCAGTTTTTTCGACTTCTGGAACGCGTCGATGAACGACCCGACGATGACTTCGTGCGTTTCGGGATCGAGCGCTAGTATCGGCCCCTCGATCCTGTCTTCGTGTATGGCGGAGCGCATGACCGTTTCTATCTCGGGATCGACCGTGATAACCGAGAGGGTCCCGGTCTGGTCGGTCAGCACGCTCGTGATCTGGCGGGCCAGTGCAGTCCGCACCTGTTCGGTGAGAAAGCTCGGGTCCGCGGAGTGCTTCACGTAATTGGAGAGCGTCTCGAGTATGGTGACCATGTTGCGGATGGATACGCGCTCGCGCAGCAGGTTCCTGAGCACCTTCTGGATTTCGCCGAGGGTCATCTTGTGGTCGTCGAGCAGCTCGTTCACCACGGCCGGGTAATCCTCCTTGACCGTGTCGATGAGCTTCTGCACCTCCTGACGGCCGAGAATCTCGGGGGCGTGGCGCTTGATCGTCTCCGTCAGGTGCGTCGCGATGATCGTGGGGCAGTCGACCACGGTGTAGCCCGCCGCCTCCGCGTTGTCGCGGAGGGACGTGATCAGCCACACGGCCTTGAGCCCGAATACGGGCTCGGTGAACTCGTCGCCCTCGAGCTTCTCGCTCACCTCGCCGGTCTCCATCGCCATAAGCTTGTCCACCTGCAGCGTGCCCCGGCCGACCTCGACCCCCTTGATGAGGATGGAGTATACTTCCGGTTCGAGCTCCATATTGTCCCGTATCCGTATGGGTGGCACGATGAGTCCCATCTCCAGCGCGCTCCTGCGCCTGATATTTGTTATCCTCTCGAGGAGCGTGCCCCCCTGCTCCGGATCGACCAGGGGTATGAGGTTGTATCCTATCTCCACCTCGAGAGGGTCCACCTGTATGAGCTGGTGCACCTCCTCGGGCTTGTGTTCCTTGAGCGAATCCTTTTCCTTGCGCTCAAGCCGTTCCTTCTCCTCCCCCTGGCTCTGCAGGAGCACCCAGCCGAGCGCGCCCAGCCCCGTGGAGAGGATGAGCAGCGCGATCTTGGGGAACCCCGGGATGAGCATGGATGCGGCGAGCGTGCCCGCGGTCATGAGGAGCGCCCTGGGCTGGGACCCGAGCTGGTTCGCCATGTCCGTGGGCAGGTTCTCGGTGGATACCGCCCTGGTCACGATGATACCGGTCGCGGTGGTCATGAGCAGCGACGGGATCTGCGCGACGATGCCGTCGCCGATCGACAGGAGCGTGTAAGTCTTGATGGCCATGTCGAAGCTCTCGCCCCTGACCGCCATCCCGATGATGAATCCGCCGATGACATTAATCAGAGTGATGATCATGCCCACCTTGACGTCGCCCTGCACGAACTTCGAGGCTCCATCCATGGCTCCGTAGAAATCGGCCTCCCTGCGTATTTCCTCGCGGCGTTTGCGGGCCTCGTCCTCGTTAATGAGCCCGTTGCCGAGGTCGGCGTCGATGCTCATCTGCTTGCCCGGCATCGCGTCGAGTGTGAACCTCGCGGCGACCTCTGCGGTCCGCGTCGCGCCCTTGGTGATGACGATAAACTGCACCGCGGTGAGGATGATGAATATGATGAAACCGACGACGTAGTTGCCTCCGACCACGAACTGGCCGAAGGTCGTGATGATCTTGCCGTCGAACGCCGCCCCCTGCAGGAGGATGAGCCTGGTCGAGGACACGTTGAGCGCCAGCCTGTACACCGTCGTGATGAGCAACAGCGTCGGGAATATGGTGAAATCGAACGAGCGAGGCACCATCATGACGACCAGAAGCACTATGATGCCCAGCATCATGCTTATCGCCAGCAGGAAGTCCAGCAGGAAGGTGGGCAGCGGTATGATGAGCATCACCACCACGGAGATGACGCCGATGCCCACGAGGATGTCCGGCTTGCGCATCCAATCTCTGTTGCCGCTCATCAGAGGGCCCAGTATTCCCCTTTCCCGTTCAGCCATGGATCAACCTCCGGTGTTTCACAATGCCTCCTGTATCCGCCGGTAGCGTTCCGGGTATCGGGTTATGATGTCCCTGTACACCAGTGACACCGCATGGAAAAGATCCTCGGGAATCATGTCGCCGACCTCGAGGCGGTAATACAGGTCCTGCGCGAGGGGCCGGTTCTGAATGAGGGGGATATTGTTTTCCTTCGCGATCTCCCTGATGCGGAGCGCGATGCTGTCCACCCCCTTGGCGATGACCTGCGGCGCCGCCATGACGGTACGGTCGTATTGCAGCGCCACCG
>CAYRGX010000011.1:0-11567 GCA_964423905.1 uncultured Leptospirales bacterium | reverse complement strand
CCTGCTCATCATGCTCTTCAGGACGTTTTCCCGCTGCATCTCCCTGAGGCGCGCCCTCACATAGGGATCGCCGATGGTCTCCTTCAGCTCTTCCTTCATCTCCTCCTTGGTCATTTTGAGGGACTCGATGAATTCGCTCTTCTGGAAGAAGTAGTCCGGTATGGAGAGCACGAGGAGCAGCACCGCGGACCACATGATGATCTTGAAGGCCCCCATGAGGACGATCTTCATGGCCGCCGCTACTGAGACATCCGGCGTGAGCAGCAATGCTTCGAAATCGCTTTTTATAATGAGATACGATACCGCGCCGATGACCGCGACCTTGAAGACGGATTTGAAAAGGTTCATGGCGATCTGCCGCGAGAAAAAAATCCTTTTCATCATCGTGGCCGGGTCGAACTTGATCTTGTTCCAGTCGAGCTTCAGCGGGTGCGTCGAAATCTGGAACCCCACCTGAACGATGTTGCCCAGTATGGCGGCGAGCACGGCAGCCGCGAAAATCGGGACGAGAATCTTTCCCGACTCGAACATGACCGCGAGAAAATGGAGATAGAGTGAACGCTCGGTGATTTCCATCCTGGAAAACGAGGAGAGGTAATGCTTGGTCAGCGCGCCGATGACGTGGAAGAACACGGATCCAAGAAGGAACACGGCGAAAAAAGAAAAAATAACCACCAGGGCCTGCGGCAGTTCCATGGTGCGGGCGACCTGGCCCTTTTCCCTGGCCTCACGGAGCTTTTTCTCGGTCGGCTCCTCGGTCCTTCCCTCATCCTCGGCGGAAAACAGGCGAAGGTCGTAGGTGAAGGCCGCGAAATAGGCCGACTCCGCCCCGCGCAGGTACCTCCGTTCGAGTTCCATCAATCCGTTCATCGTCCCGTTCATCGTCCGCCCCCGTCTCACGTCGGCCAGTACCGGAGGATGTTGTTGACGAACTTCAGGACGCGCTCCAGCGAAACCTGCATGATGCGGACGATGAGCGGCGTCGAGAGGATGAGCACCGCGAAAGCGACCACTATCTTGATCGGGAAGCCGAGCATCATTATGTTCATCTGCGGGGCGACCTTGGCGAGCACGCCCTCGCTCACCGTGACGAGGAAAATCACCGCGAGCACCGGGAGGGCGATCTTGAGCGCGACCACGAACATCCCGGAAAACGCGTAGAGCATGTATTTCAGAAGGCCCCCGGCCGCGGACTTGTGTATCCCGATATACGGCGCGAGCTCGTAGGACCGGTACACGGCCTGGATGATGAGATGGTGCCCGTTCATGGACAGGAGCACCAGGAGCCCGATGAGATTCTTGAACTGGCCCACCAGGGGTACGGTGATCTGCCCGATTGGGTCCAGTACCTCGTTGATGCCGAAGCCGATCTGCACCGCGAAGAAATCCCCCGCGAGCTGGAAGGCTGCGAAAATCACCGAGATCAAAAACCCGATATACAGGCCGATGGCGACTTCCTGGATGAGCAGAACGTAATATCCCCCCATGCTCCCCGGGAGGTCTTTCCCCGTGGCCGCGACCACCGGGAATATGACGACGGTGATGAGGAATGCGAGGATGGCGCGCATCTGGAGGGGGATCCCGCCGCTCGAGTAAAAGGGGGCCACTGTCATCATCGCGGTCATCCGCGTCATGATGAGGAGGAACACCTGGAAATGGTATACGAAATACTGCATCGCCCCCCGTTACAGTTTTTCTATCATGATGAAAACCTTGCTGGTGTAATTCACCAGCGTGTGGATCATCCAGGCCGCGAAAAATACGAGCGCTGCGAATATCGCGATGATCTTCGGAACGAAGGTCAGAGTCTGCTCCTGGATGGAGGTAGTCGTCTGGAATATCGACACGATGAGCCCCACGAAGAGGCCCACGCCGAGCATCGGCGCCGACACCAGGAGCACCGTCATCAGCGCCTCACGCATTAACTGGATAACCATTATATCGTTCACGCGGCCTCCCCGTCCCTCACCTGAAGGACCGTACCAGCTCGTAGATGATGAGGTTCCACCCGTCTACGAGAATGAATAGAATGATCTTGAACGGCAGCGATATCATGACAGGCGGGAGCATGATCATCCCCATGGCCATGAGGGCGCTCGCCACGATCATGTCGATTACGATAAACGGGATGAAGATGAGCACTCCTATCTCGAAGGCCCTCCTGAGCTCGCTGATCATGAATGCCGGGATCAGGCAGTACGAGGGAACGTCCTTCCTGTTCTTGGGCTTTTCGAGCTTCGCGAGCTTGACGAAGAGCGCGATGTCCTTCTCGCGCGTTTGGCGGAACATGAAGTTCCTGAGGGGCTCCATCCCCCTGTCGAAGAAGACTTCATTGTTGATCTTGCCGTTGAGATACGGCTGGAGCGCCTTCTGGTTGATTTCGGTGAAGGTCGGCGCCATGATGAACACGGTGAGGAACAGGGAGAGCCCCACGATGATCTGGTTAGGCGGCATCTGCTGGAGCGAAAGGGCCCGCTTCACGAAATCGAGGACGATCACCACCCGGGTGAACGCCGTCATCATCATGATCAGGGCCGGCGCGAGCGAAAGTATGGTCAGCAGGAAGAGCACCTGGAGGCTCAGGGCGACCTCTTTGGGTCCGCCCGCCTCCTTGATGTCGAACGCAATGCGGGGGATGGGCATCCTCACCCCGCCCGCGTCCTGGGCAAAACACGCACCCGCGAGAAGCACGAAAAATGCGGCAATGATAATGACTCTCTTCTTATTCATCCTTGTACCCGTTGAGGCCCCTGAGCCGGTCGCGTTGCGTCTTCAGGTGGTCGAGACTGTCATCCCCGCGGACCGTCCCCGCGCCGGTCTGCTTCCTGTCGCGTTTCACGAATTCGGACACCCGCGTTACTATTCTGCCGAGCTGGTGGGTCATGAATTCCTGGAAGTTCTCATCCTGGGGCACCTGCCTTCTTGCGCTCAGGATCCTGATGCGGTCGATCTCGTCCCTGTCGGTGACCTCCGTGATGAGGTTGATCTGGGAGTCGGTAACCCCCAGAATGAGTATTCTCCCCGCCAGGTCCACGACCTGGAGGAACTTGTTCTGCCCCACGGGCACGACCGAAAGCACCTGGACAGCTTCCCCCCCAAGGGCGTTGATCCCGGCCTTCTTCGTGACGAAGCGGAAAAAGTAGTAGAACCCGCCAAGGAGGAGCCCCATCACGAGGAGTGTCTTGAATAGCATCCAGGCGTATGAATCTTCCTCGAGCTTGGGCTTGAAGTCCTCGTCGCGGTAATCCTTGAGCGGAAGGTTTTCCCTGTTTTCGGGGGCGGTGCCAGCTTTTTCCGCGCTTTTATCGTCGGTAGCGGCCTCGGCGCCCGTCTGCCCGTCGACCCGCTGCTCGGTCGCCTTCGGGTCCCTGGCTTTTTTGGCAGCGCGGTCGCCCTTGTCTCGGGCCGCCGCGAGGGGTACGCAGAGCACAAACGCCGTCGCGAGCGCGATGATGATGCGCGCGGCGCCGTCACGAAATGGTTTCTTCACGTTATGTCTCATTGTTCCACACACCGCCCCGCGCCGGATAGGGGCGGGGCCTTTATATTCGATGCCGTTGTGTCAACGGCATTTCTTTCCCGTTATGTCGCATTGCACGATCCCGGCGGAGCCGCCCTTATACCGGGCGGCGGCGCGGTTGTTCAATGCATATTATTGCAGTCCCGGCAAACGGTCCTGCGGGCTGACGATGTCGGTCACGCGGACGCCGAAATTCTCGTCGATGACAACGACCTCCCCCTTGGCGATAAGCTTGCCGTTCACCAGCAGGTCGACCGGCTCGCCTGCGAGCTTGTCGAGCTCGATGATCGATCCTTCGCCGAGGCCGAGTATATCCTGCACGAGCTGGGTCGTCCGACCCAGCTCCACGGTAAGCGTCATCGGAACGTCGAGTATCAGGGAAATATTCGGGGGGGCACCCTGCCCGATCATCTCGGACATGGGCGGGAACTTGACCGGGTTTATCCCCACCTGCGCGGCCGGCTGATGGAACGTCGGAGCGACGCCGCCCGCAGGCTGGGACGCGACCGCCATTGTGCCGGCGATGCCGGAGGCAAGCCCGAGGTCCATGATATGGAACATTTTCGTGGTCACCACGCCCGGGATCGCGAAGTCGTACGTGACCTTCACGAGCATGTTCCCGGCGGGAAGCTGGAGCCCCGCTCCCTTCTTCGCGTCGGTTACGATCGGCGTGGTGGGATTGATCCCGACCCCCATCGTGTTGCTGAACTGCCCCGCGATGTTCGCGAGCAATTGCCCGGTGAATTCCTGGATGGTGCTTTTTTGGGCGTCGTCCATCTCCACGGGCGGAGCGGACGAATCGCCGCCGAGCATGAGCATCGCGATGATGCCCGCGTCCCGCTGGTTGAACACGATCAGGTTGTGGCCGCTCAGACCGCCGCTGTAGTCTATCGCGATCTGGATATACTGCGCAGGGAAGTCGGCCCTTATGGCATCGGGCGACTTTACCTCGATCTGCGGGTTCGTTATGCTCAGGTTTTTGTTCGCGACATAGGGGCTCATGGGCTGGACCGAGGCCCGCACCGCGTTGTTGAGGGATTCCTTGATCGCGTTCTGCTCGTTGACGGAAAGGCCCCCTCCGCCACCGACCGTTCTTACGGGCTCGGCCTGGGGGGCTGACGTCGATGAAAGCATGTCATCGGCGCCCTGCAACAGGGCATCTATTTCGTCCTGGGATAATGATCCGTCACCCATGGTGGCCTCCGACTACCCTTCTCATTGAAGCGTAAATTCTTTAAAGTAGACTTCCTTGACCTTGCCCTCTTTCAATATCTGGTTGACGTGGGCCTTGATCTCCTCGCCGAGCGCAAGCATGTCGCTTTCCGACTTGAGCTCGTCGTATTTCTTGCCCTGAAGGAGGATGTTCAGGATATGCATTATCTGGTCCTTTCTCTCCCCGAGTTCCTTGTTCAACTGCGTGTCCTTCTCGTAGCCGAGCGATATCTTCATCTTCAGGAAATGGGGCTCCATGTCGGCCGTGGTCTTCGTCACGTCGGGAAGCTCGAACACCTGCAGAGGATCGGGAGGCGGGGCCGCGATAATGTCCTGTTGCTTTTCATACTCGCGCGAACGAGACCACTCCATCACTCCGAAGGATATGGCGCCCGAGAGAAGCACGAAAAGCAGGCCCGCGGCGACCCACAGGAGTATCTTGACGATCCTGGATCCCAGCAGGCCGCCGCTTTTAGGTTCTTCAGCGGCACCGGTTTCCCGCTCATCCTCCTGATCGATTATCTCATCTCTTTCATCATCGCCCATGCTTGTCCCCGATTATTGTAATATCGTAACCGGACATGTTAAATATATACAGCGATTGCCCCGGATTCAAGCGGGGCACCCATTACAGAACATATATGGGACATAATACGTATATATTTATTTATGTCAATTAATTTATTCATTTATACAAAAATGTTTGAAAAATTAAATAATTTTCTTATATTAATCATTTTTCTATACCAGCCTTCAATAGAACCCCAAACCAGTGCTTGGTCTTCCATGTTAGTTATCGGCAGATCGTTGAATAATATTTACCCAATGATTGTCATTTTACCTTGACAGATGTCCCCGGAGAACGCGTGAATGCGGAACTATGCAAACCGCCGGCCGCGCGAATCGCTTCGCCGCCCGGCAATAACCAGGAGAAGAACACCATGGGTATCGCACAGGAGGGCTCGACCGTCAGGGTCCATTACACCGGGAAACTAACCGATGGAAACGTATTTGATTCTTCCAGGGGAAATTCGCCGCTTCAATTCACCGTCGGCGGGGGAGAGGTAATCCCGGGATTCGACAGGGGCATTTGCGGGATGGCCCTGAACGAAACGAAAACCCTGAACATAGCCGCATGCGATGCCTACGGCGATCGCCGCGAGGACCTGGTTTTCGACTATCCCCGGAGCGAGCTGCCCGAGGGATTCCTGCCCGAGGAAGGCCAGCAGCTCCAGCTCCAGAACGACCAGGATGTGACATTCATGGTGACCGTTGCAGGCGTGACGGGGGAGCATATCGTGCTCGACGCGAACCACCCCCTGGCGGGGCAGGACCTTGTGTTCGAAGTGGAGCTCGTGGAAATCCTGGGCTGACGCGGATCAGGCAAGGTAGGTCGTCTCGAACTCGGACCTGCCCATTATCTTGAAGAAGTTTTCGAGCTTTGCCGTCTTGAACACGTTCTTGATGGTATCGCTGAGATCGAAGAAAATGAGCTCGATCTTCATTTTCATCGCCGCATTGAGAAACTTGACCATCACGCCTATCGCCGACGAATCGATGAACTTGATGTCGTGGCAGTCTATGCCGATGACCCGCGGAGACCTGGCGACCTGCTCCCCCCAGATTTTTTCGGCATACTCGATGCTTTCGATGTAGAACTCGCCCTCGAGGCGGATGACTATCACCTGTCCATGCTGTTCGCAACTGATCTGTATCATGGGTTTCCCGTCGCTTGTTTTTTCACCCTCACCCTCGCTGACTTTTGAAGGACTGTCAAGTGGAAATGTTTTACCCCGACCTTTTTTCATATATTTTCCTGTGATAGGCGATGATCATGTCGTTCACCTCGATGATCTTTTCCTTCACGATATACTTTCTCTCGTTCGTCAGGGTGATCACCGTGTCCGGGGTCTCTTCCATCGTTTCGATGTGAAGGTCATTCAGAGAGAATTCGCTCCCGTTTAGCCTGTGCAGTGTAATCATCGAGCACGCCTCCTTTCCCGGACCCTGTCGAGGTCCGCGAAGTATTCCTCCGCAGAGGTCTTTGCCACGTACCGGCCGGAAAGCCCGGGTTCGCTGCAATCGAAAACGTCCGCCCGCTCGCGAGCGAGCAGATCCTCCATCCAGAGCTTCGCCGCGAGGAACTGCGCGTCGGTGTAAAACCGCTCGCCTCCGCGACGAACCTCATAGGCCCGCCTCCGGCGGATGGTGCCGTATTCGCGGGACTCTGCCGGGACGAACCTGTCGCTCGCGCGCACCGCGGCCCTGAGGGGCTCGACCCCCCGCGCGTAATAACGCTCCCTGAACGCGAGGTCGTTGCCCGCGAGGAGCACGCTCGAGGGAGCGCATCCCAGCGCGAACGATAACGCCTGCGTGGTGACAAGGTTTCCCGTGGCCAGGAAGCCGAGATCGCGGCCCGCCAGGTCCCAGAGCGCTTCGTATTCCGGCCCGCCCACCATCCAGTTGTAAAAGCTCACCTCCCCTTTCCACTGCGAGAGGTTCGAGGGGGATATACAGGCAAACGCGAGGAGCCTCGTTCCACGGTGGTCGATCCCTCGGAAATAATCGACCGGCCTCGTCTCGCATGACATGACGAAAGACGGCCTGACGCCGGCCTCGACAAGGGGGCGTAGCGCCATGTCCGCGGCGATTATCGCGATACCCCGCCGCCCGCAGTATTTTCTGAGCGCGGGCAGGCACGCATCCAGGGACGGGCCCGCGCCCGCCACGACGATACGCGCGCCGCGAAGCCCCTCCACGAGGGGGGCAAGCCCCCCCCTGGCGCGGATTAACGCGAGGTTCCTCGAGAGGTTCCTCCGGAAGGCGCGCAGCCTCTCCTCGAGTATGCCCCGGTTGAGGGCAGCGTAGAGTTCCTCCCGGTTCACCGCGGGAGCCGGACCGTCAGCTCCCGGCATATCGTGTCGTTCCAAGGATCCTCCCGTCAGCCACCACCCTATGGTATCTTTACGCGCGCCCCCGTCAAGGATTTTGTCACATATAATGCCCCGGCCGCCGATACATATATCGAACACCCGCAATATCCCGGATAGCACGGTCGGTCGTACCGGAGGCATTATGATCAAAACGTACGAAGTGGCGAAGATCTATGAAATCGCGGCAGAGCCCGAGACCTGTTATCGCGTGTTGTGCGATTTCGAAAGTTACCCCGAGTGGTTCACGTTCGTCAGGATGGCCGAGGTCGAGGAGCGCGACATGGACGGCCATCCGGTCAGGGTGCGGTTCACGATCGACATGGCCCTGAAACACGGCATCAGCGTGGTCCAGCACTTCAGGCATAACCACCGACAGCGGGAGCTCATGTTCTACGCGGCGGAAGGCGGCCCCGCCGGCGCAGAAGGATCGTTCCGTTTCAACCCCATGGCGGAAGGGGGCACTGAAACCCATTACCGGGTGAAGATCAGCCACGGGCTGTTCCTCCCCCCCGCGCTCGCGAATTATATGATAGAAAGGACACTCGGCCAGGCTCTCGGCATGCTCGGCGCAGAATCGGTGCGCTCAGAGAGGCTTTTTTTCAGGTAGGATCAGCCCTTGAGGATGGATGTGACGAACTTGACGATCTCGAGGTATTCGCCCTCGGAAGGCTGCGTGGGATCAATCGATTCGAGGAGCCCGATAAACAGCACAATGGATTGCGCGATGCGGGAGAGATAGCGCGGAGGCAGATCGGACTTTCTTCGCGTCTGGTGGTCCTTGGTCGCGTCAGAGATGATATTGTCGTAGAAATACCTGTGCATCTTGATGTACTTTTGCAGTATCTTCATGATCTTTTCCTCTTCGAAGCCGTAGAGGATCAGGTTGATGATGATCTTGACGTTCCGTTTGTTGATGATGAAATTCTCGGCCCCCACGAGCGCGGATATCGGCGCGACTTCGTCCGATCTCAGGTTCCAGTCGAGGATTGAGGTGTGTGCCTTTTCGAAGTCGTTGAAAATTTCCTCGATCAGGTCAAGGTACACATCCTCCTTCGTCGGGTAATAGTGAAGCACACCGCCCTTGGAAAAACCGGCCTCGTCGGCGATGCTCTGCACGGTTATCCTGGAGTACACCTCGCGGTCGAGGAGCGATTTGAGCGCGTCGATGATGACCTTTTTCTTTCTATTTGCTTTTTCTTCTTTTGCTTCGGGTGACAATGCCATTATTGTTTCCTGTTCTATTTATATAAGCGCAGTGTAGTCACACCTAAACACTTTATGCAGGAATTAATCAAGTAAATTTATCGCATAACCGGATTTATTGGAGGTTTTTTCCCCTCGACTACGCTCGGGGACCACCCCTCGATGGCTCGACGACGCTTGTACCGAGCTTGTCGAGGTACTCGCCACGGAGCTGCTTTACACCGAGCGAAGCCGAGGTGTCGGGGACCGCCCCTCGATGGATCAACTTGTCTTGGCTTGCCTCGGCTGCGCTCGGCACAAGTCGCTCGGCACAAGTCACTCGGCACAAGTCGCTCAGTGTATGTTCCATAGATATCGTAGATTGACTGACATACCGTCCGGACAGTCGGGGATACACAATCCGTAAATATGGTCCGGAACCGCTTGGTGCGCGTAACGCGGATATATCCCCCGCGCTTTTCCCCGAATTGTGCCGTCCAGCATAAAATCCGAAACGAGGCAGCAGTGCGCAAACGCCATGTGGACTTGTTTTTTTGCAGAGTGACCGATAGTTATCGGTCAGAGAAATGCTTAAAGAAGGGGCGGAATGATGGCCCTCGATCCCTTCAGCCGCGCCCTGGCCAGAAGCGAAAGCGATACCAGCGGATTCACCGGTACGAGCTTCAGCGGGCTTACGCCCATGTGCCTGCAAAGCCCGTGCACGGTCGCGGCCAGGTTGTTGCATCCCTCGCTCACCGTGACGTTTTTCTCCCCAAGCCGTTCGACCAGCGCCAGACAGTGTTCGCCGGCGGCGCAGCTTCCCGCGAGGTGTACCCTCCCCTGTATGGCATCGATCTCCTCTTTCGGCACGCCCTTGCCCATTACGATGGTGAACCCGCCCCGGCCGCCGTGGTCTCGGTGCAGCACCTCGACGACCGTCTCCGTGTTGCGCCTGCAGCCCTCGGCGCAGCAGCGCTCGCTGCCGCGCAGGATGCGCAGGTCCGCCGGGAAATCATCGAGAAGCTCGTGCGTGAGTTTCACCTTTCTCGCCTCGAAAAGTTTTCTGTTGCCGATGTCGATACGCTTCATGTCGCCTATGCCGATCTTCTCGAGCGCCGAGAGCCTGAGGTGCTCGACGTCCGATACACGGTACCCCATGAGCGCCGCGCCGACCGCGTCGACCGCGAGCGGGTCAGGGCCCGCCACGAGGAGCCCCACCTGCACCACGCACCTTTCCGCGTTCCCCTCGGCGATGTAATGCCCGTGGTTCGTCGCGATCAGTCCGTCGATAAGGGAAAAATCCGGCCGCAGGGCGCGATAGATGTCGGAAAACTTCCGGTGGAGGCGGTAGTTATGGTCGGAAATACGGCTCGCCTGATGGACGAACCCGAACTGGTTTTTGATCGAAAGAGTCACTCCGCTCATCGAGTGCGTCTTGAGCTTCGGCAGCGACACGTACAGATTTGCATCCGCGCGCTCGACCAGGTTCCGGTAGACAAAGGAGGATATATCCACGAATTCCTCGATTCCCTCAAGGAAGAGGGGCACGGAATCGGTTTCATCGAGGTAGACCGGCACCGCGCCGGACTCCCTGCAGGCGCGCGCGATACCGGTAGAATGGAACACGATGCGCGTGAAATTGGACTGCGTGCAGTTCTCCATCACATACACGTTCCGCGCGCCGCCGTCGCGGAACGCGGACACCGTCTCGCGGATTACTTCCGGGTCCGTGTAGGAATACGGTTTCAAGTCAACGGCGTTCACCTTGATGAACACATCGCCCGAACGTTTCAGGAGCGACGCGGCGCCGCCGAAGGCATCGAGGCACTCCCTCACGGCCGAGCGCGCGCCGTGCGCGGTATCGGCGCAGTGTACTTTCGTTCTACCGGTTGCTTTTACCATGAGGTTCTTCCTCCCCGGGTTTTTGGGGGATATACCGGCCCCAGGCCCGGGACCGGCATATCCAACCATCTCAACTGCAACACCTAATCGGAGTATCCGTCAAGTCATATAACCTGCAATCCTACCGATAGTTATCGGTAGCGGCAATATGCCGGCATGGATTTTACGATACCCTGTCGCCCCTTTTCTGAAGGTGTCTGGCACCTCTTCATGGATAATGCTACCGATAGTTATCGGTATACTTTCGACAACGGGATGGTGCCGCGATTGGGACCGAGCGGTTAGGGCGAGAGGGGACCCTTCGGAGCTGCCAACAGGATGTTGGCACACGGCGCAATGCAGGGATGCATATTTGCGCCGTGCGAAGAAGGCGTCCCCACACGCCCCTATAAGTAGACGTCCGGCACCACTTTTACGGATAAAAAACCGATAGTTATCGGTGCACAATCCATTCCGGGCCGGCAGGGGCGGAGCCCCTGCAATCCCCCAAAAACTCGTTGTCAAAAATCGCCCGCCGCGCTGTAATGCGATGGATGGAGCCGTTCGCATGAAAAAGACCTTTATCGCACAATCGGCCGAACAGACAATCGAGTTCGGGCGCGAACTCGGGATGGCCGCTCGTCCGGGCGACGTCTTCGCCCTCACGGGCGACCTCGGCGCGGGCAAGACCGTCCTCGCGAAGGGAATAGCAACGGGTCTCGGCATATCCGACGACATCACCAGCCCCACCTTCACCCTGATGGAAGTCTACGAGGGCCGTCTCACCCTGTATCACTTCGACCTTTACCGAATCGAGGATCCCCGCGAGCTCGACATGC
>CAYRGX010000010.1:94737-121588 GCA_964423905.1 uncultured Leptospirales bacterium | reverse complement strand
ATTCGCTGTTCAGGTACAGGACTATAAGTGATTTGTAATTCATGTTGAATGTCATGTCGTACCCGGCGCCTCCCCCGTATTTGAGGGTCCACGCGCCTGCAAGCTCGGTGTATGTCAGCGGCACGGTCTTTTCGTCGGGCTCGGGTACGTATTCGACGTTTTCTATGGTCGTATTGTCCTTGCCCTTGCTTGCGCTTTTGGGCCCGCAATACGTGATCGCAAGCGCGGTCAGCACCATAATAACGCAGAGGATTGTCCTTTTTTTCATATGCTTCAACTCCGGGATATGGTATATCCCCTTTCGCGGAATTGTAGCTATTAATAAAAACAGTGGCGGCTTAGCGCAATACTTTTTTGAACTTGACTGGAGAGGGTTTAATGATTATATTTCTTTACGGATCCGGGCGGGCATGGCTTCGCCCCGGATCGTCCTACAAGGAGGGGGACGAATTTGGTTTCGACTGCAATAGCGGTCATGGAGTTGCGTGCCGGGCGTGCTGTCATCCCGTAAAACCTGGCAGATTAAACGTAACTGCAAACGATAACTTTGCACTGGCTGCCTAATTAGCGGCCACGCTCTTCTGCGATCCGCTCCTCTGGGATGTTGAAGGGTGTCATATTCAGGGGATAGCCCGATTCCCCCGCTTCGGGGATGAAGGCGAAGCAAAACGAAGCTCGGCGGTGTTTAACGGCGCTCTTTCCCGGTGACTCTGCTTAAAATAAATGAAAGGGACACGCACGTAGAGGCTGCATGGTTGTATTGTAGGACGCGGGTTCGACTCCCGCCGTCTCCACAGTTAAAGCTTCTTGATGTATTTGAAATCAAGAAGCTTTTTTATGAGGCGATCATTCACCTTGTCCAGCAGGGTGTCCTTGAGGGCATTCGGATCCGTTTCGTCCACGTTGTACTTGTCGAACTGGTGGTCCAGGTAGACCACGTTATACTTCTTGTCGAGAACGAGCACAAGCGAACCGAAATCGATGAATTCCATTTCGGGCGATATGGCGGATTGGACCTCGTATATGATCAGGCCGTCGAGACCGTTCGTGTCCATCATCTTCTGGAGTTCAGCGCGGTTTTTCTGGGTGTACTGGATGATCAGGCCGATCGCCTTGTCGTACTGGAAATCGTTACTCGTATCGAATTGAAGAAAGTAATCGAATTCCTCGTTCGCGACGTTGAGCTCCGCCGGGACGTTCTGCATAATCGGCAGCTTGTTCACCTTTTTGTGGCCGGCGAGCCACTGGGACAGGCTCTCGTTGAAACGCTCGGCGGTCACGCTACTGCTTCCCGGCAACCTGAAGAGTATTCCCGTATTTTTCATTTTTCTGATCTCGGAACCCCTGTCGATTTCCCTTTCGACGTGGTAGGACACGCAGGACCCTGCCATGAGTGCGGTTATGGATATGAGCAGCAGCTTTTTCATCGTGGATCTCCCGGTGGGGCTGTGTCGCGCAGGATGGTGTTCCCGGGCGGTGGAAGTGCCGTATTGTTCAAATCATGGTGCGTAAAATATAGCGTCCGCTATCCGTCAATCGCAGGACGACCGGCGAATATGCCTTCTGCCTTGTATACTCGATCAATCCGAACAGCCTGAGCCATGTAAAGAAGTAGAAATCAAGAAAGGATATGGTGATCATGTCGTTGATGTCGGTGAATCCGGTAAGGTCGAAAAACTCGTTGGAAACGGCATCGAGGCGGAAAGAGGTTTCGTTTTTGGCCACGAGATCGCGGAGGATGTTCCTGCTCCTGTGAAGATCGAGCGCCAGATCGGGCATCGAGGGAAAGATCGCGTCCCACGGCGTCTCGTTCCAGAAGGATGCGAACAGTGTCGTGAACAGTCCGTCCCTGTCGATGACTTCCTTCAGTACGGAGAGCCTGCGCCCCGCATGCTGGATGACGCCGCTGGCGCGCATGATATGCATGCATTGCTTCATGTAGATCGTCATGATGTCGGCATCGTCCGTTTCGCGGGACAGCTCCGTCGCCTGGACTGCATCGAGGCAGTTCTCGTAGAAATGATCACCGATTGTCTTCCCGCGGACCACGCCGTTGTCGGCGGACGCGATGGCTTCGGCGAGGAACCTGGCGAGCTTGACAGCGAAACAGTTGTCGAGATCCCGCACGGCCGGGCGTCCCGCCGCCGAGGAACGTGACGTGCGGCGTTCTGGTTTCAACGATTCGACGAGAAACGATGTTGTTGCCTTGTCGAAGGGAACCGTGGTGTCTTTGCCGATAAAGGGATTGTTACGCACGCTGCGAGGTGTCGGATCTTTTTTTATTGTTTTGCCGTTCATTGTGTGTGACTGAATTGTACTTTTCCGCTGTGATGAACCCTGAACCATTGACCGTATTAATTGCTTCAGCCCGGTTGTTAAATGTACAACAAAAGTCTTCTCCTGTTCATGCTTGATGTGTCTTCGGGAATGGTAGAGGCTCATCCTCTTTATTGAGGAACAACTAATGGAGAATTAATTTAAAGTCAAGATAAATAATTTTTTCGGAAAATTTTTTAAATGGCGCCGGTGAGGCGTTCCGCGGCGATACGGCTCACTTGAGCCTGCGACGCCAGGGCCCCGTCCGGATCATTCAATATTGCCGCGGATGTACTGCGGAGCAGGGTGTCCGGGTTGATCCGATCGTTCGAGGCCACCGTGAGTATGGCTTTTTCGGCCTGGACCGCGGTCCGCGAAATTTCGCCCGTCATTCCCGTCGTGTCCCCGCCCTGAGAAATTTTTTTCATGAGCGACGCGGTCATTTCCTTCGCGCGGGCGAGGTCTTCTGGCACGGATCGTCCCGCCTGCTGTATCCCTACTTCCGTGGAGGGGGCAATGTTTTCGCCGAAGCGATCCAGCGTGGCGTTCATGTCGGCGAGTATGGATGAGAGTTCGGCGTCCCTGACCGTGCCGGTCGTCATGGCTTCGGTGGCGATGTTCTGCAGGCGGGAAGATATCATCATCGCCTTCTGCAGCACGGTCTGGGAGAGCCTGGCGATATTCATCGCATCGTTAAGAGCCCTGCGGGGCGGATTTGCGAGGTCCTGCGCTGCTTCGGGCAGGTGACGCGTCATCACGGTTCCCTGCAGCGCGGCCCGGCCCGTGTGCGCCCCGGTGATGCCGTTGTCAATCTTGGGTATCATGATGCATGCCTTACATGAAAATAGTACTATCTCACCGGGGGGATGTCAATTCTAATTTTCAGCGAGGAGCCGCGCGAGCTCCCGCTTTTCATCCGCGGTGAGCTCGACGGAAGCGGTGCCGCCGCCCGGATGGCGTATCGTAAGCCGGCATCCCCCGCCGGCGCGCTCCACCGTAAAAGGCGGTCCCTGCATCTTGACTTTTTCGGGCAGCCAGTCGTCGGCGTTGAACTCGGCTATCTGTATCAGCACCCCGAACGCGTCCCGCGGGTGGATGAAGAGCTCTTTCCATATGGGGCCGTATTCCCGGTACCCGAAGAACGGTATCCCCTCCTTTTCCAGGAGCGCCGCGCTTTTTTTAAGGTCGGGGGTCTGGAGCGTTACGTGGTGTACGCCGCCGTCCCGCCCTGAAAGGAAACCGTCGAGGAAGCTGCCCGCACCGGTGGGCGTAAGGAGCTCGAGCCTGCTCATGTCGCCCAGGGAATAGAGCTGCCAGATGTACTTCATCGCGGGGTCCTCGCTGCGCGCCCCCGGAACGGCTCCGAGTATTGTTTTGAAAAAACGCTCGGCCCTGTCGAAGTCCTTTACCGCGATCGATACGTGGTCTATTCGCTGGATCATGTTCCCGTCCTCCGCCCGTATATCGCGACGGCCCGCCGGCCCCGCGGGGTTATGGTGCGTTGCGGGGCGCTGAACGGTCAAGCAGGTAATGGAAGGCGTTTCCATAAAATGCTTGAATTTATGCGGCAGGGCCGCCATGCTGATTGGCATGAAAAAATTCCTTGCGCTGACGGGCGTCCTCGTGATGCTCGTATCGACCGTCACCTCGGGGTGTTCCAAAAAAGCCGTCAATTCCGTGGACCTCGAGCAGATCGATGCAGACTCCACCAACGACTATCGTTACATCTTCAAGGAGAAGATCGAGGAGGGAAAACGACGGGAAGAAAGGGAGCAAACGGAATGGCGATAGGATTGCCGAAATGAAAAAAAACCTCTTGCTAGCCGCGGCGCTTTCATGCGTCGTCATATTCATCGCGTGCTCGCCGCCGTCCTGCGGATGTTCCAAGAAAAAGCAGGGATCCATATTCGCCGACCCGGGGCCGTCGCCGCTTCGAAGGGAAGGCCTTACGTCGGGAGTGGGGGAGATACAGACCGTTTTCGGCAGGATATACGAACTCTACAAGGACCGCGTCGTTTTCATCACCACCGAGCAGACCGTGAAGATGAGCTCGCCGTTCATGGACGATCCCTTCTTCCGCGAGTTTTTCGGGGATGGCGGCGCGCCCATGGTCCAGAGGAGGAGGGGCTTCGGCACCGGGTTTATCCTTTCCGAGGACGGGTATGTCTGCACCAACCATCACGTGATTGCCGGCGTGGACACGGTCACCGTCAAGATCGACAGCAGGATTTTCAAGGCGTCGGTGGTCGGTTCCGACGAGAGGACCGATATCGCCCTCCTGAAAATCGAGACGAAACACAAGCTGAAGCCCGTGTTCCTCGGAGATTCCGATACGGTGAAGGTCGGGGACTGGGCGATCGCGATCGGGAACCCCTTCGGCCTGGACCGCACGTTCACCGTGGGGGTCGTGAGCGCCATCAACCGCAAGGACCTGGATATCATGGGAGGGCCCCACATACAGACAGACGCGTCCATCAATCCGGGAAATTCGGGCGGGCCGCTGATAAACATCTACGGCGAGGTCATCGGCATCAACCGGCTCATCTACTCGGGCAGCGGCGGGAACGTAGGGATCGGGTTCTCTATCCCGGTGAACACGGTCAAGACGATCCTTGAGCAGTTGAAGCTTCACAGGAAGGTGGTGCGCGGCTTCATCGGAGTCAATCTCGCGCCGGTCACTCCGGATATCGCCTCGCGTATCGGGCTCGCATCCGCCGAGGGCGCGCTCGTGACCGGGGTCATCGGCGGGGGGCCCGCGGAGGCCGCGGGATTGGCGGCCGGCGACGTGATCCTCCTCATCAACGATCGCAAGATTTCGAACATGCGCGACCTGATGACGGCAGTCGGCGGTTCCCCCGTCGGCTCCTCCATCAAGGTGACCGTGTGGCGGCGGGGCGGGAAGATGAACGTATACGTCAAGATCGCGGAACGCCAGAGATAGCGCCTCAGCGCGCCGCGTCGAACTCCACGGTGAAGGCCGTGCCGTCCTCCCCGGACGATACGCCGATGTCCCAGCGCAGCATTTCCGCGGCGTGCTTCACGATCGCCAGTCCCAGCCCGGTCCCACCTGTCTCGCGCGATCTGCTCCTGTCCACCCTGTAGAAGCGCTCGAAAATCCTGTCGAGCGAATCGGGCGGTATGCCGATGCCCGAGTCCCTGATCGTGATTCTGGCGCGCGGTCCGGAATCGTCGACGTCGATCTCGATCGTACCTCCGGGCCTGTTGTAGTTCACCGCGTTGTCGATCAGGTTGAAGAATATCTCCTCGGCGAGAAACCGGTTGCCCTTCGCCTCCATTCCCGGCCAGCGGCCGGTGCGGCGCACCTCGATGGACTTCTGTGCGATCTTCCCGGAAAGCACGTTCAGGCAGCCGTCCACGATTTCCGGCGGGTTGATCGATTCAAGCGGGAACGACGAGGTCGTCTCGAGCATGTTGAGCTTCAGCATGTCGTTGATGATGGCTCCCATCCGGTCAGTGCCCTTCACCGCACTCTCGATGAAGGCCGCGCACTCGTCGGGGCGCCCGATGCGGGAGGATATGGTCTCCAGGTATCCCCGGACGATCGCGATCGGCGTTTTCAGCTCGTGCGAGAGGTTGCCCACGAGTTCTGTCTTCAGGCGCTCCACGCGCCGGCGCTCGGTGACATCGTGCAGCACGAGCAGTGCGCCGCGCATGGTCGATTCCTCCGCGATGGGGGTCACGTGCGCCTCGCAGGTGCGGCCGCCGGGGAGCGCCTCCTCCCAGGTGGTCTCCATGCCGCCGGTGAGCGCGGCCTCGATGTTCGCGTTGAGCGCGCTCCCGCGGAGGATCTCGTAATGGGTACGCCCGCACGGATCGCCATCGATTGAAAGGAGTGACGACAGTCCCCGGTTGGCGATCAGAATCTTCCTGGTGGCGTCGATCACCGCGATGCCGTCGCCGATGCTGTCGATGGTGAGCTCGAGCTTCTTCTTTTCGAGCTCCATGCTGTTGATTTTCTCGACGATGATGTCGGCGAGTTTGTTCAGGGAGCGCTGGAGCGATCCCATCTCGTCGTCCCGGTAGTCGCGGATCCTGCCCGAGTAGTCGCCGCGGGAGAATATCTCCGCGAATTCGGTAATCTCCCGGATCGGCCTTGTCATCCTTCCCGAGATGATCACGGTGAGCGCGAGCGCGGCCGCCAGTACCGCGATGCCGAAGCCCAGGATGGCCTTGCGGATGCTGGCCAGGGACCTGTCGATCTCGTTGAGGGGCTTGGCCAGGCGGATGAGGTACCCGCCGCTCCGTTTCGCGTGGTAGAGCATGTCGGTGCCGATCGCCGCGCTGTGATGGACGCTCTTCCCCGTGCCGGAATCGAGGGCCTCTATTATTTCCCTCCGGTAGCGGTGGTTCTCCATCGCGCGCGGGTCCTTCGCTGAGTCGGCGATCACCGTGCCGTCCGGGGCGATCAGGGTGATCCTTAGCTCGACGATCCCGGCGAGTTTTCCGATCAGGGCGTCGCGCGCGGCGTGGTCCGGCATCCCCCTTGAGAGCTCGAGTTCGATGAAACGGATCTTCTCGTCAATTTCCCGCTCGATGATGTCCATGTGCGTGCGCCGCACGAGGTCGTTCACGAAGACTAGCGTGACCAGTATCATGACCGTCATGAGGGTCGTGAACGTGATGATTATCTTGGTGGATATGCGCCGCGTGACGGTCATTCCTTGCAACCGTATCCCACACCTGAAAAGGTCGAGATGATGGGATGCGCCTCGCCGAGTTTTCTGCGCAGGTTCATGATGTGGACGTCGATGGTCCTGTCGCTCACGAACACGTTGTCGCCCTTCACGCTGTCTATGATGTTGTCCCGGGAGAATATTTTTCCCGGGTGGGAGACGAAGAGGTAGAGGATGTCGAACTCGGTCTTGGTGAGGCGAATTTCCTCGCCGTCGACCTTTGCGGAGTAGCTCTCGGGCCGCACCTCGACTCCCCGGTACGTGATGACCCTGCCCGAGCCGCGCTCCGGGCCGGCCTCGGCGCGCCTGAGCACCGCCTTGATGCGGGACAGGAGCTCCTTGACGCTGAACGGCTTGGTCATGTAATCGTCGCCCCCGAGTTCGAGGCCGAGGATTCGGTCAAGCTCCTCCGCGCGGGCCGAGAGGAAGATGACGGGGATGGTCGAGAACTCGCGCATCCCTCGCAGGGTGCGGCAGAACTCGTACCCGTCCATTCCGTTCATCATGATGTCAAGCACTATGATGTCGGGCCTGGTCCTGCGAAGCTCGGCCAGCGCCTCCTCCGCCGATCCGAAGGAATGGACCAGGTACTGCGCCTCGGTGAGGTTCACCCTGAGTATTTCCCGGATGTCCCTCTCGTCGTCGATGACGAACACTCTTTTTTTCATCCGTCCACCAGCCGGGAGGGCGCGTTCCCGTCACAGCGTGTGACGGACGTCCTCGCCCTCTATATAGTAGATCGCCTTTTCCGCGATATTCGTGGCATGATCGCCGATCCTCTCCAGGTTTTTCGACACCATGATGAGGCCCAGGGCCTCGGACATCACGTGCGGGTTCTCCGCCATGAAGGTGAAAAGCTCCCGGTAGACCTGCATGTTGAGCTCGTCGATCTCCCGGTCGCGGTCGATGACCGCGAGGGCCGCGTCGGGCTTCTTCTCGGCGAATGCCCCGAGCGCGGCCTTCAGCATGTCCACGCAGATGTCCGCCATGCGCGGAATGTCGACCAGCGGTTTGATCGGCGGCCTGCCGTTCAGTCTCAGGGCCTCTTTCGCGATATTTCCGGCGAGGTCGCCGATGCGCTCCAGGTCCGTGTTGATCTTGAGTATCGAGAGGACCAGTCGCAGGTCCACGGCCGCGGGCTGCTTGGTCACCAGTATGCGGATGCATTCCTCGTCGAGGGCCTTTTCGAGGTCGTCCAGGGCCGTGTCTTTTTTGATCACGTCTTCCGCCAGCTTGGTGCTCGACTGCTTCAGCGCGTCGATCGATCTGTATATGGACTCCATGGCAAGGTCGGCCATTTCGAACATTTTCGATTTTACCGCTTCGAGTTCCTGCTCGAGGTGCGTCGTCATGGTGATGCTCCTTGGCGTATAGTCTGTACCCGGTGCCGGGTATTAATCAACCGAATTTTCCGGTGATATAGTTTTCCGTCATCCTGTTGTCGGGTTTCGTGAATATTATATCGGTCCTGTTGACCTCGATGAGCTCGCCCATGTAGAAAAAGGCCGTGTGATCGCTCACGCGCGCGGCCTGTTGCATGTTATGGGTCACGATCACGATGGTGTATTTCTTCTTGAGGTCCTGGATGAGCTCCTCGATTTTCTGGGTGGATATGGGATCCAGGGCCGACGCGGGCTCGTCCATGAGGATGATCTCGGGCTGGACCGCGATGGTGCGCGCGATGCAGAGGCGCTGCTGCTGCCCGCCGGACAGACCCAGGGCGGACTCGTGCAAGCGGTCGCGCACCTCGTCCCAGAGGGCCGTTCCCCTGAGCGACGATTCGACGATGTTCTCGATCTCGTACCTGCCCGTGACGCCGTTGATGCGCAGCCCGTAGGCGATGTTCTCGAATATCGACTTGGGGAACGGGTTTGATTTCTGGAACACCATTCCGACCCTGCGCCTCAGGCTCGTCACGTCGTAACGCGGGTGAAAGATGGACTCGCCGTCGATGAGTATATCCCCCTCCATCGACGTGTTCGGGATGATGTCGTTCATGCGGTTGACGCAGCGAAGAAACGTCGACTTGCCGCAGCCCGACGGGCCGATGAGCGCCATTACCGAATTGCGCCCCACCTGGAGCGCGATCTTTCGGATCGCGGGCACCCCGCCGTAGCTGAACGTGAGGTCCTTCGCCTCGATCTTGATGGGTTCGCTGTCCGTGGTCGTATTGTTTGTCATGGTCATTGACCTGCCATTTGTTTTCGGTAGCGGTACCGCAGGACGACGCCCGCGATGTTCAGAAGCAGCACCAGGGCGATGAGGACGATGGCCGTGCCGTACTGCATGGGCCTGGTCTCGTGGATGTGCGTTCCGGCGGTGGCGAGCACGTAGATGTGGTAGGGGAGGGCCATGACCTCGCTGAAGACCGAGCCCGGGTATCCCGAGTTGTAGAACGTTGCCGCCGTGTACATGACCGGCGCGGTCTCGCCCGCGGCCCTGCCGAGGGAAAGCATCACGCCGGTGAGGATACCCGGCATCGCGTTGGGCAGCACGATCTTGTAGATGGTCTGCCACCGCGTCGCGCCCAGGGAAAGGGAGGCCTCACGGTAGGTTTCCGGCACCGTGCGGAGCGCCTCCTCGGTGGAACGGATGATCACCGGCATGTTGAGCACGCCGAGCGTGAGCGATCCCGCGAGGATGGAAACGCCGAACCCCATGGTGGTCACGAACAGGCTCAGCCCGAAGAGCCCGAACACCACCGAGGGAACGCCCGCCAGGTTGTTGATCCCGAGCCTGATGATCTTCATGACGCGGGGGCTGCGCGCGTATTCGGTAAGGTAGATCGCCGTGATGATGCCGACCGGGATAGACACCAGGGACGATCCGACCATGAGCCAGAGCGTGCCCACGATCGCGGGCGCGATCCCGCCGCCGCGCATCTCGTTCGCGGGCATGTCCGTCAGGAAGCTCCACGACAGGACGGACACGCCGTTTTTGAAAATGAAGAAGAGTATCGTCAGCAGGAAGAATATCACCGAGAACGCCAGCACCCTGGTGATGAAAAATATCGCTTTTTCGGATATGTCGGCCTTTCGTTTCATTGCCGCCTCATTTCAGCCTGTACTTGTTCGAGAGATGGTCGGCCAGCAGATTGAAGGCCATCGTGATGAAGAAGAGGATAATGCCTATGGCGAAAAGCGCGTGGTAGTGCGCGCTCCCGTGCGCCGCCTCGGCCATCTCCGCGGCGATGTTCGCGGTGAGGGGGCGCACCGGGTCGAAAAGCGATTTCGGCAGGATGGTCGCGCCCCCCGCGACCATGAGCACCACCATGGTCTCGCCGATCACGCGCGATATCCCCAGTATGATCGCGGTCCAGATGCCAGACAGCGCGGCCGGGATGGTGATGTGGAAAATGGTCTGCCAGCGGTTCGCCCCGAGCGCGTACGATGCCTCCTTGAGCGAGCGCGGCACGGACGAGAGGGCGTCCTCGGAAATGCTCGCGATCGTGGGCACCGCCATGAACGCGAGCATGAGCGACGCGTTGAAGAGGTTCAGGCCGGTGTCGACGCCGAGCGCCTTCTGGAGGAAGGGGGATATGACCACCATACCGAAGAAGCCGATGACCACCGACGGGATCGAGGCTATGATTTCGACCAGGGGCTTCACCGTCTCGCGCACCGCGGGTCTGGCCAGCTCCGAGAGGTAGACCGCCACCGCCAGGCTCAGCGGCACGGATATGAGCGCGGCCAGGAACGTCACCGCGGCCGAGGCGGCCACGAGCGGAAGGACGCCGAACCGCGGTACGGGGCTCGTCGGGTACCACTCGGACCCGAACAGGAACTTCAACGGCGGGATGTCCGAGAAGAGCGGAAGACCTTCTTTGAACAGGAACAGCAGTATGAGCAGAAGGATAAAAAGGCAGGTGAACCCCACCAGGGCGAAAAGCTTTCCCAGGACGAATTCGGTAAAGGCTCCCTTGTGTTTGGTCATATCCTTCCTTCTTAATTATCCGCTTCGGGTCTGCCGGATTCACACAATGAATATTAACGTTCCGTAAGGAATTGATGAACGAAATATGAAGATTTTGTTAATATCAGGCCGAAACCCGGCGCGCCGCCGGCAAGAAAGTGCCAACATGCGAAAATGTATCCCTTTCACATTTTATTTAATCTCCCTTCATAAAATCTTAACATGGCGGTGCGTATATTACGTACGCAAGGGAATAACTGGCACTGCTGAAATCTACTATTGAGGAGGGACTCAATGCGAACATCAGGATTTAAAAAACTTTTCGTGACGGCCGGCGCCGTTCTGGCAACGCTCGCCGTCGCCGCCGGCTGCTCCAGGGAAGCTGGAAAGAAAATCGTCATCAAGGGTTCGACCACGGTACTGCCGATCACCCAGAAGGCGATGGAGGAGTATCGCAAGACCCACCCGGGCATAAGGATATCGGTTGACGGGAGCGGCTCGGGCAACGGGATCACCGCGCTCATCAACGGCAGCACGGACATCGCGAACTCGTCGCGCGAGATGAAGGCCGAGGAGCTCAAGAAATCCAAAGATAAGGGAATCGATATCGAAGAGGTTTCGGTGTGCTACGACATGATCGTTCCGGTTGTGCACCCTTCAAACAAGGTGAAGAACCTCACCATGGAGCAGCTCAAGGCCATCTACGACGGATCCGTAACGAACTGGAAGGATGTCGGCGGCGACGACGGCAAGATCGTGGTCATATCGAGGGACACGAGCTCGGGCACGTACGAGTACTGGCATGAAAAGATCATGGCTAAGAAGGACGTGCGCAAGGATGCGCTGCTCCAGGCCTCCAGCGGCCAGGTAATCACCTCGGTGGCCGGCAATCCCAGGGCCATCGCCTATGTGGGCTTCGGCTACCTGAACAGCACGGTCAGGGGCCTCAACGTGAACGGCATCGAGGCCACGATGGAGAACGGAAAGTCGAAGAAATACCCGATTGCCCGCAAGCTCTACATCTATTACAACAAGAAGAAAATATCCGGCGAGGCGCAGGAATTCGTCAACTTCCTCACTTCGCCTGACGGCCAGAAAATCGTGAAGGATGCCGGATTTATTCCCCTGTAGACATCCGGGTAAATTCACTGAAATTCACGGGCGCCCGCGGGCGCCCGTTTTATTGGCATGCGCGCGCGGCCGCCATTTCCGGAAATGAGTTGCCCTTTCAGGTCAATCATGTAGTGTTGGCAGATCATTCCCGGGGACCGTCGCATGAATTTTGATAAACTGAAAATACTCCTGCCGCATCTCGACGTGGTATTCGAGGGTTTTTACCGCGACCTGCTTTCGGACCGCCATTTCGCGGGATATTTCGAAAACCAGGAACAGGTGCGGGGCCTTGTCGTGCGACAGAAAAAGAACCTTGCCGACTCGCTCGCCGAGGACGACGACGAGCTCAGGCGCAGGTACATGCGTCTCGGCGAGCTCCATTACTACCGGCTCATACCCTATGTCGATTTCCTCAAGGGGATGCGCCTCCTGGAGGAGGGGTTTCTCAGGGAGGTGTACTCCATGCCCGGGCGCGCGTCGTTCATCGAGACCTTTTTCGCGTTTTTCAACAGGGTGCGCGCCTATACCGCCCGGGGATACCTGAATTGCATGATCAACAACGACCGGCGCGACATCAATGTGTTCCTGAACGCGATGCGACGGCAGAGCCAGATCGATTCGCGTATAATCGCCGGGAGGATGGACTGGCTCGACCGCCTCCTCGAGGCAATAGAGATCGAGGACGAGAAGGCGTCGCCGCACGCCGCCGTGCCCGCGGACGAGCACTGGCTCGATTCCGTAAAGCATCTGGAGTCCGCGGAGCGCGAATACCTCAGGGACATCGACAGGAGAATCATGGCCGACGCGCGCAACATATTCTACTACCTGCGCCGCGGGGATTACGAGGAGGCGCTTCCCCTGTACACGAGCATACTCAACATCTACAAGCTCACCCTCATCCTGTCGAGCACGCTGGCTCTGTCCATGGCCAACGTGACGGTCGAGTCCCTCAAGCGCGACCCCCTTTCAGGGCTCTTCAACAGGGCCGCGTTCGAGGAGGTCATCGCCGCGGAAATGAAGCTCCTGCCTCACTCGGAGCGCGGATTCTCGATCATCATGATGGATCTCGACCACTTCAAGAACGTCAACGACACCCACGGTCACCTGGCCGGTGACCTGGTCATCGCGCGCACGGGTAGGGTGCTCCTTGAGCACATCAGGTCGTCCGATTTCGCTTTCAGGATCGGGGGCGAGGAATTCGTCGTATTGTTGAAGAACGTGGGCAGGGACGGCGCCGTGAAGGTCGCTGAAAAAATCCGGGCCGCGATGGCGGCTGATTCCTTCACGTTCGGCGACCGTTCCGAGTACGTCACCGCGAGCTTCGGCGTGGTCGAGGCCTCGGCGGACGCCTATCCCGACGGCCGCGCGCTCCTGGCCGCTGCGGACGAATTGCTCTACCGCTCCAAGAGGGACGGCCGGAACAGGGTCACCGGGTGAGTCCGCCCCCGGACGGCGGGAAGCTCCTTGTCTTGCGTATTCTTGCCGCCGGCGAGGCCTTCAGTGCCGCCCTATCCTTCTCGTCCAGGGGGGTCATTCTCCAGGCGTCACCGGTCTGGCCTGTGACGCGCAGAAAGCGCGGCAGCGAGAGCCAGCGGTAATAGGTGACCTCGATGCTGTCCGTCCCGAACGCGACGTCGGCGAACCCCCACGAGATCTCCCCGTAGACGTGCGTACGCGAGACGTCCTTTCTTCCCGGCTCGAGCCCGTCGCAGCGCCTTCCCCGGTTTTTCCACGAACGCCATCGCCTCTTTTCGCGGGTCATGATGTAGTGGTCGAGCTTCGATCCTCCCGTCCCCGCCACCACGAAAAGGGTGCCGCCCCAGTCGGTCCGGCGGTCCCTGTGGAACGAATCGAATATGTGGTCGTGGCCGGACAGCACCAGGTCCACCCTGTGGCGGCGGAAGAGCTCGAGGTACTGCGACGACAGGGACGCGCTCACCCCGAAATCCCCCGTGCTCAGTATCGGGTTGTGGATGACCACCACGCACCATCCCCTCCCGTTCCATCGCGCGAGCTCGCGCTCGACAAAGCGGTACTGGGCCCTCCCGGTGAGGGGCGCGTGCGACCGGCCCCGCCGACCGTCAAGGGCGTTGATACACAGGAACAGGGCGCCGCCGTACTCGAACGAGTAGTAGAGGGGCCGGCCTGTGAAGTAGCGGAACGCGGCGCCGCGGTCGCCCCACATCTCGTGGTTGCCCGGCACCATGACCACCGGCCCGGTGAACTGGTTCGCGGATGTCGTGTCGAGGAACTCCTTCCACGCGACCGGGTCCGATCCCCTTCGCACCAGGTCGCCCAGGTGCAGCAGGAAGGCGGGCCGCATGGCCTTCCTCTCGTAGAGTTCGCCCGCGGCGGCGAGTATATCCCCATAATACGAAAAATGGCTTTCCCCGTCCAGGGTGCTCCCCGTGTCCCCGAGCGCGAGCACCCGGAACTGCGCGCGTCGAGAAGGGTCGGGGCCCGTGACGAACGATCGCGCGTTTCCGGCCGGAGCCTCGTAGCGGTAAGGGGTATCCGGGGCAAGACCCTTCAGCACGAAGCGTCCCATTCGCCGGTCGAAGCAGCGCATTTTTTTTGCGGTGAAGACCGTTCCCGGGTCGTTTTCCTTCCAGTAGCGAATTCGTTCGCGGCGGGGAAGGCCGCGTGGGGAGAAATGCCAGATCATGACCGAGCTGTCGGTCGGGCCAAGGCGGTTGTGCGCGCCGGGAGCGAACATGAGGATCGGCCCCTCCGCCTTGCCCAACCGGTTCGGAACGTCGGTCCTTCTCCCGGGAAGCCCGCTGCAGGACAGGACGGCCGCGGCGCACGCGGCGCAGAGTATCGCGGCGGGGGCGCGCCCCGGCAGGGTTCTTTTCACGGGAGGTGAGGGATATATGGGCTCGGTCATGGCGTACATCAGGGTGCGGGCAGGGGCTTCATGCAAGCCTTTTCCTCCGTGGGTCGGTATGTATTTTTTTTGATCCGAAATTATTCGCAATGCGATAAAAAGTATTTGATTTCCTTAACCCTCTGTTGCGTTTCTGGTAATCTTGTTCTTTATAATAGTCTTACTGCTGGTATGGTTGCACTTTTGTGGAGCTGGACAGCTACAGGATTTACCTCGCAGGAGTAGTCGGTCGTGGAAATGAAAAGCACCCTTCAGAAATTTTTTTACTATTTTGGTATCGCTTCGGCCCTGTATGTGTTATTTTATTATGTGGTTCCCTTCGCCATCAAGGCGATCACAGTGCTGTTTAAAATACTGTTTTATGTCGCCATAATCGGTATAGTCGGCTTCGTCGTCTATGTCGCGATAACGGCCATTCTTAAATATACCGGCCGTGGCGGGGGAGAAAGCTGATTTTATGTTGCGTTTCGCGGGTCACACGGGTATCGTGACCCGGTTTCCCAATTTCGCGGACTCCATCCGCTCATCCAGGTAAAGTGAACGGTCCCAATGAAAATGCCAAATTTTGAAAAGATCGAACGAGTCTCGATCATGATCATCGCGGGTATCTCCGTCATCGGTGGGCTTATCTTTGGGTTCATCAACGCCGAGATAAAAAACTTCTCCGGGGTGCACAACCTCAAGTCCTTCCAGCCCAGCATGCCCTCGCGAATATACGACGTGAACGGCGACGTCATCGCCGAGCTCTTTCTCGACAAGCGGGACCTCGTCGCGTTCGAGGACCTTCCGCCGAGCCTTATACACGCCTTCCTCGCGGCCGAGGACGGGGGGTTCTACGACCATTTCGGAATCGACACGTCCGCCATCATCCGCGCCATGGGCAAGAACGTGCTCGCGTCGGTCAAGCACCTCAGGCCCACGATCGTACAGGGCGGCTCGACCATCACGCAGCAGCTCGCGAAGCGGCTTTTCACAAGCGGAGAGAGGACCTTCGCACGCAAGGCCCTGGAGGCCATCCTCGCGCTGCAGATCGAGAAGCGCTTCACAAAGGACGAGATCCTCGAAATGTATTTCAATCAGATATACCTCGGGCACGGATGCCACGGTATCGCCACCGCGGGCAAGTTCTTCTTCAATAAAAAGGTCAAGTACCTCACCGTGGCGGAGAGTTCGGTCCTGGCCGGGCTGCCGTCCAAGCCCACGGGCTACTCCCCGATCAAGTATCCGCGGAGAGCCTGCCGCAAACACCGGGAGATCCTCTCCCGCATGGTCGACGCCGGGTATCTCACCGAGAAGCACGCGGGAAAGGTGTACGAGGAGTTCTGGCCGTCCTTCATCGATTCGATAATAACGCAGTATCCCACAAAGACCGCGAAGACGAAGACACTCGATTACGCGCCCTACTTCACCGATTACGTGCGGCAGGCCCTGGTCGGCCGCTTCGGCAAGGACGTCGTCTACGACGACGGCCTGAGCGTGTACACCACGCTGAACCTCAAGCACCAGCTTATCGCCGAAAAGCTCCTGCGCGAAGGCGTGAAGGAGCAGGACCGCATATCGCAGAAGGCGAACGCCTATTACAACAGCGGGGTTGACCGCGGCCTGTTCGGGTCGTATGGAACGCTCCGGATGATATTCCCGCTGCCGGGACTCCTGATCCGCAACGACATCGAGACGCAGTTCAAGAAAGAGATGGTCGACGAGCTCATCGAGTCCATGGACATTATAACCCTGCTCGGCGGGGAGCCCAACAGCAACAGGGCCATCGACAAGTTCCGCTTCGCCATCGCGGGCATATCGACAAACCTCCACGTGGAGGGGGCGTTCATCGCCATCGAGCCCCAGACCGGCTACATCACGACCATGGTGGGGGGCTCCAAGTTCAAGGTGTCCAACCAGTACAACCGCGCGGTGCAGGCGCGCCGCCAGCCGGGGTCCTCCTTCAAGCCGTTCGTGTACGGAGCCGGCATCGACGCGAAAATCGTGACCACCAAGACGGTCATTCCCGACGCACCCATCCTGGACGTCGACTCGAGCGGGGAGACCTGGGAGCCCGACAATTACGAGGGCGGATACCGCGGGATGGTGCCGCTCGATTACGCGCTTCCATGCTCGATCAACATCGTATCCATCAGGCTTTTCGACCTGATAGGCCCGGACAAGATAATCGATTTCGCCGCGAAGATGACCAAGGCCCCGGTGACGCGTTTCACCACGAGCCCCACGCTGGCGCTCGGCACCTCCGAGCTTACGCCGCTCGAGATGGCTACCGGTTTCGCCATATACGCCAACAGCGGAAGGGACGTCATCCCGTACGCGGTGCGCTATGTCGTCGATCGCGACGGGCACGAGCTCGCGAACATCGAGGGAGAGGTCGGCACCATCCTGGCGCGAAAGGCGATGGACGGGAGCCTCCAGATAATACCGGAGTCCACCGCATGGATCATGACCCAGCTGATGCGGCTGGTCGTGGACCAGGGCACCGCCGCGGACGGTATCCGCAACCAGGCCGGTTTCTCGCTTCCTGCGGGAGGCAAGACCGGCACCACCTCGAACTGGTCCGACGTATGGTTCTGCGGATTTACTCCCAACCTGTCGGCGGTCGTCTGGATGGGATACGACAGGCCGTTCATGTCTCTCGGAAAACACCAGGCTGCCGCGGTCATTACCGCTCCAATGTGGGGCAAATACATGCGTGAAATCTACAATGGAATGCCCATTCCCCGCTTTCCCGAGATGCCCAAGGACGTCGAGCTCATTGGGGGGGGATATGGCCGCACCGGGTCAAAATCCCAGTATTTCGAGTCATCCGACGGCGGCAAGATGAAGACCGTGCTCGAACGATATATGGAAGTTGAAGGACTGGTTAACGACGACAAGCAGTAGTACGGTATTATTCGCTTGAAACTGGAAGAAAAAAAGCGTGAAAAGAAAATTCGGTTGATTCCTGCCGTATTTCATGATAGGGAAAAATCGTCGAGGAGGGCACAGGCCATTTATATCGAGTTGCTGGGACATTACAATATAGAAATGTAAATTATACATTTTAAGGTTTTTATTTATTTTTTTGCATGCAAGGGTAGAGCCTGGCACCAAAAAAACAGAAAATATATCAAAACAACTACATTGCATTATTTAAAAGTCATACAGGAGCGTAAAAAATTTTTGGGTGCGTCAAGTGGAGAATATCACCATGTTTAAAGTGGGTGACAATATCGTATATCCCATGCACGGGGTCGGTAAGATTGATGCCATAGAAAAAAGGGTCGTTCTCGGCAAAAGGAACGAATACTATATAATTACCATCGTCAACAGCGGCATGAAGGTAATGATACCGGTCAAGAACGCCGAGGGCATAGGCCTGCGCAGCATCATTCCCAAGAAGGACGTCAGAAAAGTCCTGAATGTCCTGGTCAAGGGTGAGGTCACCACGTACGACGACTGGAAGGAACGATACCAGAACAATATCGAGAAAGTCAAGAGCGGCTCCATTTACGAGGTATCTGAAGTCGCCCGGGATCTGTACATTCGCGGGAGCGAGAAAGAACTTTCCATCATGGAGCGAAAGCTTTATGAGAACGCCTATCAGCTGCTGACCCACGAACTGGCCCTTGCCAAGGAGATCGATCTTGAAGAGGCCGGGCACCTGGTATCCGAGGCGTTATCCGAAAGAATTCAAAAATAGTCCAGTCGAAAGGCGCATCGCGGCGTGCGAGCGCCGTCGGTAGTATTATTTAATCAAAAACTCCTGTATCGTGCCGCCGGCCTGAGACCGGGGCCAATTATTAAAAGGAGAGAATGTCATGATTATTCTACTCAGGGTTTTATTCATCGTCATAAGCGTGCTGCTTTCGTCCGTGTATTACATAGACGTATCCATCAAGGCCGCGCTCATCGCGGGCGGGATTGCGGCGGTCGCTTCGCTCGTCATACTCATCGTCGTGGAGTACAGCTTTCATACCTATTCGTCCCGCATGGTCGCCGGCGCCCTGATTGGGCTCGTCGCCGGCCTCACCCTCGGCCACCTGGTGGGCCTGGCCTACAGCGCCATGTCCATCGAGCGGCTCATGGCCTATTCCGACATCCTGAAACCGCTCATCTACCACATATCCGGCTTTTCCGTGATGATGTATTTCGTCATCAACTACGACGAGATCTCATTTCTCGACATGTTCGCCCAGTCAGGTGTGCAGGATCCGCGGGGGATGATATCCCACAAGATCCTCGACACGAGCGTCATCATCGACGGCCGTATCGCCGACATCAGCGACACGGGCTTCCTCGAGGGGATACTGGTAATCCCGACCTTCGTGCTGAACGAACTCCAGATGATCGCCGACTCCGCCGACTCCATCAAGAGGAACCGCGGCCGGAGGGGGCTTGACATCCTGAACAAGATGCAGAAGGACCAGGCGATCATGGTGAAGATATCCGACATGGATTTTCCCGAGCTCAGCGAGGTCGATGCGAAGCTCGTCAAGCTCGCGAAGATCATGGGGGCGAAGGTCATCACGAACGATTTCAACCTGAACAAGGTCGCCGAATTCCACGGCGTACAGGTCCTCAACATCAACCAGCTCTCCAACGCGCTCAAACCCGTAGTGCTCCCGGGGGAGGAGATGCGCGTGGCCCTCATCAAGGAGGGAAAGGACGCCAACCAGGCCATCGGCTACCTGGATGACGGGACCATGGTCGTCGTCGAAAACGGCAGGCGGCGCCTCAACGACGAAGTGGATGTGACCGTCACCTCGGTCCTCCAGACCACCGCCGGCAGAATGATATTCACCAGGCTCAAGCAAGACTGACGGGTGCGTGTCCTCTCGGTACACGGTAGTCCCCGCGAGGGATCGTTTTCCGAGGCCCTGCTTGGCGCCTTTCTCGGGCCTCTGCGCGCGTCCGGGGCCGCCGTCACCGAGATCCGCTCCGCGACCGCGCTGATCGCGCCCTGCACCGCGTGCGGCGCCTGCGCCGGCGAGGCCAGGTGCGTGTTCGACGACGACATGACGGGGATATACGGCTTCATGCGCGACGCCGACGCGATCGTCATCGCCTCGCCGTTGTATTTTTCCTCGTTCCCCGGCCCACTGAAAAACCTGATCGACCGCGCCCAGGTCATATGGGAGCTCGGGCGGAGGGACCCGTCGGCGGTACGGCCCAAGAAGGGCGCCGCCATCATCGTCGCCGGCGGAAAATACCGCGACATGTTCCTCCCCTCGACCGCGCTCGTCAGGCACTTTTACCGCACGCTCAACTGCGACATCGACGAAAAGCATCAGATTCTCGTCCCCGATACCGATAATTATAATGCCGTTCCCGGCGCGCTGATGGACCGGGCTCGGGAATGCGGCTTGTCGTTTTTGAATTATCTTCAAGGCGGTTTTCGATGAGGATTATTTGCGATATTGTCATCGCGGTCAGGCACAGCAGGCTTACGACGGTCGTCGAGGAGCTTTACGGCGCCCGTTGCCGGATGGACGGCCTCGAAATGGAGGAAGAGAAAGACGAGGAGGACGTGTACCGGGCCGTGATCGCGGCCGACGCGAGGGAGGATCTCGAGGATTTCCTTTCCCGCTGCTCCTCCGTGCGGGACTTCTGCCGCGTGGTCTCGGTATCGTACCGCGCTGACCGCCTCATCGCGGGCGGCCTGCTCAATGTCTGCGGCAAGGCCCCCCTTGAGGGGCGGCGCGACATGGAGATAAACCTCATGGGGGCCGCCGAGATAATATGCGGGAGGCTTGCCGAGGGCCGCGGCACGGAGGTCACGGGTGTCACTCGCAACGCGGCCTTCGTCTGCGTCGATTATTCAGGCGAGAATCCCGAGCCGGAATCTCCCCTGGCCCGTTATGTCGAGGCGGAACGGGACGCGATCATCCTTAACCGCTTCACGGGACTCAACGCCTTTCCCATCATCCTTTCGGTGCAGCACCCCGAGGACATGGCCCGCGCCCTGGAGCGGCTCGCGAAGGGATTTGCCGCCTACAGGATCATGAACCTGCACGGCGTCGACCTTCTCATGTACGAGCAGATGCTCCCGGGCTCGGGAATTCCGGTGCTCGTGCGCGACCTCGACGAAATCCCCCTTTATCTCCTTTCCGTCGTCGAGAGGGCCGTGAAGAAGCACCGCATAAATCCCGCTGAAACGACGATCGGCCTGCTCGGCATCGATGCCGGCGCGGTGAGGCTCGCAAGGCTCCTCGACAGGAGGGGATTCAACAAGGTCCTCGGTTTTGATCCGGGAGAAAGGGAAATGCTCGCGGTCGAGGACAACTGCGGCCTGGCAACCACGGCCGAGAACATCTTCGCCAACTCCGACATCACCATTCTCCTCAAGAATAATTTCGATCCCGTCGAGTTCCGCCACCTGCGGCCGGGACAGATCGTGTTCTCGCTGATCGGGGACAGGCAGGCCGACGCCTCGTCGGCGCGGGGCAAGGGCGTGCGGGAATTCACGGTTCTCGATTCCAGGGAATCGGTTTCTCTGTTCCCGGGCCTGCTCCGGGGGATGCGCGATCACGCGATCCAGACCCTCGACGACGCGAGTATCATTTCGCTCGGCGGTAAAATCATCGAAAGCATGACCGATAGTTATCGGCTGCCGGACTGTTTCAGCGACATACACGAAAGGATCGCGCGCGTTTTCGACGGGGCCTCCGGGGCCTGACCCCGCGCGCTACGCCCTTTCCAGGGGCGTGTACTTCTCCACGAAGGTCTTGGTCCCTCCCGGGAACCTGATGGTAAGCTTCACGTTGTCCCCGCTTCCCTCGATGCGCGTCACCTGCCCCAGGCCGTACCGGGGATGGCTGACCCGCTGCCCCGGGGCGAACTTCGAGTCGCTCGCGCGCGCGGGCGCGGCTGACGGGGGTCGTTCGGCGCTGTCCCTGCCGTTCGTCGTGGGCCGGGGCCGGTCCATTCCGGAATAGGCGGAATTCACCCATCGGACGTCGAGCATCCCGGCTGGGATCTCCTCGACGAAGCGCGAGGGCCTGCGGTACTGGATTTCCCCGTACGACCTGCGGAGCTCGGCGCCGGTGAGGTACAGGACCTCCATGGCGCGCGTGATACCCACGTAGCAGAGGCGGCGCTCCTCCTCGACCCCCTCGTCGGTGTCCGACGCGAGCCTGTGGGGGAACATGTCCTCCTCGAGGCCGGTCAGGAACACCGCCGGGAACTCGAGCCCCTTTGCGTTGTGCACCGTCATGAGCGTTACGCAATTGTTGCGGTCGCCGGGCTCCTCGGGGTCCTCTTCGGACGTGTACAGGGCTATCTCCTGCAGAAACTGCTCGAGCGTCGCGCCCGGCTCGGTCGACTCGAAGGCGTATATCCCGTTCATGAGCTCGTCGATGTTCTCCAGGCGGGACTGGCTTTCGTCGGTGCGTTCCTCTTCAAGCGACTTCCGGTACCCCGTCAGCGTGAGGATGCGCTCGACCGTCTTGAAAAGGCCCTGGCCCCCGGAGAGTATATCCGCCGACTCTTCGATAATTTTCTTGAACGTGCGCACGCCCTCGGGGAGCCGGCCCTCGACGAGACCGTCCCTTATGGCGGCCCACGCGGACACGCCGTGGGTTTTCGCCGACGCCTCGATCCTCTCCAGCGTGGCGTTGCCTATTCCCCTCGCGGGCGTGTTGATGATGCGGTTCAGGGAAACCATGTCCGCGGTGTTCACGATGAATTTCAGGTAGGCCAGGACGTCCTTGACCTCCTTGCGGTCGTAAAACTTGAGGCCGCCCACGACGCGGTAGGGAATGCCCTCCCTGCGGAGCTGGTCCTCGAACACGCGGGACTGCGCGTTCGTGCGGTAGAACACGGCGAAGTCGCCGTTGCGCATCCCGTCCCGCCGGCGGAGCTCGCGCATGGCGTTGACCACGAACTCGGCCTCGCCGTACTCGTTATTGGCCCGCGCCCACACGACCCTCTCGCCCTCGCCGCGGGAGGCCCTGAGGTTCTTCGGCTTCCTGTTGACGTTGTTGGCGATGAGCGCGGCCGCAGCCGCCAGGATGGGCTCCCTGGAGCGGTAGTTGTACTCGAGCGTGACGGTCTCGGCGCCGGGATAGTCCTTCTCGAAGTTCAGTATGTTCCTTATGTCGGCGCCGCGCCATGAGTAGATGGACTGGTCGTCGTCGCCCACCACGCATATGTTTTTCGTGGCGGAGGCCAGGTATTTCGCCATCAGGTACTGGGCGTAGTTCGTGTCCTGGTACTCGTCGATCATGAAGTAGCGCCACCGGCGCTGGAGCATGGAGAGCACCTCGGGGGATTTCCTGAAAAGATCCACCGTGCGTATGAGCAGATCGTTGAAATCGAGCGCGTTTCGCGCGGCCAGCCTCGCGTGGTATTCCCGGTAGAGGTCGGCGAAATCGAACGCGGGGTAGGTCGGGAACATGGCCGAGGGGTCCGCCCCCTCGATGAGCTCCGCGCGGTCTTTTATCTCGGATATCTTCGAAACGAGCGACTCCGGCCGGATTTTTTTCGGGTCCAGGCGCCATTCGAGCAGGAGTTCCTTGATGATCGAGGCCTGGTCCGACTGGTCATAGATTGAGAAGTTGTTGGATATGCCCGCAGCCTGGCCGAACCGCCTCAAAATGGATACCCCGGCCGAGTGGAAGGTCTTGATGAACACGCGGCTGCCTTCGGGCCCGATCAGACCGACGACCCTTTTTTTCATTTCCTCTGCGGCCTTGTTGGTGAACGTGACCGCGAAGATCGCGTCAGGGTGCACTTTATTATCGACGAGCAGTTTCGCGATCCTGTGGGTGATCACGCGGGTTTTGCCCGATCCGGCCCCCGCGAGGATCAGCAGGGGGCCCTCGGTGTGCTCCACCGCGCGCCGCTGGAATTCGTTGAGGTTCGCCAGGTAATCCATTCTTCCTTCCGGGAGGATTTGGTATGGGGGCCGTCACGGCCGCAGACATCAGGCTGTCCGCGAGGGGGGCTCTTTTTTCAAGATAAAAAATAAAAAAAAGGCGCGGAGGGCCCCGGGGTATATCCACAAAAAAAGCTTGAAATAAAAATAGCGCCAAAACATTATGCCAGGCGAGTATATGCTTTCTCTGTTTCATATTGGAGTCTATGGGGAGAGTGGTCATTCCACTCTCTTTTTTACCATATAGTCAGGATACTCGGTAGATGATCAGGGATCAGATTTTGCAGATCGTTGAGGATTCTGCAAATGCTATCGGCTATACCGTCTATGACGCGTCGGTAATCCTCAAAGGAGAAAACAGCCGTATCATCGTCCGAATCGACAATATGGCGGTGGTATCTCATGCCGACTGCGAACGATATTCAAAAGAGCTTTCAAGTCGGCTGGATGAATCGGCGATACTCCCCAATTACTCTCTTGAAATATCATCGCCCGGAATCAAAAGGGACCTCAGGAGCCTCGACGAATTCCGGAGATTCATAGGGGCCCCCGTGAAGGTGGTCGCCGATACCGAGAACGGCCGCTGTGCGGTCAAGGGCATCCTGGAAGCGGTACACGACGACAGGATCGTCATCAACGACGGGCAGGGCCCGAAGGAAATAGCATACAATGCAATCAAGAGTGCCAATCTTGATTACTGAGCAGGGTTGAGAGAATGAGCGGAAATTTTTTCGAAGCACTCCATCAGCTGGCGTCCGAGAAGGGGATTCCCCGCGAGGAGATCGAGCAGATCGTCGAATCGGCCATGCTTTCTGCGTTCAAAAAGCAGTACGGCCAGGTTGATAACGTAAGAGTGCAGTTTGACCGCGATAATAACACCGTTTTCGTGAGATCAAAAAAAATGGTGGTGCGATATCCAAGGAACAGGGCCGAGGAAATAGCATTCGACGAGGCGAAGAGGACCAACCCGGACGTGCAGCTCGGCGACGACATCTACGTGGACGAGAATCCGCTTGAATCGTTCGGCAGAATAGCCGCCCAGACCGCCAAGCAGGTCATCATCCAGAAAATCAAGGAAGCCGAAAAGAACATCATTTACAACGAGTTCGTCGACAGGGAGGGCGAGCTCATGACCGGCGCCATCCAGCGGAAAACCAAGGACGCACTCTATGTGGTGTTCAACAAGCGCAACACCGAGGGAATCCTGCCCGGAAGGGAGCAGTCGCCCCTCGAGCATTACAAGGTCGGTGACAGGATCAAGGCGCTTGTGCTCAGCGTGCAGAAGAACTCCCGCGGGCCGAGCATCACCCTTTCGCGGACCCATCCCAAGTTCATCGAGAAGCTCTTCGAGATCGAAATCCCCGAGATCAAGGACGGCGACGTGCGCATCGTCAAGGTCGTCAGGGAGGCGGGCCTCAGGACGAAGGTGGCCGTGGCCAGCGAGCGCGACGACGTCGATTCCGTCGGCGCATGTGTGGGGCCGCGCGGCACCAGGATCCAGAATATCGTCAGGGAGCTCGAGGGCGAAAAAATCGACATCGTCGAGTACGTTGATGAAAAGAAGATCATGGCCGCGAATGCGCTGACCCCGGCCAAGGTGGCCGAGATCGTCGAAAAGGCCGACGGCGGCGTCATCGCTGTCATCGACAAGGAACAGAAACACCTGGCCCTGGGCAAACAGGGCCACAATGTACGCCTGGCCTCGCGCCTGTGCGATTTCGACATAGACATAAAAACAGAGGAGCAGTACCGTGAATTCCTCGGGTCGAGCGAATCCAGGGCCATCGTGGAGCAGCTTTTCGCCAGGACCACGCAGGACGAGACTTCGCTCGACGAACTCCCGGGCCTGGAGCCCAGGATTATTCGCCTGCTCGAGGCGGGCGGCATATTCTCAGTCGAAGATCTCGTGGAGAAATCCTTCGAGGAGCTGACCGCGATAGACGGCATCGGCGACAAAACGGCCAGGAAAATACTGGAAATCATCGAGGAGAGCGTCGACTTCGAGGATGAGGGTGGCGAGGACGCCGGCGAGTCTGAAGAGAAGGCCGCCGATGCGCCACAGGATGATGCTGCTCCCGCGCAGGACGCGCCGGAACAAGGTGAATAGCACCCCGGCCCCGGCTGGAATATGATAGCTAAGCAAGGAAGACCAATCAGTTAATGAAAGCCATCGATGTAGCATCCCGGAATCATGTCACGCTTGAAGATATGATGGAAGTCTGCAGGGAGCTATCCATACAGTGCCAGGACGGCGAGTACGATCTACAGGACAAGGACGTCTTCCTCGTCGAGAAGAAGATCGAGGTGATGAAAATCAAGCGCGCCCAGATGATCGAGAAGAGCCTGAAAGGGAAAAAAATCAAGCTGAAGCGCAAGGTCCACGTCACCAAGGAAAAGGAAGAAGCCCCGGTCCCCGAGCAGAAGCCCGTCCAGGTTAATGAGGAGAAACCGAAACCGCCGTTCAAGCCGCGCCCCCCGATGGAAAGGGGAAGAGGCCCGATACGGCCCGCGGGAGGATCCGGACCCAGGCCCGATGGCCGCGGGCCCCGGAACACCGTGCTCCCGCCCAGGGACCGTTCCGCCGCGGGAGACAAGCCCGCCACCGGAGCCTCGCCGGCCGGTGAAGCTAAGGATGCGGGTAAAAAATGGGCAAAGAGCAAAGACAAGAGCAAGGATAAGGGCAAGGACAAGGATAAATACAGGCGCGATCTGCAGGAAAAGCAGATCGTCATGAAAAAGAGAAGGCACGAGGAGGAGCGGGTCCGCAAAGAGGCGACCTCCCCCGAGAACATAAACATCACCGAGAGTATCGCCGTGGGGGAACTCGCGAAAAAGCTCAACGTGAAGGCGAATGAGGTCATCGCCAAGCTCATGAAACTCGGCGTCATGGCCACCATCAACCAGATCATAGACGCGGAGACGGCCGAGATCCTCGCGAACGAATACGGGACGAACGTCAAGGTGGTCTCCCTGTTCGATGAGACCATCATCAAGCAGGAAGAGCTCGACCGACCCGAGGACTATATCCACCGGCCTCCGGTCGTCACCATCATGGGACACGTCGACCAC
>CAYRGX010000010.1:94487-94727 GCA_964423905.1 uncultured Leptospirales bacterium | reverse complement strand
GAAGACCAGGCTTCTTGACGCCATCCGCAAAACGAACGTCATCGAGCAGGAATTCGGCGGGATCACCCAGCACATCGGCGCTTATACCGTCGCGATCGACAGCAAGCGAATTACGTTTCTTGACACCCCGGGCCACGCAGCGTTCACCACGATGCGCGCGCGCGGCGCGAAGGTCACCGATATCGTCGTCCTCGTCGTCGCCGCCAACGACGGCGTGATGCCGCAGACCATCGAGGCAAT
>CAYRGX010000010.1:58805-94470 GCA_964423905.1 uncultured Leptospirales bacterium | reverse complement strand
AACCACGCCAAGGCCGCCGGGGTCCCGATCATCGTTGCCATCAACAAGATCGACCTCCAGGACGCGAACCCGGACAAGGTCCGCAACGAGCTGGCGGGCTACGGTCTCGTACCGGAGAAATGGGGCGGGACCACCCTCTACGCGGAAATAAGCGCGAAAATGGGTACGAACATCGACAACCTTCTCGAGCTCATTCTCATACAATCCGAAGTGCTGGAACTCAAGGCAAATCCAAAACTGTTTGCGCGCGGGAGCGTCATCGAGTCAAGGCTCGATACGGGCAGGGGCTCGGTATCGACGATCCTCATCCAGTCGGGAACGCTCCACGTGGGCGACCCCTTCGTGGTCGGCGTGTTCAACGGCAAGGTCAGGGCTCTTTTCGACGATCACGGCAGGGCCATCGATACGGCGGGCCCGTCGATGCCCATCGAGGTACTCGGCATTTCCGGCGTCCCCGGCGCGGGCGACCCGTTCGAGGCGGTCGAGTCAGAGCGGTTTGCAAAGCAGATATCGCAGAAACGCCTCGAGTATCGCCGCGTGGAATCGGCCAAGAAAGCGCGAAAGGTGACCCTCGAGTCGTTGAACGAGATGATCAAGGAAGGCGAGGTGCAGGAGCTCTGCGTTATCGTCAAGGCGGACGTGGACGGATCGGCACAGGCCCTCACCGAGGCGCTCGAGAAGCTTTCGACGGGGGAAATTCGCGTCAGGGTCATCCACAACGGCGCGGGCGGCATCAACGAATCAGACGTCATGCTCGCGTCCGCATCCAACGCGATAATCATAGGGTACCATGTCCGTCCCACCGGCAGGGTCTCGGATATCGCCGAGAAGGAAGACGTATCCATCAAGTTTTACAATATCATATTCGAAGCGACGGACGACATCAAGGCGGCAATGATCGGCATGCTCTCCCCCGAGATCAAGGAAGAGATCCAGGGATCCGGGGAAGTCAGGCAGGTCTTCAAGATATCAAAGGTCGGTTCCATCGCGGGCTCCCTGCTTGCGGGCGGCAAGATCGAGCGCTCGAGCAGGTTGCGTCTGGTCAGAGACGGTGTGGTCATCTATGACGGGAACCTCAAGTCCCTCAAGCGCTTCAAGGACGACGTGTCCGAGGTGTCCGCGGGCCAGGAATTCGGCTTCGGTCTCGAAAATTTTAACGATATCAAGGAAGGCGATTCTTTCGAGGCGTATAAAATCGTCAAGATCGCAAAGACGCTCTGACGGCCCGCGATCTCCCCGTCGTTCTCGCTATCGGACCGGTTCGGCATTAAATAATGGCATATCGTAAAGAAAAACTCGAAGAACAGATTCACCGTCTCGTCGCGGATCTGATCATCAAGGAAATCAAGGACCCGAGGATCGGCTTTGCCACCATCACGGGCGTGACGCTCTCGAAGGACTATTCCCTGGCGCGCGTCGGGGTTTCGGTCATGGGCGGCTCCCGGGACCTGCGCAAGACGATCGAGGGGCTGAACTCCGCGACGGGGTTCATTCAGCACCGCGTCGGCAAGGCGCTGAAAATCAGGACCACGCCGAAGATCCATTTTTTTCTCGACTCGTCGGTGGTCGAGGCCGTTGAAATGGTCAATCTTCTCGAAACGGTCGCCGGGGACGATACCCACTCCCACGAGCCCGGGGAAGATGCCGGCAGCGACGACGCCCTCCCGGACAAGGGGCATGTCGCGGATTGACGGCGCGCTGCATGACGCCGTGATTCTGGTCGACAAGCCCGCGGGCATCACGTCGTTCGACGTCATCCGGCGGATCAGGTACGCCGTGTCCGCTGACAAGATAGGGCACGCCGGCACGCTCGACCGGTTCGCCACGGGTCTCCTGGTGCTCTGCACGGGCGCCATGACTCGGCTCTCGCGCTACTTCATCGAGGACGACAAGGAATACGAGGCCCGGATACGGCTCGGCGCGCGCACCGACACCGACGATTGCGAGGGCGAGGTGATCGCCGAAACGCCAGTCCCGGACGGGACCTGGGACCGGATAGAAGAGACGGTTTCACGGTTCAGGGGGGATATACTCCAGGTGCCGCCCGTGTATTCCGCGGTGAAAATACGCGGAAGGCGGGCTTCGGACATGGCGCGCCGGGGGCACGCGGTCGACCTGCAGCCGCGCCGGGTGAAGATCGACCGGCTGGAGGTGCGCGACATCGACCGCTCGAACGGGTCGCTGAGCATATCGGTCCGCTGCAGCAAGGGAACGTATATCCGGTCGATCGCGAGGGACATGGGGGACATGCTCGGCGTGGGGGCGCACCTTACCGACCTCCGGAGAACGGCCTCGGGCCGTTTCAACGTACGGGACGCGGTCGCGCTGGACGAGTTCCTGCTCCCGGCGGGGGACGAGCGCCGCAGCGGCCCGCATATCATATCACCGAAACAGGCCTTTGACTGGTGCACCTCGATCACGGTCGGGAAAGGGGCCATGTGGCCGGTATCGAACGGCGCCCCATTCAAGAAGGCCGATGTCGTCCGGACCGTGGTCAGGGACTCAAAATTGAGCATAATACTTGATGAGGACGAAAATCTTATTGCAATTGCAGATATAGATATTGAAAGATGGCATATATCGTACCTCAATGTGTTTCTGGTACCGGAAAGGGGCGACAGGTAGGAAGGACCGCCCCGGAAAGGAACCGGACCGTTCCTGGGGACGGTCAATGCCTTCTGTTTTGGGGAATGATCAGGCAATTCATGGGTGCCGCGCGTCGGCGCTTGCTGAAATACCCGGATGATGCCGGCGCATCGGCCGGGAAGCAGTATTAATCCAAGGAGGATTGTTATCACTATTATGGATGAGAAGAACACCATTATCCAGAAGTTCAGACTGCACGAAAGCGACACCGGTTCGCCGGAAGTCCAGATCGCGCTGCTCACGGATCGTATCAACCATCTGACCGAGCATTTCAAGGTGCACAAGAAGGACTTTCATTCAAGGCGCGGACTGCTCAAGCTTGTCGGCCAGAGAAGAAGAATGCTGGATTATCTCAAGAAAAAGGACCTTGAGCGCTACCGTGGAGTGGTAAAATCCCTCGGATTACGTCGATAATCCGCGTTTTGCGGTGCTTTCTCCGCGGCATAATTTGCTGCGCGTCGCGGGGCGTCGGGTTGTAATTTATATACGAGGTTATATTAATGAGTATCGAGTGCAGTATTGAAGTCGGCCGCGAAAAGATGGTTTTCAACACCGGGTATCTCGCCAAGCAGGCCGACGGATCGATCGTCACATCGTACGGGGACGTCGTCGTCTTCGCGTCGGCGGTCGCCTCAAGAACGGTCAAGGAGGGACAGGATTTCTTCCCCCTGACGGTCGATTACCGGGAAAAATTTTATGCCGCGGGAAAAATCCCTGGGGGGTTCATCAAGCGTGAATCCAGGCCCAGCGACAAGGAAGTTCTCACGAGCAGGCTCATTGACCGCCCGGTACGGCCACTGTTCCCCGACGGATTCATCAACGAAGTCCAGGTGATTGTCTACGTGCTGTCGGCGGATCAGACGAATCCCCAGGACGTTGTCGCGATCAACACTGCCTCGGCCGCACTGGCCGTGTCCGGCATGCCGTTCAACGGTCCCGTCGGCGCCGTCCGCGTGGGCAGGGTCGACGGCAACTGGATCGTGAATCCCACCTACGACGAAATATCCAAGAGCGATATCGATCTCATGGTCGCCGGCACGAAGAAGGCCGTGACCATGATAGAGGGATCTTCGAAAAACGTGTCCGAGTCCGACATGATCGCCGCCGTGGAACTGGCACATTCCGAAATTGTGAAGATATGCGCATGCCTGCAAGATCTGGCCTCGAAGGTGGGCGCCAGCGTTATCGAATTCACGCCGTTCGTCCCCGACGCCGCCCTGCGCGGCGAAGTCAACGCCGCGTTCCGCTCCGAGATCGAGGGGCTTTCGAAGTACACCCTCAAGATGGAGCGCGAGAAGGCCAAAGAGGAAATCTGCGAAAAGGCGGTCACCCAATTCGCCGAAAAATATCCGGAAACGGCGCCGCAGGCCCGCATGATGGTCGACGAGATCGACGGTGAAATCATCCGCGGTCGTATCCTGAACGAGGGAAAGCGTGCCGACGGAAGGGATCTCAAGACCGTACGTCCAATCGACATCCAGGCCGGCATCCTGCCCCGTGCGCACGGCTCCGCGGTGTTCACCAGGGGCGAAACCCAGAGCCTGGGAATCACCACGCTCGGCTCCGTATCCGACGTGCAGAGAATGGACAACCTCGAGGGCGAGAGCGAAAAGAGGTTCATGCTGCATTACCACTTTCCCCCGTTTTCGGTCGGCGAGACCGGGCGCCACGGCGGCGTCGGCCGCCGCGAGATAGGCCACGGCATGCTGGCCGAGAGGGCGCTCGAATACGCCATCCCCGACGAGGAGAAATTTCCCTATACCATCAGGCAGGTTTCAGAAATACTTGAATCGAACGGTTCGTCATCAATGGCGACCGTGTGTTCCGGTTCGCTGTCCATGTTCAACGCGGGTATACCCCTGAAGGCCGCAGTGGCCGGAATCGCCATGGGACTCGTCATGGAGAGCGACCGCTATGCGATACTGACCGATATTATCGGCCTCGAGGACCATCTCGGCGACATGGACTTCAAGGTCGCGGGAACGACGGAGGGCATAACCGCGTTCCAGCTGGACATCAAGATCGAGGGCATTACCACCGAGATCATGAAGGTCGCGCTCGAACAGGCCCGGGAGGGCAGGCTTCACATCCTGAAGATCATGAACGACGCGCTCCCGGCCCCGTCCGGGCAGCTCTCCCCGCATGCGCCGAAAATGAAGCTCATCAAGATCAATCCCGAACGCATCGGCGAGGTCATCGGGCCCGGCGGCAAGATGATCAGGCGCATCCAGGAGGAGACCAAGTCCGACATCAACATCGAGGACGACGGTTCGGTCATGATCACCGCCGAGAACTCGGACGCTCTTGCGAAGGCCGAGGCCATGATCAAGGGGCTCACCGAGGACGTCGATATCGACCGCATCTACGAGGGGAAAGTCACGAGAATACTGGATTTCGGCGCCTTTGTCGAGATCATGCCCGGAAAGGAGGGCATGATCCACATATCCAAGCTTGACCGCAAGCGCGTTGAAAACGTACGCGACGTGGTGAACATCGGCGACGTCGTCAAGGTGCGGGTCATCAAGGTGGACGAAAAAGGCCGCATAGACCTCAGCAGAAAAGACGCCCTCTGATCCGGATGATCCTCAATTACCGACTCGACAACGGACTCACCGTCCTCCATGAAAAGCTGGAAGGCGTAGCCTCCGTGTCGGTCGGCCTGTGGATCAAGTCCGGCTCGCGGGATGAGACCGGCCCGGAGCACGGGTACGCGCACTTCATCGAGCACATGCTTTTCAAGGGGACGACCGATCACGACGCGCGCGAGATCGCGCGCATGATCGATCGCGTGGGTGGCCAGCACAACGCGGCCACAAACCGCGAATATACCTGCTATTACATCAACGTCGTTTCCGATTACCTGGACCTCGCCATTGGGCTCCTCGCCGAGATGTATTACAGCTCCCTGTTCTCGCCGGAGGACCTCGCGAAGGAAAAGCACGTCATCATGGAAGAGATCAGCATGTACGAGGACAACCCTGACGAGTACGTGCAGGACATATTCATGGAATGCATGTACGGGGACCATCCCCTGGGGCGCTCGATCCTCGGTACCGCCGAAAGCATTTCCTCCGCCGGCAGGGACGACCTGCTCGGCTATTACGACCGCAATTACTGCAACCCCCACGCGCTGATCGCCGTGGCGGGGAGCGTCACCGGCGACATGGTGAGGAAATCGGTCGAGACCCATTTCGGCCGCGCGCGCGGCGGACAGGCCCCGGTGCGGCCGGTGTCGGACGCGCCGCGGCGAAAACCCGGTCGCCACGTGCACCGGGATCTGGAGCAGGTGCATTTTTGCCTCGGTACCGAAGGAATCCGTCGCGCGGACGAGGACCGGTGGCCGCAATACGTCATGAGCACCATACTGGGGGGCAACATGTCGTCCCGCCTGTTCCAGAACATCCGCGAAAAGGAAGGCATCGCATATTCGATTTACTCGTTCCATTCCTCCCACTGCGATTCGGGGATATACGGGATCTACTGCGCCACCTCGCCTGAAAAGTACCGGCGCGCGCTGGAGCTCATACTCCGCGAGTGCAGGGCCCTGGTGCGCAACGGGGTGACCCACGAGGAACTGCAGGACGCGAAGGACTTCATCAAGGGTAACCTTGCGTTGAACCTCGAGAGCGTCGAGGTCCGCATGGGCCAGCTTGCGAAGAACGAGCTCTCGTTCAACCGCCATTACACCTACGAGGACATGACGGCCCAGATCAACGCGGTGTGCATGGATGATTTCAACAGGATATGCTCACGCATTTTCAGGGACGTGAGGCTCTCGCTGGTGTCCGTGGGCGCGGTCGAGGACGGAATATTTTCCGACGCAGACCTGACAGTGTAGTGGTGTATATCCCCTTTTTTAATATAAAATAATATAATCAATTTAAATTAATTGATAATATAAATTAATTTTTTCCTCCCCGGGCGATTTTTTACTTTACGGGAAAACAAGCCTGTATTTTTACTTTACTCTGGACAGAAGCAATCGGTTTTAACCACGACAATTACCGGTTTTTTTCTCAATGGACGGCAAGAGGTGGCTATGGCATCACGAAACGGCGGCATGAACAGCACTATCGGAGAGGGTTCCGTATTCGAGGGCAAATTCTATATCAGCGGATCGCTTCGCGTAGACGGTAAATTCGAGGGCGAGATTAAAACCGATGAAGAACTGGTAGTCGGAGAGACCGGCAAGGTCAAAACCGATATCGTAGCCAAATCAGTGGTGGTCGCCGGCACGGTCATCGGTAACATAACGGCCCACAGCGAGGTGAGGCTTCTTGAAACGGGCAAGGTCCTGGGTGATATCACCGCCCCGGCCATATCCATACAGAAAGGCGTCATTGCCCACGGCACCCACGTGATCACCGGCGGGCAGAGAAAAGACGCCAAGAAGCTGATAGAAGACTCGTTCAATACCGGTCCCGGATCGAGCGGGTCGGGCGGACAGGATTCCCGGTAGGCGGGAAATCGGTTTTTTCGTTACACAAAAAGTGGCGTGATGACCGACAATGGTAATGAAGATCAAAGGCGGATCGCTTTCCACATATATACGAAAGCGGTAATTCGGGGAACATGAACAAGAGATTCTCGAAAATTATCAAGATCGGAAAGCTTTCGATTTCGCTATTCCCCGGCGAGATCGTATTCGTGTATATAGGCTCGACGAAAGTCCATGTCAAGACACTGTACTACAACGCCCGCCGCTCGGGTAATTCGGTGGCGGTCAAGTCGATCCCCACGATAATCACCGGCGAAGATATTCGTAAAATACCCAAGCATATCCACCGCCACAGGCGAAAGCTCGCGTTCGCGCTGGGGATCGTCATCACGGGCGCGGTTATCCTGGCCTCTCTGTACCCGTCCCGCCAGGCACCGAGCCAGGAGAACATGGACGAAGAGATGAAGGAGAGCCTGTTGAGATCGGCGAAGACCGACTTCTCAAGCCCGGTCAAGGGTAAAAAACTCGTCATCACCCAGCATGTCGTATCCAACAACGAAACCATTCACAGAATAGCAAAGCGATACGGGGTCTCCATCGAGACGATCCTGGGCGCCAACGGACTCAACACCGACCAGGGCATGATGCTCAGAAACGGGATGGTGCTGAAAATTCCGAACAAGGACGGTATCCTGCTGAGGATGCCGCAGGGCGCGCCCCTCGCGTCGATTGCATCGAAATACAAGGTCTCCCTTCCAAAGATCATCGAGGAAAACAATATTTCCAACCCCGATTTCGTCGCGGTCGGCACCACGCTGTTCATTCCCGATGCGAAACCGCTCAACCTCTTCTCGGGGTTCCTCTGGCCGACTGCCGGCCGGGGGATCACCTGCGGTTACGGGTGGCGCAGGAACCCGTTCGACGTGAGGTTCTCCGAGTTTCACCCGGGCATCGACATGATGGCGAATTACGAATGGATCAAGTCGTCGAAATACGGACAGGTCACATTCTCCGGATGGCTCGGCGGGTACGGGATCGCGGTCATCGTCGCGCATCCCGGCGGATGGAAGACCCTGTACGCCCACCTTTCGCGTTCCATCGTGCGCGTGGGACAGTACGTGAAACAGGGACAACTCGTCGGATTGAGCGGGAGCACGGGAAGGTCCACGGGACCGCACCTCCACTTCGAGATTCTGAAAAACGGCGCTCCGCAGAACCCGTTCAGGTATCTACTCAAAAGGAAATAATCGCAAGAAGCAATTGCGGGATCGCAGAATAAAAAAGCCGTTCAAATCATGAACGGCTTTTTTCGCTATCTGCCCGACGGCCGTCAGCGGTTACTTTATGATGACGAAGTCCTTTCCGGGCACGCCGCATATTTCGCAGGTTTCCGGCGCCTTGCCAGACACCGTGTTGCCGCATGTGGGGCACACCGCGTAGGTTTCGGGAAGGCCTTTCAGGTCGTTTTTCTCGAGGGCGTCGGTCGCCGCCTTGTACAGCGATTCATGCAGCTTCTCGACGGTCATTGCCGCGGTGAAAGCCTGGATCGCGTCCTCGTTCTTTTCTTCGGTCGCCTTTTTTATGAATTCGGGGTACATGGTGACGACTTCATAGTTTTCACCCTTGATGGCCGATGCGAGGTTTTCCTTGGTCGATTTGACCTCATACTGGGGATTGAATTCGTCCATCTTCACACCCATCTTGTCAAGGACCGAGCGGTGCTTGATCGCATGATAACTCTCCGCCTTCGATGCCGCGTCGAAGAGCTTCGCGATCGCCTCGAGTTTCTCTTCGCGCGCCTTGTCGGCGAGCGCTTTGTATTTCGCGCTGGCCGTGGTTTCCCCGATTATCGCTTTTTTAAGGTTTTCCGCGGTTGCGCCGCCTTTCGGTTTGCATCCGCTGAAGAGCGCGACGGATACGGCCGATAGTGCAAGAACTGCGAGTATTTTTTTCACTGAATTTCCTCCTTGGGGATATTTACGGCCCGTTGGACGGGCCGCTGTGTGGATGTTGAGACTGTTACCCGTGTTATGCAAGTATTTTTTATGGGGATATTTCGGCAACCGTCTGCAATATCCCGTCTCGGGAGTCTATTGTCCCTGGTAATTCCATTGTTTCCAGCGTCCCTGCTTGAGCACATTGCCGCCGGGCCCGTAGAGGGTTCCCCTTCCCTCGATGGCGTCGTTTCTAAATTCGCCCACGTACTTGTTTCCGTTCGAGTAGAAATACGTGCCCGTGCCGCTTTTCGCGTCGGACTTCCACTGGCCCTCGTAGCGGTCGCCGTTTGACCAGGTCTTTTTGCCGTACCCGTCCATGAGATCGTTGTACCACTGGCCGGTGTATTTATCGCCGTTCGTCCAGTGGTAGGTGCCGGCGCCGTTTTTCCAGCCGTTCCTGAAGTCGCCCTCGTAATATTCGCCATTGTCCCATTTGAACACGCCCTTGCCGTTGGCCCCGCCGAACTTGAAGTCGCCGTTGTACGAGGTACCCATGTAGTAATAGATCGCGCCCTTGCCGGACCTGACGCTGTTCCTGAACTCGCCCACGTACCTGTTGCCGTTGGTCCAGATGAACTCCCCGTTCCCGTGCATCTTGTTGCCGACGAATTCGCCGATATACTTGTTCCCGTTGGGAAACAGGAACGTGTTGCTGCCCCTCTTGAAACCCGGGATCATTTCGTACACGGGCATGTTTTTACTCACGTCGGACAGGTACACCTGCGTCTGGCCTATCATCTTGCACTTTGCGATGGTCATCATGGGGTAGGTCACCTCGAGCGCGGCCATGATTCCCCTGACCTCAAGAAAGAGCTTCTGCCCCATGACGAGCGGCCTGTCCTTGACCTTCTGGCTCACGGCGATTTCAATCTCGTTCGTGGCGGTGTGTATTCTCAGAACCCGTCCTATCTGCTTCTTCGATTCGTCGCTCTCCACCGGCAGGGTAATGGGTCCCGCGAATAGAATGTTGATGAAATCGCCCCGTTCCACCGTACCGTCAGCGTAGGTGTACGTACCCTTGCCGTCCGGGACGTTCCTGAAAAAGGCGCCCTCGTAACGGTCTCCGTTGGGAAAGGTGTGTACGCCGTATCCCTTGCGGTAGCCCGCGATCCAGTCCCCGTTGTAGGTTTCACCGGTCCGGTATTCGTAGAATCCTTTTCCCTCGCGGCGGTTGTTCACGAATTGTCCCTTGTAGTAGGTGCCGTCGCTGTATACGTACACGCCGGTCCCGTTCACGCAGTTGCCCTGAACGCAGCCGGATCCCTGATACTTTTTCGTCTTTGTGACGCCCTTTTTCTTGCCGGCGCTGGCACACCCGGAGAGTATAAACGCGGCGACAATGAGCAGCGAGAGGGCCTTGATGGTCAGTTTCATGCTATGGAACCTCCTGAGTAACGTGACGAAGGAAGGCCCGATTATAACCCCGGTCCCGGTCCCTGTCAATCACGAAAATGCCCGGACGGTTAACGCGATGCTGCTAAAAATGGATTGACTCATTCCCGGTTTGCCCTTAATGACCGCAGTATCACGAGTCTGCGAGGACGGGCCGCCATGCTGCAAAATGTGAACTTTCTGTGCGAAATCGGAACCGAGGAGATCCCCGCGGGATACCTGCCCGTCGCGATCAAATCCATCGCGAAACTCGTGGAAGACACGTTCGTCGCGGAGAGGCTCGACTTTTCCGGGGTGGAGGTATGGGCAACCCCGCGCCGCATCGCGATCATGGCCGCGGGGCTCGCGGACCGGCAGCGCGAGGAGGAGGCCGAGATCAAGGGCCCGTCCGCGAAAGCGGCCTTCGACGCATCGGGCAATCCCACGAGGGCGCTCGAGGGCTATCTCGCCGGGAACGGCGTTACGCGCGACGACATCTACGTGAAGGACACCGGCAAGGGCGAGTACGTTTTCGCCAGGAAGAAGCTCGCCTCCCGTCCCGCGGAGGAAATCATCACCGCGCTCGTGAAGACCGTGATCGCGGATGCCCCGTTCCCCAAGCGCATGCGCTGGAGCGACAAGAAGCTTTCCTTCCCCAGGCCCATATCCTATTTTATGATACTTTTCAACGACAGGCATATCCCCTTCGAAATCGAGGGGATCGCGTCTGCCCCGAAAACCAGGGGCCATTACATACAGAGCGGCGGCATGATCGAGATCGATCGGATCGCCGGTTACCAGAAGGCCCTCGCGGACCTGGGGATCGTCGTGGACCAGGCCGAGCGCAGGGCATTGATCCACGACCAGCTCGTGAAGGCCGCGGCGGGCGCCGGCGCCGTGCTCTACGAGGACGAAGACCTTCTGGACCCCGTCACGTTTCTGGTCGAGAGCCCGCACGCCGTCGTGTGCGATTTCGATCCCGGTTTCCTCGACGTGCCTGATCTCGCGCTCATCGCCGAGATGAAGGAGCACCAGAAATACTTTCCGCTCGTGGACGCCGGCGGCGGGCTGGTGAACAGGTTCCTCGTGGTCTCAAACAACCCCGCGACCGAGCACGTGAAGGCCGGAAACGAGCGCGTGATCACCGCCCGCTTCAACGACGCGCGTTTCTTCTACACCGAGGACCGCAGGAAGAAGCTCGCCGAGCGCGTCGACTCCCTGAAGGATGTCCTCTTCCACAGGGAGCTCGGAACCATTTACCAGAAGCTCGAGCGAATGACGGTGATCGCGGACGAGGTCATGAAAAAACTCGGCACCGACGCCGCGACCGCGGACAGGGTCCGGCGCGCCATTCTGCTCTGCAAGGTCGACCTGAACACCGCCATGGTCTACGAGTTCCCCTCGCTCCAGGGAAAGATCGGCAAGGTCTACGCGCTCCTCGACGGCGAGGACGCGGAGGTCGCGAGCGCCATCGAGGAACACTACCGGCCGCGCTTTCAGGGGGACGATATCCCCTCGGGTACGGTCTCGATCATCACGTCGCTTTCCGAAAAGCTCGACAACCTCTTCGGGAGCTTTTCCGTCGGAAACATCCCCAAGGGTTCGGCGGATCCCTACGCGCTCAGGCGCCAGGCTGGCGCGGTCGTGGACATGCTCATCCGGGGCGGGATCAACCTTGACCTGAGGGATGTCCTCGCGGGCGTTTCGGGGGGATATAAGGACGGCGCGGCGCTCGTGGACAAGCTGATCGAATTCTTCGCCGCCCGCGCCCGCACGCTCTTCACCGAGGCCGGGTTCCGCCACGACGAGATCGACGCGTGCCTCTCGACCGGGGGCAGCGATTACCTGGAGCTCTTCCGCCGCGCCGGGAGCCTGCACGATTTCAGGAAAAACGAGAATTTTTCGCAGATGCTGCTTTCCTTCAAGAGAATGAACAACATCGTGCAGGCCTTCCGGAAGGAAAACCCGGGCCACGCGCTGTCGTTCGACGCGAAGCTCCTTACGACGGACGAGGAAAAGGACCTGCACGGGTTCTTCAGCTCGCGCGAGGGGACCATCCGGACGTGCATAGAGACGCACGCCTACACCGAGCTTTTCGAGCTCCTCATATCGGGCAAGGGCATCATCGACAGGTTTTTCGACACGGTCCTGGTCATGGACAAGGACGCGAAGGTAAGGGACAACCGTTTGAGCGTGCTCGAGGGCATACTGCGGCACTTCACGGGCCTGCTCGATTTCGCCAGAATTGAAGAGTAACCGCGGGATGTTCGGGGACGACGCACCGAAGACACCGCTCACCTACCTGAAGGCGTTTATTTTCCTGCTCAGGTCGAATATCCATTACCATCTCTGGTTCAAGAAGCGCTTCGTCTCCATGGGGGGGAGGCCCTGGGTCTGGGGAATATGGAACGTGGTCGTGCACGGGCCGAACATCTCGATCGGAAAGAACGTGGTGATCGTCGGCGCGAACGGCTCTCGCACAATGCTCACCTCCGTGCGCCTCGGCGGCCGCGAGGGGAGCATCGCCATCGGTGACAATGTGCTCGTCATGAACGGGGTGCGCCTGAGCTCGGCCGCGGGCATCACCATCGGCGACGGCTGCATGCTGGCCAACTTCTGCTACCTGACCGATTCCGACTGGCACGACATCCATAACAGGGCGCAGTACCCGGGGCGGTGCGCGCCCATCGTGCTCGAGCGCGGTGCCTGGGTGGGTGACTCGGCCATCATCTGCAAGGGAGTTCGCATCGGCGAGAACTCCATCGTCGGAGCGGGGTCGGTCGTGCGGAAGGACGTGCCGCCCAACGTGGTGGTCGCCGGAAACCCGGCGAAGATCGTGAAGCGCCTCGACCCGAAGAAAGTCAGGCTGCTCGGCGAGACCGAGATCGTACTCGGTCACCACGTCCCGCCCGGGAGGATGAAGCGTTGAAGATATGCCTCCTCTGCTACCGGGCAAACCCGTATTCCGGCGGGCAGGGAATTTACCTGAAATACGTCGCCGAGGAGCTCGCCCGCCAGGGGCACGAGGTCCATGCGATTACCGGGCCGCCGTATCCCCTTGCCATGGAAGGCGTGACCGAGCACCGCATTCCCAACAGGCAGTACTACGTCAGAAAGGGCCTGGACATCGTGGCGCCGGGCGAGGGCCTGGATATTTTGACGCCGTTCAACTTCTATGAATTTCTCCACAGCCGCGTCGGGGCATTCCCCGAGATCAGCTCGTTCGGATACCGCGCGTATCTCCTCCTGAGAAAACTCCAGCGGAAACACCGGTTCGACATCATACACGACAACCAGTCGCTCGGGTACGGCCTCCTGCTCATGAAGCAGTTCGGCGTGCCGGTGATAGCCACCATACATCATCCACTGACCATCGACCTTCAGAGCGTCATCGAGCGGATGTCGCTCTTCAAGAGGAAGGCCAGGGCCGTGATGTTCTATCCCACCGTGATGCAGACCATCGTGTCGAAGCGGCTGGACCACGTGATCACTGTCTCGGAGGACTCAAGGCGCGCGATCCACCGGGACTTCGGCGTGCCGCTCGAGAGGCAGACAGTGGTGTACAACGGCATCGACCGCGGCATATTCCGCCCCCTGCGCGGCGTTCGCAGGAAAAGCAGGAATATCATTTTCGTGGGGAACGTCGAGGACGGAAAGAAGGGCTTCGTGTACCTCCTTCGGGCCATGCCACTGGTCGACCCCTCGGTGACGCTCACTGCGGTCGACGGGGGATCGCCCCACCACAACATCACCTCGCAGCTCATCGAGCGCCTGGGGATCGGCGGACGCATCGAGTTCACGGGCAAGATCGACGAACGGGAGCTCGTCAGGCGCTACGCCGAGGCGGCCGTGGCGGTTGTGCCGTCGGTGTACGAGGGGTTCGGGCTCCCGGCCGGGGAGGCCATGTCATGCGGCGTGCCGGTGGTTTCAAGCGACGGCGGCGCGCTCCCGGAGGTCGTGGGCGACGCGGGGATCGTCGTTCCCGCGCGCGACCACGAGGCGCTCGCCAGGGCTATAAACGGGCTCATGGCGGACGCGGCGTCCAGGGCTCGTTTCGCGCGCGCCGGCATCGAGCGCATCGAGCGGACGTTCACGTGGAAGAACGCCGCGGAAAAGATGGCCGAAGTGTACGAGCGCGTCAGGAGGGGATGATATACCCGTAATTCAGGTTGCGCCCGGCGTCCCCGCGGCGGTACGAGAAGAACTCCGCGTTGTGCGCCACTGTACATATTCCGCTCACGCCAATCGACGCCGGGCGCACCCCCGCGGACACGAGCGCATCGCGCGCGCTCGACCAGAGGTCCACGTAGAGGGAGCCTCCCCTGCGGACGGTGTGCCGCGGGAATTGCGAAGCGACCTCGTCTCCCACCACGTATGATTCAGGCCCCACCGAGGGCAATATCCACGCCATCATGTCGCCGGGATCGCTCCCGTAGAGTTCGCACATCGTACCGACGAGCGAAGCCGCTATCTTCAGACGCGCGCCGCGCCACCCCGAATGAGCGGCGCCGAGCGCCCTCCTTACCGGGTCGTACGCGAACACCGGCACGCAGTCCGCGGTCCTGACGACGAGGCAGGCACCGGGCAGGTCGGTCACCATGCCGTCCGCCTCTCCCGCGGTCGTGCCTGCGCACTGCCCGTACGTGCTCAGATGAAGGATGCGGTCGCCGTGGACCTGGTCCAGGAAGGCTATGCGTTCAGGCGCGATGCCGGTGATTGCCGAAAGGAGCGACTTCTCGTCCGCCCTGACGGCAGTGAGGTCGCGCGAATAATCGACACGGTTCGATTGCCTGCCCGCGGCGCCGATCGAGACGCCGTCCCCGTGATGCGCGCGGTACTGCGGTTCCATTCGCCCTTTGTCAGTAGCCGTGACGCGAGAAAAAGAAGGAGATGTCATGGAGGGTTTCGTAGATGCCGTCACCGGTCTCGTTTTTCTTGATGAAGAATTTTTCCACGGTGTCTTCTGACCCGGGGGTGATGGTGGAAAGGATATACCACAGGGGGTGAACGTGGATCACGGCCTCGTCCTGGCGGCGCACGGTGTCGCCGGTGAGCCTCTCGTTCATGACCGCGTCAAGCCCCGGCTGGCCCTCGAGCTCCGCGGTTTCGCTGTAGTAACCGGCGGGGACCCGGTAGAAATACGGCCCGTGCAGGTACAGGACGAGAATTTTTTTCTTTCTCAGGTACAGCGCTATGAGCTCGATCGATCCGATCTCGACGAACAGGGGCCTTACTACGATTTTTTGCACCATGTCGAGGTCTTTCCGGTCCGGGTAGAAGGAAAGGAGATACCTGATTTTATCGGGACCGGGTACGAGCCCCGCGTTCCCGGGGTAGCTCAGCCTGGGATGGATGATCTCGATCCCGCCCGCGGGAGACTTGAACAGGTCACGCTCGTAGAGTTCCTCGAATCGGTCGCTCAACAGGTTGTCGATGTCGGTCGAGATTTCCCTGTCGATATTGGCGAGGTCGCTGTTCCCGTTCCGGTTCGGGTCGGTAAAATAGTCTCTGATATCGAACATCATTCACCCTTTCAGACGTCAGTGAGTGAAATATAACCACGGTGGACGAGGGAAGTCAACAATTTTGGCACAAACGGCGGTAGATCATGTTAATTATCTTTTAAAATGGGATGGTTATTCCGAGTCATTAATTATATCCTCCTGGTCAATACCCCCACGCACTCTTTTTTTCGAAAAATGCTCAAGCAAAAACCCGGCCGGACCGATAATAAGTATGGCCGTATTATCTATTCACGGAGGAATGGATGGCCACGGGAGGTTTATATGAGTGATCTCATGAACATGGAGGATCGTGAGATAAAAAAGGGCATTAAGAAAGAGGAGTCGGACAAAATCCGCGATTTCAGGAAGAAAATTAATGATCGCACATACGTCGAACACGCGATCAACAGGATGGCGACCGACCTGACTCATTATCTTACGAAAAAATAACGCGGTGCGGAAGAAAAGACGCAGTGTCTTGTTTGATCGAAGACGGAAATGAAAGAAAGCGATTCGTATTCAATCCTGCAGAGGGATAAGTCCCTCAAGTATATTTTTCTGCTTTTTTTTGCGGCCGTTATCGCAGGCTTGCTGTATATTTTTCGCTTTTTTTTCTGGGATTTCCTGTTTGCCCTTCTTTTATACATGGCCCTGCGCCCGCTCCATGACGCCTTGCTGAAACGCATAAGGATGAGGGGTGTGACCGCGGGCCTGATGACGCTGCTCCTGTGCCTGCTGGTGCTGGGGCCGCTGTTCTACTTTACGCTCGCGCTGGTGGACCAGGTGTTCCAGCTCTACGCGACCGTCGAGGGCCTGATTCGCAAAGGGATACTGGACGACATCTACAACATGGCGTTCGTCAGGCGGGTGCTTGAGTACCTGAACCTCAACAAGGAAACCATCATCGCCAAGGCGACGGATTTTGTGCAGGGCGGAATCGGCACCGCGTTCACGAGCGCGAAGAACGTCATCACGTATCCCCTGAGCTTTTCCATCAATTTTTTCCTCGTCCTTCTCATCATTTATTTTCTCTTCAAGGACGGCCACAGGCTCGTTCCCATCGTCTACAAGGTGCTCCCGTTTCCGGACGACCTCGAAAGGGGCGTGGTGGATCGGCTGAACGAGGTGGTGAAGGTCCTTCTCGCGGGGAACCTGCTCATCATGCTCTGTCAGGGGCTCATGGTGGGGCTGGGGCTTCTGTTCACCGGGATCAACGTCGCTCTTCTGGGAGGGAGCCTTGCCGCGATCCTCTCGCTCATACCGGTGGTGGGCACGTCGGTGGTCTGGCTCCCCGCGGTGCTGTACCTGTGCCTGGTCGGGGACTACGGGAAGGCGGCATTCCTCGGTTCATGGTGCATGGGATGGTACCTGCTCCTGGAAAACCTCGTCAAGCCGAAACTTTTCGGGAAAAAACTTAACTTTCACCCGATCGTGTTTTTTTTCCTTCTCCTGGGCAGCATCCAGGCATTCAGCATACCGGGCGTGATAATCGGTCCCATTCTTCTTACGCTGTTCTATTCCCTGTGGGAGATATACAACCTTCTGAAGGAATACGACAGGTATCAATACGAGCAAGAAGGCACAGTCCCGCCGGGGAGCGACAGCGAATAGCGTTTTATGTCGCATGACGCCGAAAAACGGCGTTCTTTTGCCACTTTTTTTGACCGGAACCCTTTCGGTATTTTTCTTGACGTTCAGAATTACCGATACTAAAGTAAGCGGCCCGTATCGGTGCGCCCGGCGGCGCGCAACCCAATTTTTCGGAGAATCATCGGGGTTTTAACCACATGAAGAAATGGACCATTTACGGAGGGAGAATCCTCACGCCCCATGAATCTTTGAAAAACAGGAATATCCACATCGTCAACGACAGGATTCAGAAGATTTCCTCCGAAAAGCAGAGCGCGTCCCTGCAGCTCGATCTCAGGGACTGTGTTGTCGTCCCGGGCCTCATCAACGCGCACGATCACCTGCTGGGGACATACCACCCCAAGATAGGCAAGGGCCCCTACGTGAACTGGCTCCCCTGGGACAACGATCTGAAAAGTTCGCCCCTCTACCAGGAACGGCAGCAGATTGAGAATCGCGACCTCTACCTGCTCGGCGCGTACCGCAACCTTGTGTCCGGCGTCACCACTGTTTCCGACCACATGCCGCATTTCGTCGGGGATCCGTTTTATCCCTCCCTGCCCATGAAGGCCATTAAGGATTTCACCCTCGTACACTCGGTAAACTCCTTCGCGCTCCTCTGGGGCGATGATATCGGCGTCGAATACCGGCGGGCGCTGGAACTGGACGTGCCGTTCGTCACGCACTGCGCCGAGGGCTTCGACGAGGAGACCGCCCGCGACGTGCAGACGCTCAACAGGCACGGAGGGCTCGGCGACCATACGGTAATGGTCCACTGCATCGCGTTTTCGCAGGAGGACATGAAGCTCGTCAAGGCGCGGGGCGCGTCGTGCGTCTGGTGCGCCGATTCGAACGTGTTCATGTACAACGAAACTGCCGACGTGAAGATGCTTCTCGACATGGGCATCAACACCTGCATAGGGACTGATTCGTCCGCTACCGGGGGCGAGAACCTGCTCGCGGAAATCGCGTTCGACAAGGCCCTGTACGACCGGATATACGGCGTGGAGCTCCCGGATCAGACGATTGTGAAAATGATCACCGCAAACCCGGCGAAGGCCTTCCGCCTGAAAACCCTCGGCGAGGTGAAGGAAGGATTTACCGCCGACCTGACCGTATTCAGCGACAGGGGCGGGCATCCCTCGTCGTCGGTCGTGGGGGCGGGACTAAACGATATCAGGCTGGTGGTCATCGACGGCCTTCCCGCGTACGGGGATGCGGAGTTCGAGTGGCTCTTCGAAAAACTCGGCGTAAAATGCCAGCATATAGTCCTTGACGGAACCGAAAGAGTGATTATCGGTGACTGCAAGGGTCTCCTGAGAAGAATAAGCAGATCGGTGGGTTTTAAAAAGGAATTTCCTTTCCTGCCGGTTGAATTTGAGATAGCATAAGGCGAACTGGCTGATGTCGAACGGAACGGGACGATCATCGGGAATAATCACCCGGCAGTACAAGGCGGGATCGATTATCTTTTTCGAGGGCGACAAGAGCGAGTATATCTACGTGCTCAAGTCCGGGCAGGTCATGTTGACGTCCATCAAGCCCGACACCGGCGAGGAAGTGAAGGATTTCGTCAAGGAAGGCGAATTCTTCGGCGTCAAGTCCTCTCTGGGTAAATATCCCCGCGAGGAAACCGCGCAATGCCTCGCGGACACCATGGTGCTCGTCATGGGGCCGGCTGACTTCGAGCGGCTGGTTCTCCGCAACGTGAACGTCGTCCGAAAGATGCTCAAGGTCTTCAGCAACCAGCTGCGCCGTATCGGAAAGATGGTGCGTTCCGCGCTTGGAGACAGGGGAGATCTGAACCCCGAGGTCGAGCTTTTCCGCATCGGCGAGTACTATTACAAGGCCGAGCTTTTTCACAGGGCCCTCTACGCCTACAAGAAATATATGGAATACTATCCCGATTCCCAGTACGCCGCGCAGGCAATGAACAGGATCAACGCGATCAACTCGGGCGCCGCGGTCCCGTCCGATGTCATGGATGATATTTCTGCCGAGGCTCCGAAATCATCGGCGGGTGCTGAGCGCATGGCGGAATTCGGCATGGACGAGGGGCCGGGCGACATGATCGATTTCGACGACGATCATCCAAAATCAGGCGGCGGATCCTCATCCGGGTCCGGGTCGACCCTTCACAGCGAGATGGACGAATTCATGTCCGACGACCTGTCCAACCCCTCGGCCGATTTCAGTTTCGACGGGCATACCGGACACGATGCCGGCGGCAAGAACCCGACGGCAATCAATACCGAAGCGGCCGAGCGCTTCGCCGACGGCGACTTCGACGGCGCGCTGGCCCTCTACAACACGGTGGTCGGCGAGAGCCGGGAGGGGACCGAGGACGAGAAGAAATCCCTCGCGAGGGCGTACCTCGGCGCGGGCCGCTGCTACTTCGAGCTTCGCAAATACAAAGAAGCGATCGATATGTTCACGAACATCATGAAGCGTTTCCAGACAACGGAGTTCAACAAGGGGGCCCTTTTCTACACCGGGCAGATCTTCGAAAACGCCAGACAGAAGGACAAGGCCCTCGCCTATTACAACAGGGTCGCTTCCATGCCTCCCGCTGACCGTATGAGCAGCGAGGCGCAGGCCCGGATTAAAAATCTGCAGGGCAGGTAGGTGATCCGATGATACTGGACGAGCGTTTTTTTGACAGGTTCGGCGTCGAGTACTCCCCCAATGATATCATATTCTGCGAATTCGAGCCCGGCAACGAGTTTTACTTCATCCAGAAGGGCCGGGTCAAGATTGTCAAGATCATCAACAATACCGAGCGGACCATGGATATTCTCGAGGACGGGGACGTGTTCGGGGAGATGGCCATACTCGAGCAGCAGCCTCGTTCGGCGACTGCCGTGGCCATGGACCACCTGCGCCTGTTGAAATTCCACCGCGATAATTTCGACGCGCTGCTCCAGGGGAACCCGCAGCTTGCGTACAAGCTGCTGGTTATTTTTTCGAAAAGGATATACGACGCGAAGCGGCGGCTGATGATCCTCCTGCTCGACGATCAGCAGCTCAAGGTAATGGACGTTTTCAATATGCTGGTCGAGAGCGATCCACGCATCGACCCGCAGGGAGAGATTTCACTGAACATAACCCCGCAGGAGGTCGCCAGCTGGGCGGGGATGAGCGAGTCCGACGCGCAAAAAGAATTGACACATTTACACAAGCTCGACAAGATTGAACTCTATGGCGACAGGATCAAGGTCAAGAAAATAAGGGAATTTCAGCGCCTTGTCGCGGCGAGGCGGAAAAACCTTTCAGCATGACGCCATAACGGCAGCTCACCGATCATTCGAGAGTATTACTGCCCGGACATATCAAGCTCCCGTAGCTCAGGCGGATAGAGCAGTGGTTTCCTAAACCATGTGCCGGAGGTTCGAGTCCTCCCGGGAGCGCAATTTTCATCAGGCGGAAACTTCCGCCGCGTTTCAGGAAAACCATGGAAGACAAGCTCGAACGCATACGCGCCCGTCTGGCGGAAATAGACGGAGAAATGAGCATACCAGAGGTCGTGGCGGACCAGAACCGGTTTCGCGATCTCACCCGCGAACGGTCGCAGATCGCCCCCATTGTGCAGATGTACGAAGAGTACAGAAAATTGCTAAAGGACCTCGAGGACTCGAAGCAGCTTCTCGACAGCGAAACCGATCCCGACATGAAAGCCATGCTCCAGGCCGAGGCAAGGGACCTTCCCGAAAAAATCGAGGACTACCGGCAGAAGCTCATCGTCAAACTGCTGCCACGCGATCCCAATTCGGGCAAGGACATTCTCATGGAAATCAGGGCGGGTACCGGCGGCGAGGAAGCGGCCCTTTTCGCGGCCGACCTGTTCAGAATGTACAGCCGTTACGCCGATACCAGGGGATGGAAAATCGAATACCTCGACGTGAACCCCACCGAGATCGGGGGCTACAAGGAGATCATTTTCTCTATCCGAAGCGCCGACGCCTACGATAACCTGAAGTTTGAATCGGGGACTCACCGTGTCCAGCGGGTCCCCTCGACGGAGGCGGGCGGGAGAATACACACCTCCGCGGTCACGGTCGCCGTCCTTCCTGAGGCCGAAGAGGGCGAGATCGTGATCAGCCAGGACGATATCCGCGTCGACGTGTACCGGTCTTCCGGCCACGGGGGGCAGTCGGTCAACACGACCGATTCCGCCGTCAGGATCACGCATATCCCCACCGGCATGGTGGTCACCTGCCAGGACGAAAAGTCTCAGCACAAGAACAAGGCCAAGGCCCTCCGCGTCCTCAGGGCACGGCTCATGGAAATCGCGAACCGCGAGCGAATGGACAAGGAGACCGAGCTGCGCCGCTCGCAGGTGGGCTCCGGCGACAGGAGCGAGCGAATCCGCACCTATAACTTTCCCCAGTCCCGGGTCACCGATCACCGGATAGGGCTCACGCTCTATTCGCTCGAGAAGGTACTCGCGGGAGAACTCGACCCCTTCATCGAGGCGCTCAGGCAGAACGAGATCGCCGAGAGCCTGGCGTCCACGAAGAACGGGTGACGGCGGTTTTCCCATGTCAATCGCGCGCATGCTCGACGCCACGGCCCGCTTCTTTCATGAAGCGGGGATCGACACCGCGCGGCTCGACGCCGAGCTGATCATCGCGCGCGCGATCGGATCCGACCGGCACCGCCTCCAGGTGGAGTCCGACAGGGAACTCACCGGCGCCGAGATAAAGAAAATCGAAGCGCTCAGCCGCAGGCGTATCGGGCGCGAGCCCATCGCCTACATACTCGGTGAGAAGGAATTCTACTCACTCGATTTCATCGTGAACCGCAGCGTGCTCGTGCCCCGGCCTGAGACCGAGCTTCTCGTGGATCTGAGCGTGTACTACGCCCCCATGGACTCGCGGTTTCTGGATCTGGGCACCGGCTCCGGAGCGATCGCCGTTTCGGTCAAGCACAACAGGCCTGATTGCAGGGTCTTCGCGAGCGACATTTCGAAGGAGGCGCTGGCCGTGGCTCGCAAGAACGCATCGCGCATAACGGGGACGTCCTCGGTGAAGTTCGTCCTGGGCGACCTGTTCTCGCCGTGGGATGGGGTACGGTTCCACGTGATCGCGTCGAACCCGCCCTACGTGGCGATGGGCACACTCGACTCCCTCCCGGGGGAGCTCGCCTGGGAGCCGGAGCACGCGCTCTTTGCCGGCAAGAACGGCCGGGAGACGATCGACAGGATAGTCCGCGGCGCGGGAAAGCATCTTTTCCCGGGCGGCGTACTCCTCCTCGAAATCGGCTCGGACATGAAGGACCACGCGCACCGCGTCGGCGGGATGGCTGGCTTCGACGTTTCCGTCATGCAGGATTACGCGGGCCTTCCCCGCGTGGCCGTGATGAAATCGCGCGACAGGGGTTGATACGAATGGAAAGAACCCCCATCCTCATAACACAGTTGAAGAAGCTCTCGCCTTTCATCTACCTGCTCCTTTTCCTGTTCATCGTCAACATCGTATTCAAGCTGAACTTCCGTTGGGAAGGGATGTCGATCATCGTGAACATCTACCTGTACGTCTTCGCTTTTTACATTGTGTTCATATTCGCCATGGTCGATATCGTCCCCCTGAAAAAAGAGTACCGCGAGCTGTACGGCGGCAAGGGCGACCTGATTCTGTTCATGAAGACGCGCGTGCTTCCGTTCGTGTTCATCTATTTCGTCACGGTGCTCTACACCCTGATCAATCACCTTGACAGGGACTACTGGCCCTACCGGCCGTTCATGGAACTGCTCGACGGACGGTATTCCAACATCCTGTTCTACTCGATCATACTCCTGATCATACTCAAGCTGAGGCGGGAACCCAGGATCACAATCCCGCTCTTCATCGCGGGCGCCGTCTTGTATTTCGTGGTGTACGAGCTCATCTACGCCTTCGATCCGAGCGGCAAGGTAATCCTCGGCCTGAAATTCATGCAGGTGGTCCTGGCCCTTTTCTTCCTTGTTTTTGAATTCATGCAGGACAATTTCCTGCAGATGGAGCGCAGTAAGATATTCAAATCAATCACGTCCTCGATCCTGGTGGGCGCGGTGCTCTATTCAAGTTTTCTCGGGGTCCATTATGCGATATACCGCTATTCGGCCCCGCTCTCCTATTCCAAGATCAAGTCGTCGCAGATTCTCATGAAGCTCGGGTTCTCGTTTCCCCTCCCTGTATACCGTTCGATTGTACTCGAGACGTCGAACCCGCTCATCCTCTACGAGCTCATATACTATTCCGATCATTACAACCAGGAGCTGAAAATATCCTCGGCGGAGTGGGAAAACCTGATGCTGTCGGGCTCGATGGTGGTCGCGAACATCATCGCGGCACATCTCATCAGGCTGAACGTTGACGTGTCGTATCTGCAGATTATATCGTACGCGGAACGCTGCTCCATCGAGAGTGGCGACGTGCTGCTCACGGCCGCTCATTTCACCGAGTACTCCTCGCGCTTTTACGATGCCAACCAGGAGGACATCGAGAAACGCTTCCAGAAAGGGAACAGGGACTACCGGATATGGCTCATCAGGGTGATGTCGTTTTCGAAAAACATCAAGGCCATGCCGTTTCTCATGAGGCTCCTGACGGGTATCGATTACCGCCAGGCGGACGAGGCCTACCAGGCGCTGTCCGTCATCACCGGAACCGATCCAGCCAAGGAACTCAAGCTTCCCGTGAACAGCAAGGAAGTCATCGCGCGTTTCAATGAATTTTACCTGAACTACGGCAAAAAGCGCTGATCGGGCATTCGCCGCAGAGGGGCTTGCGCGCGTGGCAGACGGTCCTTCCGTGCCTGATCAGCAGGTGGTGGCTCTCGATCCAGCGCGGCCGGGGGATCGCGTCGAGGAGCGCATGCTCCACCTTCGTCGGGTCCATGGAGTCGCTGAACCCGATGCGCCGGGCCACGCGGCCGATGTGGGTGTCCACCGCTATCGCCTCGATTCCGAATCCCATCGCGAGTATCACGTTCGCAGATTTTCTTCCCACGCCGGGGAGCTTCATGAGCTGTTCCCTGTCCGGGGGGAGCGTCCCGCCGAAGTCCGCCATCACCATCCGGGCCATGGCCACGACGTGGCGCGCCTTGGTCTTGTAGAATCCCGTGCTTCTCACGATTTTCATGACATCGGAAATCCTTGCGCGGGAGAGCGATGCAAAATCGGGATATTTTCCGAACAGGTCGGGCGTCACACCGTTAACCTGTCGGTCCGTTGTCTGCGCGGAAAGAATAACCGCGACGGAGAGCTGGTACGGCGTGCTGTAGCGGAGCTCGGGCGCGGCCGGGCCCGCGTGGGTCGTGAGTGCATCGAGGATTTTCACCGCCGTGTCCTGGTTCATGCGGTTACATTCAATGATGACAGTATCGAGCGCAGCTCCCTGAGCGCCGCGCCCCTGTGGCTGATGGCGTTTTTTTCGTCCGGGGATAGCTCGGCCATGGCCACCGTGCGGCCCGCGGGCACGAACACGGGGTCGTATCCGAATCCGGCCGAGCCGCGGGGCTCGCGCGCGATGGAGCCCTCACACACCCCTCTGGCCAGGTAAAGCCTTTCGTCGGGCAGGGCAAGGGCGATGACGCACACGAAGCGGGCGGTTCGCTTTCCTTCCGGCACACCGTTCATTTCACGAAGCAGTTTCGCGTTGCGGTCCGCGTCCGTGGCGTTATCGCCCGCGTATCTGGCGGAGAACACGCCGGGCCTGCCGCCGAGCGCATCCACTTCAAGGCCCGAGTCGTCTGCCACGGCTGCATGGCCCGTGTGCGCGCAGAGTTCGCGGGCCTTTTTCACTGCGTTTTCCTCGAATGTCGCGCCGTCCTCGAACACCTCGGGGAAGGGCCCCGCGCGGTCCGGTGTCAACAGCTCCCACCCCGGGATGTTATCCAGTAGACGGGCGATCTCCGCGATCTTTCCCCTGTTGCCGGTGGCGATGACGAGTTTCGTGTGCATGGGAAACATGTCTACAGAATGGCGCGTCCGGTTTCAAGAAAATTTTATTTTCAAAAAAAACTCTTGCCATGCGGGTAATCGGCGATCATATTTCTGGCATGTCTTTGCTGCTGAAAAAAACCGCGCTCATGGTCATAGCCGACCTGCTGCTCGCGGTCATTCCGATCATGCTTTTTTTCACGGGAAGAATCGCGACCGACGTGCTGTTCATCGCCCTGGTCACCATCGGGGCTGTGGCCTTGATCCGGATCGGCGTGATGATGATCGGCGACCTGTTTTTTTACAAGAAGAAGATTGATATCATCCGGGACCTCATATCCCAGTACAAGAAGGGGAGCTTCCTTCCCCCGAAGAGGGAACAGCTCAGGGACAGGAGCGAGCTCTCGGATATTTACCGCGAGCTGTTGATCGTCGGAAGACACCTGAAGGACATCGTGTTTACCCAGAAGGAAGAAATCGACAACTTCCATGATTTTTATAACAGCATCATGTCGTCCATCAGCCCATATTTTCTCATCCTGGACGAGAATGAGCACATCGCGTTCGTGAACGACCGCTTCTCGGAAAAGTTCAACTATCCCAAGGACGAGATCATCGGGAAGAGACTGGATGAAATTTTCTATTTCATCAACGCCCGGATCCGCGGCGGCGTGGGCCAGGTGATCAGGACCGGCCGTTCCATCGTGCTGAACAAGACGCATCTCATGACCCTCAACAAGGTTTCCATCATCGCCGACATTAAGATATCGAGCATCGCGGCAAGGGGCATTCACCAGATCATCATCATTATCGACGACGTCACCGACAAGCTCAGGGGCGATTCCGGCATCAGCATCATAAGCCAGATTTCACAGTCGGTACAGAAGGAGGATACGCTCGACAGCATTTTTTACACCGTACTGACCGGGGTGACGGCCGGGTCCGGCCTGGGTTTCAATCGCGCCATGCTTTTCATTCTCGAGGGGGACACGCTCAACGGCAAGATGGCAGTGGGGCCCGACTCGTTCGAGGAGGCCATCGATATATGGAGTTCCATTTCCGCCGCGGGCTCCCCCCTACCGACGGAGCAGCGTTCGGAGATCCGGACGGGAAAAGCACTGTTGAAGAACGTGCTCATGTCCCGCTTCTCTATGAAGAACAAGGGCATTTTCGCCCGTTCCTGCCTCGAAAAAAAGACATTCCACGTATTCGACTCCTGGAACGATCCTGAGGTGGGGCAGACAGAAAGGGAACTTCTCGACGTTAAGGAATTCGTCCTTGTCCCTCTTGTGGTCACGAACAAGTCGGTGGGCGTCATCATCGCCGACAACAAGTTCAACCAGGCCCCGATCGGGAAGGACGCCGTTGAGCTCCTCCAGATTTTCGCGTCCCAGGCCGCCATGCTTATCAACAGCAGGATGAAGCTCGACGTGGTCGCGAACGAGAAGAGAAAGATAGAGGCGCAGAAGGACGGGCTCATCGAGTCGGAAAAGCTCGCGGCGGTCGGCCGCATCGCGTCGAATATCGCCCACGAGATACGGAACCCCCTGGTGACAATGGGGGGATATGCCCGCCGCATTGCCCAGCTCGCCCGGGACGGGAAAAAGGTCGAAAGCATCATCGATGCCGCCCACATCATCCTGAAGGAATCGGAAAGGCTGGAAAAGACCCTGTCGAACGTCATGGACTTCACCAGGCCCGCGAAATACATCAAGGAATTCAACAGCATCAACATGGTTATCAAGGATACCGTCGATCTGCTGAAAAACATTTTCTTCGAAAAACGTATCGAAATCGAGCTCGATCTTTTTGAGGACATCCCCCTGGTGAAATCGGACGTCAACCAGATGAAACAGGTTATGCTGAACCTCATTCAGAATGCGCTCGACGCCACCCCCCAGGGAGGGTTGATAGGAGTTAAAAGCCGTTTCGAATCGAACTCGATCATCATTACCGTGTTCGACACGGGGTCCGGTATCGAGGGCGATTCCCCGGAAGTCGTTTTCGAGCCCTTTTACACGACGAAGATGACCGGAGTGGGTCTCGGCCTCCCCATCGTGAAAAAGATAATCAAGGACCACGGGGGCGAAATCAGGGTGGCAAACAGGCCCGAGGGCGGGACCGATTTCACCATTCGCCTGCCGGTGCCGCTATGAGCGCTGGCAAGGAAAATGATTGCTCATCGCACGCAGTCTGTGTATTATTTATACAGGGTTACTGATTGGCTGAATCATGTACGGCAAAAAAAAGCTACGAGAGGTACACAATGGCGAAATTACTGATTGTCGAGGACGAAAAACCGCAGAGGGAGCTCTATGCTGTCGAGTTCCAGGACGAGGGCTACGAGGTTGACCAGGCATCGAACGGGAAGGAAGCGGTCGATATGGTCAAGGCCAATAAATACGATCTCGTGATCATGGACATTCGCATGCCGGAAATGGACGGGATAGAGGCACTCGGCAAAATCCTTTCGCGCGACAAGAAAATCCCCATAATCATATATACCGCGTATTCGAACTACAAGAGTAATTTCATGACCTGGACCGCCGACGCCTACGTGACGAAATCGTCCAACCTGGACGAAATCAAGGGCAAGGTAAGGGATATACTCGCTGCGCGGTCCGCGTAACTGACGCGTAACGATGGACCCGCGCAAATGAAAAGGGATGCATTTCTGCATCCCTTTCCGTGTAATAGAAGAAAAATTACGCTTTTTGTTACTTGGCAGCTTCTTCTTTCTTCTCGCCAGCAGCTTCGTCTTTTTTGTCAGCGGCGGCGTCGCCTTCGGGGGCTTTGGTGTCTTCTACTTTCTGCTCGTCAGTAGCGCCTTCTTTTTTGCAGCCAACAAAGCCAAAGCTGAAAGCGAAAGCGAGAATAGAAACGAGAACCAGAGTAAATATGCTTTTCTTCATATTTTTTAAAACTCCTTGTATTGAAAAATTTTGTGCATCATTAAAATATAAATTTTAAAATGCAAGTATTTTTTATAAAAAAATTAATTTTTTATTATTATCAATAACTAAACAGTAACCAGAAAAAAATCAATAAACTGAGTCTGTTTTTTCCAGAAAATCTATCAATTAAATCAGCACTGCGTTTCGTCCCGCGTAGCCGCGAAACGAATGCGATTCATTGAATATATATTCAAATAAACATTATGGGAAAATAAGTAAACAATAATTTTTTATAAAGACAAAAAAATTGGGACTATGCATAGAATATATTTAAGCTCTTTTAACGTTATTTATCTACGGGAATGGATACTTTAAAAGAGATAGGTACAACGGGACGAATCCGACTCCCATACCGTGACTGATTCTACATTCACTCCATCCGCGGTGATCCTGGCCGACGCATTTTCCGCGATATAACGGGCGATATTTTCCGAGCTCGGGTTTATTGCATCGAAAGGCGGAATATCGTTTAAATTTTTGTGATCCAGCACAGAGAGAATATCCTTCAATACCGCCTTAAGCTCGTGGAAATCGACAAGGAGGCCAATCTGGTTGAGCCGTTCGCCCCTGACGGTCAAAACGACTCGCCAGTTATGGCCATGGATGTTCTCGCAGGGCCCGCCGTATTCGCGAAGCTGGTGCGCTGACGAAAAACTGTCCTCGATGGTTAAAATGTACATTTTAAATAAATCCGGCAAGGGTACGGGATATTTTCTCGATTTCCTTGCGGCTCAGTGTCGGGTACAGGGGGAGCGAATAGCATTTTTTCGAAAGGCGCTCGCTCAGCGGAAAATCCATTGGGGGCAATTCCAGCAGCGAGTGGAGGGGGGCCGGGAGCGACGGGACCACCTCGATTTTGCTCTTTTTCCAGTATTGATCGATACGATCGTCCGGGGCCTCGAAAAGCACCGGGAAGGACTGGTAGGCGAATGCGTCGCCGTATGAATAGAAGGAAGTGTGGGACGTCAGCGACAGCGATTCGTGGTAGCGCCGTGCGATCTCCCGCCGCCGGGCCAGGAACGCGGGGAGCTTGACCATCTGCGAGAGGCCCATCGCGCCCTGGAAATCGGTCATGGCGTATTCGTAATGCAGGCCGGCGTCGCTGCTGCCGCGCCGGTCGCGCATGGTCGAGTAGTGCTTCGAATTGTTCGTGAGCACGATACCGCCGTTCCCGGTGGTAATCACGCCCCATGGGTTGAACGAGGCCACTGCAAAGGAGCCAGCCTGGCCCACGGGAGTTTCATCGTATTCGGTCCCTATCGCGTGGGATATATCCTCGATCAGCGGGATCGCCAGGTCTTTGAGCCCCTCCAGGGGAAAATGGTACCCGAAGAGATGGCTGATGACCACGGCTCGGGTCGATTCCGTGATCCGGGACCTGATTTCAGCGGGATCCGGGAAGATGGAGCCCGCGGCGCAGTCGACCAGCACCGGCGTGCCCCCGCAGAGCCGGAGCGCACTCAGGGCATGGTGCCCCGAGTAAGACGGCATGATGATCTCGCTGCCTTCGCCTATCTCGAGGGTCATGAAAACCAGATGAAACGCCGCGGTGAGGGAATTCGTCGCGAGCGCGAACCGGACTCCCGTAAGCCGGCTCACGGAGGCCTCGAAGTTCTTCACGGTCTCGCCCGCGTCAAGGGAATCGCTGATGAGGCAGTCCAGCACGCCCTCGAGCTCTTTTCTGGTTATGGTCGGTCTGTTCGCAAGGATTTTCATTCAGCGACAAGGCATACAGGCGGGGGGGAAGAGCGGTCAAGAACGTTTTATGTCCGATGGAAAAAAATGCGCTCAAGGGTTTGTTTTTTATGTCCGATACAAAGGTAGATAGTGAAAGGATAGTACTTGGAGGTATCGTACTTATGAATATATCGAAAAACTGGTTGATAATCCTCGTGGGGGCGGTCGTCCTTTTCGTGTTTACCATAGGATGTACCCCCGGCAAGGCCCTTACGAGGCGCGATGCGTCCAGGGTGAAGGTCCAGGACGACGCCGGCGAGTACGCCGACGACGAGAGCGCGTCCTTCGAGGAAGGCGAGGAGTACACCCCGCCCAAGGACAAAAAGAGGAAAAAGACCTCGGAGTTCATCAGTGACGACGATGAATATTCCGACGAGAAGGATATATCCTCCCGCAATGAAAAGTATTACCAGACCGGCATCGCCTCCTGGTACGGGAGGGAATTCAACGGCAAGAAGACCGCGTCAGGCGAAAAATTCGACATGAACGCGCTTTCCGCCGCGCACAGGACGCTCCCCTTCGGGTCCGTCGTCGAAGTTCGGAACCTCGCGAACGGTAAATCCGTAAAAGTGAAGATAAACGACAGGGGGCCCTTCAGGGCAAAAAGGATCATCGACCTGTCGTATGCGGCTGGCAAGAAAATCGGCATTGTCAAGAGCGGCGAGGGCAAAGTGGGCCTTATCGTCCTAAAAAAGGGCAAAAACGACGGGGGGACGGAAAAGGAAGCCAGGCGCAGGGACAGGAGGATCGAGCCCGTGATGGAAGAGGAAGTCGATGACGCCGCCGACCAGGAGGTCATGATGGACGCCTCCGACGGGTATTCATTGCAGATCGGCGCCTTCTACACTCGCAAGAACGCAGAGGGGCTGAAGCGCAGGGCCGAACGCCTCACGAACTCGAAGGTAAGCGTGTCGCAGGACTCGGATCTCTACAAAGTACGGATCGAAGGCATCCCGACCAAGAAGGAGCTGAAGCGCTTCAGAAAGATACTCGAAGAGGAAGATATCAACAGCTACGAAGTGCGATAAATCCAGCTGCCATCAACTGTACCGAAGGCCCGCGTCCGATCGATGTGGGCCTTTTCCGCGTTCGGGGGGTTGTCATCGTTTCCTAGAAGCTCGAAAACCATTCGATCATTTTCGCGAACAGCGGGATCGCGCTTGAACCGTGGTCGCCGCTGACCTTCTCTATCGATGCATGCAGCGCCCCGTTGGCCGTGAAATAACCGTACGCGTTGTCTGCGTTGAACGGGGGGACGTGCGTGTCGCCCGTGGCGGCGTAGAGGCGGATATGGCACTTCGGCACGAAATTATACGTGTTGTTGAGGGCTATGGCGGCCTTGAGATCCGTTTCTCCCGCTCCCTGGTAGCTCGCGATGAACGCGGACGTCATGAGATCGCTCGTATTGGTCGGTATTTGATTGGATATCGTGTCTCCGTCCGCTCGCGGATAGCGGTCCTGGGTGAACCAGGTCGCGTACGGTTCCTTGACGTAATAGTCAAGGGTCTTCCCCGTGCCGTAGATCGTCAGGTAGATGGGCGTAATGAAAACCATGTAGTTGAGCTGGCTCCCGGTCAGGGTCTTGTTGGGCACGATATAATATGACGCGGTCGAAGTGAGATCGTACGGCCCGGATATGGGGGCCGCCGCGAGGAGCGGGTGTATGGTGGCGTAATTCGCCTCGAGTTCCCGCACTGTCGCCATCGCGGTCATCCCGCCCTCGGATATTCCGGTCACGAAGAGCTTGCCGTTAAGGTTGATTTCGTTGTACTCGGCGAATTTCTTGGCCGCGCGAATGAAATCGACGGTGCTGGATGCCATGGTCGACGCATGGCAGTAGGGATGATCCAGGGCCGCCGAATCGCCATATCCCAGGTAATCGGGTCCGGCCGTGAAAAAGCCCCTCGCGGCGAAGAGTCCGTTCTGGATGCGGATAAGGTCGGTACTGGATGAAAGCTGCGTCCCGTGGCAGTAGGCGAGCATGGGAAGACTGCTGTATAGCTTGGGAACCCAAATGGTCCCGGACGCGCGCACCAGGTTGCCGTTCCAGTCGATGGTTTCGTAAACGATGTAGTAATACGTCGCGCCGCATATCGGCGCCAGCGCAGGGTAGTCGCTCAGGGGCCTTCCCACGGAGGCGAGATACTGCTGGACGAAAATCTGTATGTATTGAATGGGCAGGTCCCACAATCGTTGTGAGCCGATCAATCGTCCCCTCTGGGTGGGTTCGATATCGCTGTAATCGACATAGGGGCCCGGCAAGAAGGGGAAGGATATAAACAGGTACATACCGCCTGCCGTGTCTTCGATCTGCCGGTTTTCGTCCGCCCTGTTGCATTGTAGAACGGCCAGCATGGCGATGCAAACGAGTACGAGAGTGATGTGTTTTCTGGCGGGCCTATTTGTGAATATATTGAAAAACTGCACGATAGTCATTGTAATGTCTTTTATCCGGTGATATTATATCAATATACACAATTATTATATTTAGTTGTATTATTTGCCAGCGTTGCATAAAAAAATGAAAATAATATTGACAAAAAAGGGCCCCTTTCTAATATTTCACCCTACCTCTGCCCACGTAGCTCAGTCGGTAGAGCATTTGCATGGTAAGCAAAAGGTCACCAGTTCGATTCTGGTCGTGGGCTCATATGTAATGGGCTCACATACGAATCCGCAGGGAATACAATCCGTATTTATGTGCGGTCGAACCCCTCAGGGGGGCCGGGCGGGCATCGATATCTTATCGATTGTATTTTAATTTTATTTCAGGGATGAATAGCAATGCGTGAAGTCATTTTAATGTCCTGCCAGGAGTGCAAGCGGCGCAATTATTCCGCCACTAAGAACAAGAAGAAGCAGAGCGGTAAGCTTGAAGTCAAGAAGTACTGCCCCTTCTGCGACAAGCACACTGTGCACAAGGAAACCAAGGCGTAGGCCGAAAGTGAAAAAAGCATTACAATTCATCAAGGAAGCGAGAGAGGAGCTTCGGAAAGTCACCTGGCCGACCAGGGACGAGGTCACGAGCTATACCATGGTCGTGATCGTAGCCGTCGTGTTCCTTTCCCTTTATCTATGGGCGGTTGATCTCGGTCTGATGAAAATAATCAACATGGTGATGAACTGAACATGTCGAGGGAATGGTACGTCATACATACGTATTCAGGGCACGAGAACAAGGTGAAGCTCGCACTCGAGAAAAAAGTCCAGAACCTGAAAATGCAGGACAGGATATTCGAAGTCCGCATACCCACGATCGAGGTCCAGGAGATCCGTGACGGGAAAAAGCGCACGAAATCCAGGAAGTTCTGCCCGGGGTACGTACTCGTGGAGATGGACATCGACGAAGCGTCATGGAGCGACATCTGGGGAGCGGTAAAAGGCATTCCCGGCGTCACCAATTTCGTCGGTTCGCTTGACAGCAAGAGCAAGGGCGTCAAGCTCCCGAGGCCGCTTCCCCGCGCTGACGTCGAGTCCCTGTTTGATCAGAGGGGGGGGCTCAAGGGTCGCGAGAAGATCAGCGCCGTTATCGATTTTTCGATCGGCGAGCATATCAAGGTCGTCGACGGTCCCTTCAGCAATTTCAGCGGAATCGTAGAAGAGGTATATCCCGAAAAAGGCAGGGTCCGCGTCAAGGTCGAGATTTTCGGACGCGGCACGCCCGTCGAGCTGGATTTTCTCCAGGTGGGGAAAATCTGACGCGACAGACCACTATCAGATTTGAGGCATTTCAATGGCGGCACCCAAGAAGAAAAAGAAGATAGTAACAGAGATCAAGCTGCAGATACCCGCGGGCCAGGCCAACCCGGCCCCTCCCGTCGGACCGGCGCTGGGCCAGCACGGTCTGAACATCATGGATTTCTGCAAAACCTACAACGAGAGGACCAAGGACCAGCAGGGTACCATTCTTCCCGTAGTCATCACCGTGTACGAAGATCGTACTTATACCTTTATCATAAAGACGCCCCCTGCGGCGGTTCTCGTGAAAAAGGCCCTTAATATAGAAAAGGGATCCAGCGAACCGAATAAGACAAAGGCGGGTCAAATTACCCGGGCCCAGCTTGAAGAAATCGCCAAGATAAAAATGCCGGATATCAACGCCAACGATCTCGATGCAGCGGTGAAAATCATCGCGGGCACCGCACGCTCGATGGGCGTCGATGTTCTCGATTAATCAATAAGTTTACCGGAGTTCTTGAGATGAAACGCGGAAAAAAAATAACAGAGATGCGGCAGAAGGTCGACCGGAACAAGCTCTATAACATCGACGAGGCCGTCACGCTCATGAAAGAGTGCAAGTATGTCAAGTTCGACGAGACGGTCGACATGAAAATAAAGGTCGTTCACAAGAGCTACCAGAATGTGCGCGGAAGCGCGGTCCTCCCTGCCGGCACTGGCAAGGAAAAGAAGGTGCTCGTGATCTGCAAGGGCGACAAGCAGAACGAGGCCAGGGAAGCGGGAGCCGACTTCGTGGGTGCTGAGGATATGATCGAAAAGATCAAGGGAGGCTGGATCGACTTTCACGCGGTCGTCGCCACGCCCGACATGATGAAGGAAGTTGGAAAACTTGGACAGGTACTCGGCCGTAAGGGGCTTATGCCCAAGCCGAAGGCCGGCACAGTCACCGACGATATCAAGGGGATAGTGAAGGAGCTCAAGGGCGGACGCGTGGAATACAAGGCAGACAAGACCGGTGTAATTCACCTCGGCGTGGGCAAGCTATCGTTCGACGACCAGTCCATTATCGGCAATGTGAGGGCGTTTTTCAATCAGGTGATCAAGGACAAACCGTCCGATGCAAAGGGCAACTATATTAAGTCGGTTTTCATCAGTTCGACCATGGGCCCGGGGATCAAATTAAACCACAAGGGGATTGAAAGGTAATGATCAAACAGAATAAAATCGACGAAGTCAAGAATCTTGTGAATAAACTTCAGGCCAGGAAAAACCTGTTTTTTACCAATTATTCCGGGACCAAGGTAAAGGACCTCTCCGAGCTTCGCAGGGGCCTCAGGCAGAAGAATGCCGAGTTCAAGGTCGTGAAGAACACCCTTTTTAAAAGGGCGCTCAAAGAGGCCGGGTACGAGGGCTTGGATGATTACCTCAAGGGCCCGCTGGGAGTCGCCTTCGTCAATGAAGAGATCGGCGAAGTCGCGAAGGTCCTCAAGGAGTTCTCGAAGGACAGGGAAAAGTTTGTCATAGCGGCGGGCGTTCTCGAAAACGTGGTATACAACGAGGAGCAGATCAAGAAGATCGCCGATCTACCGTCGAAGGAAGTATTGCTCTCTCAGATCATGTCGCTCATCAACGGCCCGGCGACGCATGTCGCTTCGGGAATGAACCAGATCATGGCCTCCCTTGCGCGCGGCATCAACGCGGTCGCAGAGGCGCAGAACAAGTAGTGCTGGAAAAAAGGTTTCTGTATCCAGAAATTTCATATAGTGGAGAGGATGCCTTTATAGGTTTTT
>CAYRGX010000010.1:52283-58795 GCA_964423905.1 uncultured Leptospirales bacterium | reverse complement strand
TTCCCTTCGTATTAACTTGAAGAAATTCACTAAGTATAAAGGAGACAAAAATGGGAAAATTATCGACTGCTGAACTGCTTGACGCAATCGGAAGCCTCACCCTTCTCGAGGCCGCGGAGCTCGTCAAGGCGATGGAAGACAAATTCGGCATTTCCGCAGCCGCGCCTGTCGCGATTGCGGCGGTTGGTGGCGGCGCCGCCGCGGCCGAAGCTGCCGAAGAAAAGACCGAGTTCGACGTTATTCTGACCGGTTTCGGTGACCAGAAAGTCGCCGTCATCAAGGAAGTCCGCGCCATCACCGGCCTTGGGCTGAAAGAGGCCAAAGAGCTGGTTGAAGCCGGCGGCAAACCGGTCAAGGAAAAAGTACCCAAAGACGAGGCCGAGAAGATCAAACAGCAGCTTGTTGCGGCAGGAGCCACGGTTGAAGTTAAATAGGTGCCGGTGAAGTTTTCGGTATTGTTGCATCTTGAAGTCCGATAGGTTTGGTTGCGTGCAATCAAACCTATCGGCATTTACCGATGTGAGGGGCTTCGTCGGTATGCAGTTTCATGCCTGGTATCATTCAATCACACGTTGAACGTAGCAATTCTCCGTTACAGGAATACATCATGCAAAAGCAAAAGAAGATCGTAAACTTCGGTAAAATCAAGAGAGTCCTCGATATACCCGACCTTATCGAGATTCAGAAGAAATCCTACGAATGGTTTTTACAGAAGGATTCCGCGAAAAAGAAATTGCAGGGCCTCCAGGCCGTATTCGAGGAAGTCTTCCCTATTGAAAGCCCTCACGAGGACGTGGTGCTCGAATTCGTCGATTACGAGATCGGCGAACCGAAGTATTCCGAGAACGAATGCAAGGAACGGGACGTGACTTTTGCGGCACCCCTGAAATCGACCATAAGGTTGATCAGAAAGGACCGCATGGAAGTAAAGGAGCAGACCGTCTACATGGGCGATGTCCCCCTCATGACGCCCCGCGGAACATTCATCATCAACGGCGCCGAGCGTGTCGTAGTCAATCAGCTGCACCGTTCCCCCGGCATCTTTTTCTTTTTCGAGGAGGCCGAGAGGGTTTATAACGCCCGTGTCATTCCCGACAGGGGCTCGTGGCTCGAGTTCGAGATGGACACCAAGGGCTATATCATAGCCAGGATTGACCGGAAAAAGAAGTTCCCCGTGTCGATTCTGTTGAAGGCGCTCGGGTTCGAGACGAACGAGGAAATCACCAAGCTCATCTACGAAACGAGCAAAATCAAGCTTGCCAGCGACCAGGATTACAATTCCCTGAACGGCAGGAGACTTGCCGCGGACGCCATCGACAAGGAAAGCGGCGAGGTCCTGTATGAAGTTGGCAAGAGGATATTGGCCGACGACATCGAACAGCTTAAGGAAAAGGGCGTCAAAGAAGTCGAGGTCATCGAGTTCCCCAACAAGAAAGAGGATTCGTTCCTGAGCGAAACCTTCGAGGCAGACTCGGAGATCATTGCCAAGTACGAGGCCCAGGAGAGCGAGCTGAGCTCCTCGGCCCAGGACTCGGCGCTCCGATCCATATACAAGCTTCTCCGACCGGGCGAGCCCGCCACGTCGGAAAGCTCCCGGGCCGAGATCGAAAAGCTATTCTTCAACCCGCGGACCTACAGTCTCGGCAGCGTCGGAAGATGGAAAATAAACACGAAATTCGGTTTCAACAAAAGTGTAAAAGAACAGACCCTCAGGGTCGAGGACATAGTCGCCACGGTCAAGTACCTGCTTCACCTGATAGCGGAGGCCGATGGGTATTACATAAACGAACCCGATCCCGTAGAAAAGACCGACAGGAAGTTCGTCCGGACCATCGTCGACGATATCGACCATCTGGGCAACAGGAGGGTCCGTTCCGTCGGCGAGCTCATCATGAACCAGATAAAAGTCGGATTCCAGCGCATGGAGCGGGTAATCAAGGAAAGGATGGGCATCCAGGATCTTGACGTGATCACGCCGCAAGCGCTCATCAGCATCAAGCCCATCACGGCGGTCATAAACGAGTTCTTCGGGTCCAGCCAGCTTTCCCAGTTCATGGACCAGACGAACCCGCTCGCCGAGCTTACGCACAAGAGGCGCCTCAACGCGCTCGGGCCCGGCGGTCTTTCCCGCGAGCGCGCAGGTTTCGAGGTACGCGACGTCCATCCCTCCCATTACGGACGGATGTGCCCCATAGAAACGCCTGAGGGTCCGAACATCGGGCTCATAGTTTCGTTGAGCCTCTATGGAAGGATCAACGATTACGGCTTCCTCGAGACGCCGTATCGCGCGGTTGAAAACGGGAAGGTCACCGACAGGATCGAATACCTGCCGGCCAACACCGAAGACGAGTTCTACGTCGCGCAGGCGAACGCCGAGATCGACGACGACGGCAATTTCATGAAATCCATGATCCCCACGCGCTACAGGGGAAACTTCCCCATCGTGACGCCGCAGGAGATCAAGTTCATGGACGTGTCCCCGGGACAGATCTTTTCGGTATCGACATGCCTTATCCCCTTCCTCGAACATGACGACGCAAACCGCGCGCTCATGGGATCCAACATGCAGAGGCAGGCGGTGCCGCTTATCACCGAGAGTGCACCTGTCATCGGGACCGGCATCGAGACCGTCGCGGCGAGGGATTCGGGCGTCCTGGTGCTGGCAAAACGGGCCGGCGAGGTCGTTTATGTCGACGCGAAGTACGTCAGGGTGAAGGTCTCATCGGGCGATGTCGACGAGTACGAGCTCCTGAAATACAAGCGGACCAACCAGGGAACATGCTTCAACCAGAAGCCCATGGTCGCCCAGGGGCAGAAGGTGAAAGCGGGCGATGTGCTCGCTGACGGGCCGGCGACTGACAACGGCAGGCTGGCGCTAGGCAAGAACATCATGGTGGCCTTCATGCCCTGGATGGGATACAATTTCGAGGACGCCATACTCATTTCGGAAAAACTGGTCGAGGACGATACCTATACCTCGATCCATATAGAGCAATTTGAAATTGAGGCGCGCGAAACCAAGCTCGGGCGCGAGGTAATATCGAGGGATATTCCGAACCTGAGCGAAAAGGCCTTCAGGGACCTCGACCAGTTCGGCGTGGTCCGCTGCGGCGCATACGTGAAGCCCGACGATATCCTCGTCGGCAAGGTCACTCCCAAGGGGGAGCAGGACCTCACCCCTGAATACAAGCTGCTCCATTCGATATTCGGCGAAAAGGCCCGTGAGGTGCGGGACACCTCCCTGCGCGTTCCCAACGGCGTCGAGGGCATCGTAATCGACGTGAAGCGCTTTTCGCGCGACAACGGCGACGAGCTCGCGCCCGGGGTCGAGGAGCTCGTGAAGGTCTACATAGCCGACAAGCGTAAAATATCCGTTGGCGACAAGATGGCCGGACGCCACGGAAACAAGGGCGTCATTTCGAAGATAGTTCCCCCGTACGACATGCCGTACCTGCCCGATGGAACTCCCGTCGATATCGTGCTGAACCCGCTCTCGGTCCCCTCCCGCATGAACCTGGGACAGCTCCTCGAAACAGAGCTGGGATGGGCTGCCAAGGAACTCGGCATGATGGTGGAAACACCCATTTTCGACGGTGCGAAGGAGTCCGAGATAAAGAACCTCCTGAAGGAGGCCGGGCTTCCTGCAACGTCGAAGACCGTTCTCTATGACGGAAGGTCGGGAGAGCCCTTCGAACAGGAGGTCATGGTCGGCTGCATCTACATGATGAAGCTCGCCCACATGGTCGACGACAAGATTCACGCGAGGTCTACGGGACCGTACTCCCTGGTCACCCAGCAGCCCCTCGGCGGCAAGGCCCAGTTCGGCGGTCAGCGACTCGGGGAGATGGAGGTGTGGGCTCTCGAGGCCTACGGAGCCGCCTATACCCTGCAGGAGCTGCTCACGGTCAAGTCAGACGACATGCTCGGAAGGGCACGTATCTACGAGGCGATCGTGAAGGGCATCAACACCACGGCGCCCGGCATCCCCGAGTCATTTAACGTTCTCATTCAGGAGCTCAGGGGGCTCGCGCTCGACGTGCGAATTTACGACGCAGGCGGCAAGGAGATCAACCTCGCGGAGTGGAGCGAGGGCTTCAGCAAGCCGAAGAAAAGGATCAAGGTCGATACCATCAAGAACATTTGAGCGCGGCCGCTCTGAAGCAGTATTAATTATCTCCAACAGAGGGATGACATGAGAGATTTCAACGATTTCAGCTCAATGCAGATACAGCTCGCATCGCCGGACATGATACGTGAATGGTCATATGGCGAGGTGAAGAAGCCCGAGACGATAAATTACAGGACCCTCAAGCCTGAGCGCGACGGCTTGTTCTGCGAAAAGATATTCGGCACGACCAAGGAATGGGAGTGCTTCTGCGGCAAATTCAAGTCCATCCGTTACAAGGGCGTCATCTGCGACCGCTGCGGCGTCGAGGTCACGCACTACAAGGTCCGCCGCGAGAGGGGCGGGCATATCGAACTCGCCTCTCCCGTCGCGCATATCTGGTATTACCGGTCCGTGCCCTCGAGGATGGGCCTCCTGCTGGACATGACGGTCAACGAGCTGAAATCCATCCTCTATTACGAAAAATACGTGGTCACCAATCCCGGCGAGGCAGAGGTCGAGGACATCAAGAAGGGTGATATAATCGCCGAGGACGATTTCTACGGCCTTTCGGAGAAATATGGCGACAGCCTGGTATGCGGCATGGGGGCTTCCGCGGTCAAGGAGCTACTGACTAGTATCGATCTCGACGAGGAGGCCCGCCTGCTCAGGGCGGAAATAGCCCACAAGGCGTCACGCGACGTTAAAATCGATAAAAAACTAATCAAGCGTCTCGAAATCATCGAGTCCTTCAAGGATTCGGGCAACGAGGCGGACTGGATGATACTGGAGGCGGTTCCGGTGATCCCGCCCGAGCTGAGGCCGATGGTCCAGCTCGACGGCGGTCGTTTCGCGACCTCCGACCTCAACGACCTGTACCGCCGCGTGATTAACAGGAACAACCGGCTCAAGCGCCTCCTGCTGCTCAGGGCGCCAGAGATCATCGTCCGCAACGAGAAACGCATGCTCCAGGAGGCGGTTGACGCGCTCTTCGACAACAGCAGACGCAAGCGGGCCGTCAAGGGCAAGGGCAACAGGCCTTTAAAATCTTTGAGCGATATGCTCAAGGGGAAACAGGGCCGCTTCCGCCAGAACCTCCTGGGAAAAAGGGTCGACTACTCGGGCCGCTCGGTCATCGTCATCGGGCCCGAGCTGAAGCTCTACCAGTGCGGCCTTCCCAAGAAAATGGCCATCGAGCTCTTCAAGCCGTTCATCATGAAGCGCCTCGTTGACAAGGATTATGTACAGAACATCAAGTCCTCCAAGAAAATGGTGGAAAACGAACGGCCCGAGGTCTGGGAAGTGCTCGAGGAGGTTATCGCGGAACATCCCGTTCTTCTGAACCGCGCCCCGACGCTGCACCGCCTCGGGATACAGGCGTTCGAGCCCGTGCTCGTCGAGGGCAAGGCCATACGCCTGCACCCACTGGTATGTCACGCCTACAACGCAGACTTCGACGGCGACCAGATGGCGGTTCACGTACCGCTGTCGCCCCGGGCGCAGCTCGAGTGCTGGACGCTGATGCTATCCACGAACAACCTGCTGTCACCGGCGAACGGGCAGCCGGTGGCCACCCCGACCCAGGACATCGTGCTCGGAATATACTATCTCACCTCGATCATGGAAGGAGCTCCCGGCGAAGGCAAGGCCTTCGACGACATGTCCGACGTGCTCCGCGCGGTATACTACGACCAGATCAAGCTTCGTTCGAAGATCAAGTATTACTACAAGGACGAAGAAGGGAAGGAACAGATCCGCGAAACCACCGCGGGAAGGCTCATCTTCAACGAGTTGCTTCCCCCGGGTTATGGCTTCGTGAACGAGTTCGTTAACGACAAGGGGCTGTCCAGGATTATTGGCAAGATACTCCGCAGGTACGGACAGGACGTGACCGTGAAAATGCTCGACGACATCAAGGAGGCCGGTTACAAGTACGCCACATATTTCGCGCCGACCATATCCATGTCGGACATTGTCGTGCCCCCTTCCAAACAATCGGTAATCGACAAAGCCGAAGCGGAGGTTATCGGCATCGAGAACGAGTACCGGAACGGCTTTATCACCGACGAGGAGCGGTATAACAGGGTGATCAACCTCTGGACTGCCGTTAACGAGCAGATCGCGGCGCAGATGCTCAAGGACCTGGAGAACAACACGAGCGGATTCAACTCCATATATGTCATGGCACAGTCCGGAGCCCGCGGCAGCAAGCAGCAAATCCGGCAGCTTGCTGGTATGCGGGGCCTCATGGCCAAGCCGAGCGGTGAGATCATCGAGGTCCCGATCCGGGCGAACTTCAAGGAAGGCCTCAATGTTCTCGAGTACTTCATCTCGACCCACGGCGCGCGCAAGGGTCTGGCCGACACGGCGCTCAAGACCGCGGACGCGGGTTACCTGACAAGGCGCC
>CAYRGX010000010.1:0-52273 GCA_964423905.1 uncultured Leptospirales bacterium | reverse complement strand
GACGGTGGGGATCGATGTTATACCCATCAAGGAGGGTGACGACATCATCGAGTCCCTGGGCGACCGCGCCCTCGGCCGCACCATGCTCTACGACCTGATCCACCCCGTAACGGGAGAGATTATCTGCGCCGGCGATGATATCGTCACCGAGAGCGTGGCGGCAATGATCGACCAGCTGAACATCGACAAGATAGAAATCCGTTCCGTGCTCACCTGCGAGGCCCGGCATGGCGTATGCTCCAAATGCTACGGCAGGAACCTTGCAACCGCGCGTCCCGTCGAGATCGGCGAGGCGGTGGGCATCATCGCCGCGCAGTCCATCGGACAGCCGGGAACGCAGCTCACCATGCGTACGTTCCACATCGGCGGAATCGCGTCACGCTCGGTAGAGGAAAGCGAGATCAAGCTTGGTTATCCCGTATACGTGAAGGAAATCACGTCCAAGATGATCAAGACGGACGACAAGAAATCGGGCGAGAAGAAAACCATCTCCGTCCGCCGCGGTTATATAAACGTGCAGCGCGTTGTCGCTGAGCTCACACTCAAGGACGACGCAGAGATGCTGGTCAGCGAGGATAGCAAGGTTTACGCGGGCATGGCCATCGCGAAGAACCCCGACGGGGAAGAAATAACCGCCAAGAACGCGGGCCTGGTCAAGACCCGCAAGAAGAAAGTATACATACTGGGCGATCCGCACGAGATTCCCATAAACGTGGGAACCGAGATAATGGCGAAAATCGACAAGATCTACGATCGCAACGAGATCCTGGCCGCGTTCGATCCGTGGTTCGAGCCGATCCTCACCGAGGTCGGGGGGACCGTGGAATTCGCGGACATCGAGCTGAACAAGAGCATGCGGGAGGAGATCGATCCCTCTTCGAACGTTGCCAAGCGCGTTATCGTCGAGTACAAGACTGAGAAACTCCAGCCGCGCATCAACATGGCCGGCAACGCCTCGCAGGACATCACCTACCTCCTGCCGAAGGGCGCCCACCTGATGATAAACGATGGCGACGACGTCGATGCCGGTACGGTCCTCGCGAAAATACCAAGGGGCGCCGAGAAGACCAAGGACATCACCGGCGGTCTTCCCAGGGTCGCCGAACTCTTCGAGGCCCGCTCGCCGAAGGATTCCGCGACGCTCTCGGAGATCGACGGGACGATCCAGATCGGCGACACCGTGAAAAACAAGCGGAAGATCATCGTCACCGGCGAGGATGGGGAACCCAACGAGTACTCGATTCCCGTGTCCAAGTTCCTCAGGGTGCAGGACGGCGACTCGATAAAGAAAGGCGAGAAGATCGACGACGGCCCGGTCGACCCGCACGACATTCTCAAGATCAAAGGGCCCCGCGAGCTCCAGAAGTTCCTTGTCAACGAAATCCAGGAGGTGTACCGGCTCCAGGGCGTCGCCATAAACGACAAGCATATTGAAATAATCGTCCGCCAGATGCTCAGGAAAGTCAAAATGACCGATCCGGGCGATTCAAATTTCGTCATCGAGCAGATTGTGGACAAGTTCGAGTTCGTCGAGGAAAACGACCGAGTGCTCCACGAAGGCGGCAAGCCTTCGACGGCGATCCCCATCCTGATGGGAATCACGAAAGCGGCGCTCAACACCGAGTCCTTCATCTCGGCGGCGTCCTTCCAGGAGACAACGAGGGTGCTCACCGATGCGGCAATCAAGGGCAAGGTCGACCAGTTGAGGGGCCTGAAGGAGAACGTCATCATCGGGCACCTGATTCCCGCGGGAACGGGTGTGAGGGGATATCCGCCCATTGAAGTGTACGAGAACGAATTGGGCGACCTGGATGGCGTGCCGGAAGAAATGCAGATCCCTGCGGCAGAAGGGGAAGTACCTGCCAAGGACGTCAAGATCGCCCAGGACGAGGACGAGAAATAGCCTTTATGGCAATAATCGCTTGACAAAAAGCGAGCGTAAAACAAATAACCATCCCTACCGTATGGATGGCATATTATAAGGATATACAGGAGTAGCAATGCCAACGATCAACCAGCTCGTGCGCAAAGGAAGAGAGAAAAAGCGCAAAAAGACCAAATCGCCTGCCCTGAAACAGTGCCCGCAGAAGCGCGGAGTATGCACCAGGGTAATGACCTTCACGCCGAAAAAGCCGAATTCGGCCCTGCGGAAAGTCGCCAGGGTGCGGCTGACCAATGGCATTGAGGTGACCGCGTATATACCAGGCGTCGGGCACAACCTGCAGGAACACTCGGCCGTGCTTATCCGCGGTGGAAGGGTGAAGGACCTTCCCGGTGTGAGATACCACATCATTCGCGGGACTCTCGACACGCTGGGCGTTGACGACCGGAAAAAAAGCAGATCGAAATACGGAACCAAGAGGCCGAAAGCCTGAGATATCCCGTGTGATATCATCGTCAGGCGGGTTAAATATATTACATCGAAATATTCAGTGAGGATTTTTCTATGCGTCGAAGAAGACCGGTTAAAAGAGAAGTACTCCCCGATCCGGTATACGGAAGCAAGCTCGTTTCAAAGTTCATCAGTCACATGATGCTTCAGGGGAAGAAGGGAGTCTCGGAGTCCATTTTCTACAGGGCGATGGGGATCATCCAGGAAAAGACGAAGAAGGATCCCATCGAGGTTTTCGTCCAGTCCCTGGAAAACGTCAAGCCACTCGTTGAGGTAAAATCCCGCAGGGTTGGCGGCGCCACCTACCAGGTCCCGGTTGAAATCCGCCCCGAGCGCCGTCAGGCCCTCGGTATCCGCTGGATCATCCATCATTCTCGCCAGCGCTCGGAAAAGACCATGTTCCAGAAGCTGGCGGGCGAGCTTATGGACGCCTACAATAATACCGGCACATCCATAAAAAAGAAAGAGGACACTCACAAGATGGCAGAGGCGAACAAGGCCTTCGCCCATTATAAATGGTGATACATTACATACTATAGCACACGCGATCAAATACCAGGCGGCATGGCCTGGTATTTGATGTTTTTACGCAGCGGTCGTTTATGGCAAGAGAGCTTCCACTCAACAGAACGCGCAATATCGGGATCATGGCCCATATCGATGCGGGTAAAACCACCCTCACCGAGAGGATATTGTTTTACACCGGCAAGACCCACAAGATGGGCGAGGTCCATGATGGAACCGCCGAGATGGACTGGATGGTCCAGGAGAAGGAGAGAGGCATTACCATTACCGCCGCGGCGACCACTTGCAACTGGAAAAACACGAGGATCATCATCGACACTCCGGGACATGTCGATTTCACCATCGAGGTGGAGCGCTCTCTCAGGGTTCTCGACTCGGCGATCGCCGTATTTGACGGGGTCGCGGGCGTGGAACCGCAGAGCGAAACGGTGTGGCGCCAGGCCGACCATTACCACATCCCGCGTATTTGCTTCGTCAACAAGCTGGACCGTGTTGGCGCCGATTTCAACCGCTGCCTCGAGATGATAAAACACAGGCTCGGCGCGCGGCCCCTTCCCCTGCAGATACCGATAGGGGCGGAAAGCTCGTTCTCCGGGGTGATCGATCTCGTCGCGATGAAAGCTCACCGCTGGAAAGACGATCTCGGCAGCGAAATCGAGGATTCGCCCATCCCGGACGACCTCGCGGGGCAGGCCACCGCGTTCCGCGAAGCACTGCTCGAGACAGTGTCCGAGCTCGACGAACAGCTCATGGAAAAATACCTCGAGGGCGCCGAGATCGGCGAGGACGAGCTCCGCGCCGCCATCAGGCGGGTCACCATCGCGAGCGCGGTGTTCCCGGTGCTCTGCGGCTCGGCCTTGAGGAACAAGGGGATCCAGCCCGTGCTGGACGCGGTTGTGGAGTACCTTCCATCGCCCCGGGATATACCGCCGATGCAGGGACACGATCCCAAAAACCATGAATCGATTCTTACCAGGGAGGCGAACGACAAGGAGCCTTTCTGCGGTCTGATTTTCAAGATACGCAGCGATCCCTACGTGGGGAAGCTGTCCTATCTCCGGGTGTATTCCGGGCATCTCAAGGCCGGGGACATGGTCCTGAACGTCACCGGGGGTAAAAAGGAGCGGATCAACAGGTTCCTAAGAATGCATGCCAACGATCGCGAGGACCTGAAAGAGGTGTACACGGGCGACATTATCGCGGTCGTGGGCCTGAAAAGCGGACGGACCGGCGACACCCTCAGCGCCGAGGATAGCCCCATTCTCCTCGAGAAGATCGAATTCCCGGAACCGGTCATATCCATCGCCATCGAGCCGCGCACCAAGGCAGACCAGGATAAGCTTCATGCCGCCCTGCGGCGCCTGGAAGATGAGGACCCCACCTTCCATGTGCAGTCCGACACCGAGAGCGGCCAGACCCTGATCTCGGGAATGGGGGAACTGCACCTGGAAATCATAGTGGACCGCCTGACAAGGGAGTTCAATGTCCAGGCGAACGTGGGCAAGCCCCAGGTCACCTACAAGGAAACCATCACGAAGGAGTGCGTGTCGGAATACACCTACGAGCGCCAGATCGGTGGGAGCGACCAGTACGGCCACGTGGTGATACGCATGCAGCCGGGCGTCCCGGGTTCCGGGTTCGTGTTTAAAAACGGGCTGACCGGGGGTCAAATACCGGACGAGTTCGTCAGGCACGTCGAGGCCGGGCTCGTGGATGGGATGCAGGCCGGGGTTATAGCCGGCTACCGGATGGACGACATTTCGGTTGTTCTTATCGGGGGGAGTTATTATGAGGATAAGTCCGTGGACGTGGCGTACCGCATAGCCGCGAATACCGCGCTCCGTGAAGGGACGCGCAAGGCAGGACCTTCCCTCATGGAGCCTATAATGAAGCTTGAGGTGGTTTCACCCGACGAATACACGGGTGATGTCATAAACGACATCAATTCCCGGAGGGGCAAGATAGAATCCATCGATTATCTAGGCGCACTGAAGGTCATTAAGTCGAGGGTGCCCCTTTCCGAGATGTTCGGATATGCCACGAGCGTCCGTTCCATGAGCCAGGGGAGGGCCACCCATACCCTCCAGTATTCGCATTACGAGGTGGTGCCCCAGGAGATCACGGACCGTATAATCGGGCGGATTACGGGGGCATCCAACTGATTTCCGGCCATTCTGAGTGGAATGTGTGCTTTTAGGGGCAGGCGCCGGGTTTCGATTAATTTGGGCTATTTGTAAATTTTTTCATTAATTCCTTGACAGGGAAAGGCTTTTTTTTTTTTATTCATAAACCTCGTTTTGTCACGGGTTCAACATCTCGAATCAACGAAGTTGTTGTATGAGAATACTGATATTCAGTGGGCGAGAGAGATATCATTTACTTTATTCATAACGCAATTTATAAGGAGTGATGTTCAATGGGAAAAGAAAAATTTGAAAGAACTAAACCTCACGTCAACGTACGTACCATTGGCCATATTGACCATGGTAAAACGACCCTTACTTCGGCAATAACCAAGTGCCTGCACCTGAAGTACAATCTTGGCAAACCGATCGAATTTGACCAGATTGACAATGCGCCGGAAGAAAAAGCGCGTGGTATAACGATCGCCACTTCCCACCAGGAATATGAGACTCCCAAGCGTCACTATGCGCACGTTGACTGCCCCGGTCATGCCGACTACATCAAAAACATGATCACCGGAGCCGCCCAGATGGACGCCGCCATCCTCGTGGTCGCCGCGCCCGACGGTGCGATGCCCCAGACAAAGGAGCACGTCCTCCTCGCGCACCAGGTAAACGTTCCTCACATGATCGTCTTCCTGAATAAGGTCGACATGCTGGATCCCTCCGACCGCGACGAAATGGTTGAGCTCGTCGAAATGGAAATCAGGGACCTCTTGAAGAAGTATGACTTTCCCGGAGACGAAGTGCCCATTATCCCCGGTTCCGCGACGAAGGCCATCGAAGAGGCCGAGGCGAAAAAACTGGATGGCGAGTGGTTTACGGCCATCATCAAACTCGGCGAGGCGCTCGACACTTACGTCCCAGAGCCGAAACGCGCACTTGACAAGCCTTTCCTTATGCCGATCGAGGACGTGTTTTCAATCACGGGCCGCGGCACCGTCGTTACCGGCAGGATCGAGCGTGGCGTGGTCAAGACCGGCGACGAGGTTGAGATCATCGGTTTCACCGAAACCAAGAAAACCGTATGTACCGGCGTCGAGATGTTCCGGAAGCTTCTCGATCAGGGAATGGCCGGCGACAACGTCGGATGCCTCCTGCGCGGTACGGGCAAAGACGAGGTCATGAGGGGGCAGGTTCTTGCGAAGCCGGGTTCCATCACGCCACACAAGAAATTCAATGGTAAAGTGTACGTTCTTAAAAAAGAAGAAGGCGGGCGTCATACTCCGTTCTTCGGCAACTACAGGCCCCAGTTCTATTTCAGGACAACCGACGTTACCGGTATCATCGAGTTGCCCCAGGGCGTCGAGATGGTCATGCCCGGTGACGACATCGACATGAAAGTGGAACTGATCACCCCGATCGCGATGGAAGAAGAACTTCGTTTCGCCATTCGCGAGGGAGGAAGGACCGTCGGAGCAGGTGTCGTAACCAAGATTCTTGAATAACTACGACCCTATCTTCTAAAAGATGATACCTCAGTCAGACCATCGGTGAGATGGTCTGACTGTCGTCTGATAATCGTTTTAATTTTTTGCAGGAAGAGAAAACGTGGCCAAGTTAACCGGACATCGTATACGGGTAAAGTTGCGGTCCTTTGACGCTAAACTACTGGACCAGTCAGCGGAAAAAATTGTAGCGACAACGAACAGGAGCGGGGCCAAGGTCGCCGGTCCCATCCCGCTGCCGACGAAGATCGAGAAGTTCTGCGTGTTGAGATCGCCGCACGTCAACAAGAAGTCCCGTGAACAGTTTGAAATAAGAACTCATAAGCGATTGATAGATATCATTGATCCAAATTCGGATACCGTCGAAGCTTTGATGAAGCTGGAATTGCCAGCCGGTGTATCAGTGGATATTAAATCCTGATTCCCGCTTTTTGCAGCAGTATCGCTAGGTTCTTACTATTTACGCTAAACATTTTTCATGGTAGATTGTGATGAAAAAAGCACTCATTGGTAAAAAAATCGGCATGACCCAGTTCATCCAGGAGGACGGTCAAATGGTTGCCGTGACCGTGTGCGAACTCGGACCCTGCACCGTCGTGCAGAAAAAGACGAAGGACATAGACGGTTACGAAGCCCTGAAGCTCGGTTTTTCCGAGGTCAAGGAAGCCAAACTGACAAGACCCATATCGGCCGATCTCAAGAAGAAGAACATAGCCCCGCTGAGACATTTCAGGGAAGTACAGAATTTTGATGATTCACTGGCTGTGGGGAGCGTTGTAACGTGTTCCATCTTCGCACCGAACGATGTGGTCAACGTATCCGGCATATCGAAAGGGAAAGGCTTCCAGGGGGTTGTGAAGCGTCATGGGTTCGGCGGTGGCCGCGAAACCCATGGCTCGACGTTCCACAGGGCGCCCGGTTCCATAGGGGCATGCGCATATCCGAGCGAGGTCTGGAAGGGACAAAGACTTCCCGGCCGTCACGGGTACAAAAAGGTCACCACGAAAAATCTCCGTATAGTGAAAATTCTCGAAGATAAAAATATAGTTCTTATTTCCGGATCGATTCCAGGCAGGAAGGGAACGCTCATCGCGGTGAGTGAGAAATAGGCAGGTTCGCAAATGGTAGTCGATAAATTTTCCATAGACGGCAAAAAGGTGGGCACCGCCGAACTCGCTGACAGTGTGTTCGCGGTGGAAATAAACGATGTATTGATCTATGATTTCATCAAGGCCGCCAATGCCAATCTCCACCAGGGAACGCACAAGACCAAGGAGCGCTCCGAGATCAGGGGCGGCGGCGCAAAACCCTGGAAGCAGAAAGGAACCGGTCGCGCGCGGCAGGGCTCGATCAGGGCCCCGCAATGGAAGGGCGGCGGAACCGTTTTCGGTCCGAGGCCCAGATCGTACAGAATAGATATCCCGAAAAAAATGAAGCAATCAGCATACCGTTGCCTCTTATCCCTGAAGGCAAAAGAAGGGGTTATCAAGGTCGTGGAGGACTTCACTGTCGGCGGGAAGACCAGGGAAATGGCGAAAATCGGCAAGGCGCTTTCCGCGACGAAATGCGTTATCATATCCCATGTGGATGAGGTAACCATAAAAAGGGCCTCCAGAAACATTCCGTGGCTCACATACAACCATGTCAGCAGGATTTCCGGAAGGGACATTTTTTACGGCAAGGAGCTGCTGATAACCGAAAGCGCGCTGAAAACATTGAATGAAAAATATTCGGCAGGGAAAAAATAATGAACGCAAATGATCTCATATTGAGGCCGATTATTTCAGAAAAAACCACCGGGTTGATGGAATTGAACAAGTACGTGTTCGAGGTTTCCATGAGAGCCAACAAGCTGATGGTCAGCCGCGCGATCAAGGAAATGTTCGGAGTCAAACCCGAGAAAGTGAACATAATTCTTGTCCGCGGCAAGGCGAGAAGGGTGCGTTACAGGCTGGGAAGGCGTTCGGCCTGGAAAAAGGCCATCGTGACCCTCAAGGCCGGGGAAAAGATCGAAATTTTCGACCAGCAATAAGATTCGAGATTGTCAGGATAGCGACTATGGGTATTAAAAAATTTAAGCCGGTTACATCGACCCTTCGATACAAGACGGTTCTCGATTTCGAGGAACTGACGACCGACAGGCCCCACAAACCGCTCACATCCGGTAAAATTGAACCGGCCGGCAGGGGATACAAGGGCCGCGTTTCCGTTCGTCGCAAGGGATGCGGGCATAAAAGAAAACTGCGCGTGATTGATTTCAAAAGAAATAAATTAGGCATACCCGGGAAGGTGGCAACAATCGAGTACGATCCGAATCGTTCATCGAACATCGCACTCATTAATTATGTTGATGGGGAAAAACGATACATCATCGCCCCCGATTCGCTGAAAAAAGGCGATACCATCGTTGCCGGCGAGACTGTCGAGATATCGGCTGGGAACGCAATGCCGTTGAAGAATATCCCCCTCGGCACCAACATCTACAATATTGAATTGCACCGAGGGAAAGGCGCCCAGCTCGTGCGATCGGCCGGGACGACTGCCGTAATTGCCGCGAAAGAGGGCAACCAGTGCCTCATCAAGCTTCCCTCCGGTGAAATCCGCAAGGTCCATGGGGAATGCTTCGCCACGATCGGGGAAGTCGGGAACAAGGACCATGCGCTTGTCACCATCGGGAAAGCGGGACGTTCGAGATGGCTCAACAAGAGGCCAAAGGTTCGTGGAGTCGCCATGAATCCGATCGATCACCCACTGGGGGGCGGCGAGGGTAAATCCTCCGGTGGAAGACACCCCGTATCGCCAACGGGACAGCCCGCGAAAGGTTATAAAACAAGGAAGAAGAAAAAATACAGCAATAAATACATCGTTTCTAAAAGGAAAAAATAATGGCCAGGTCTGTTAAAAAAGGTCCTTTTATCGACATCAAGCTCTTCAAGAAGATCGAGGAGATGAATTCATCGAACGCGAAGAAGGCCCTCAAAACATGGTCGAGGCGTTCGACCATTTTTCCCGAAATGATAGGGCATACCATCATGGTGCATAACGGCAAGAATTTCATACCCGTGTACGTCACGGAAAACATGGTGGGACACAAGCTGGGTGAGTTCTCCCCGACCAGGACATTCAGGGGCCATAAGATCAAGGACGATAAAGCCGCCAAGAGGAAAAAGTAAGAGGAACTACTGATGGAATCCCGTGCATTATCAAAACGCAACAGGCTATCCGCGCAGAAGGCAAGACTTGTCGCGAACGAAATACGCGGCCTCGAGCTGCCGTATGCTATTGAAATTCTGAAATCGATGCCACAGAAAGCGGCAAAGCTCATCTTGAAGGCCCTGTATTCAGCCGGAGCGAACGCCAAGTATAAAAAACCGGATGTCAACGACAAGGATCTCTATATAAGAAAGATCACGGTCGATGTGGGACCGACATACCGAAGATTCAAACCCAGGGCAAGGGGACGTGCGAACAGAATACGGAAAAGAACGAGCAGCATTACCATTGTGCTGTCAGACGAAAGCTAAAAGAAATTATTAGGGGAAAGAGTGTATGGGTCAGAAGGTAAACCCTGTAGGATTGAGAATCGGTATAAACCGTACATGGGATTCGGTCTGGTTTGAAGACAAGAAGAATTATGCGAAATACCTTCACGAAGATCTGGCCATCCAGAAGCATGTGGATAAAACCAGAAAGAACGCCGGTATATCGAAAATTTCCATCGAGCGCTTCCCTGATCGCGTCAACGTGAACATCCATGCATCCCGTCCCGGTATCCTTATCGGGAAAAAGGGTGCCGATATAGAGACGCTGAAGGCGGAGCTCCAGGCGATAGCCTCGAAAAATATCTACATCAATATCATCGAGGTCAAGAAGCCCGAAAAGAGCGCCAGGCTCGCGGCACAGCAGATTGCCCAACAGATCGAGTCACGATTCCCCTTCAGAAGAGCCGTCAAACAGGCCATATCAAACGCACTGAGGGGCGGGGCGCTGGGCGTAAAAGTGATCGTGTCGGGCAGGCTCAACAACGCCGAAATGGCGCGAACCGAGGCTTACAAGGAGGGGCGAATCCCCCTGCATACCCTCAGGGCCGATATCGATTATGGCTTTGCCGAGGCACTCACTGCATTCGGCCTGATAGGAGTGAAAGTCTGGATATATAACGAAGACATCATGTCCAGGGGTTACGATGAGGACGATGAACGGTCCGTCGGGCGGCGTAAGAAATAGCTAGAAAAGGTATATCGCCATGTTAATGCCAAAAAGAACCAAGTATCGCAAAATGCAGCGCGGCCGTATGAACGGCGCGGCCCACAGGGGATCCACGTTGTCGTTCGGCGATATCGCATTAAAATCGATTGAAACCGGTAAAATTACAAGCAGGCAGATTGAGGCCGCCCGCGTCGCCATTAACAGGAAGGTCAAACGTGGCGGAAAGCTCTGGATCAGGATTTTCCCGGATTATCCTTTTACCAAGAAGCCGGCCGAGACAAGGATGGGCAAGGGGAAAGGAAACCCCGAAGAATGGATCGCCAGGATCAAGCCGGGGCGGATTCTTTTTGAACTGGCCGGGGTTGAAGAGGAGCTGGCGCGCGAAGCGTTGAGCAACGCTTCGAACAAGCTGCCCGTGAAAACGAAAATTATAACGCTTAAAGAATCATAATCGAACCAGAGGACTTACGGGATGAAGGTAAAACTTGAAGAGCTGAGCCGCGACGAGCTTGATCGCAACCTGAAAGATTCGAAAGAGGATCTCAGGAAGGAGCGGTTTAAGTCGGTGACGAGCAAGGTGGATAATCCCAAGAAAATCAGGGATTTGAAACGCCATATCGCGAGAATACTGACCCTGAAGCGACAGTACGAGCTGAACATACGCAAGATGCCGAAGTGACTAAAAGCAACTGGGAGTTGGCGCTGATATTATGAAAAGTAAAAGAAAACAACTGATCGGACGGGTCGTCAGCAATAAAATGTCGAAGACCGTCGTTATCGAGATCGAGAATACCGTTATACATCCTCTCTACAAAAAGCCCGTAAGGCGGACGAAGAGGATCAAAGGTCACGACGAGAAGAGCCAGTGCGGAATAGGTGATGTCATTCGGCTCGAGGAAACAAGGCCGCTGTCCAGGGAAAAACGATATAGACTGGTCGAGATAATAGAAAAAGCGAAATAAGGTAACTGCTATGATTCAAGTGCAGACAATACTCGATGTGGCGGACAACAGTGGCGTAAAGAAGGTGATGTGCATCAAGGTACTCGGCGGAACGAGGCGCCGGTATGCCACGGTGGGCGATATCATTGTCGTCGCGGTCAAGGATGCGCAACCCACATACGGATTGAAAGACAGCACGGGGAAAAAGGTCCACGGCAAGTCGGTTTTAAAGGCCGTTGTCGTCAGAACGACCAATCCCGTCAGGAGAAAAGACGGCTCGTATATCAGGTTTGACGATAACGCGGTGGCGATCATCGACGCGAAGGGAGAGCCGCGGGGAACCAGGATTTTCGGCCCGGTGGCAAGGGAACTGAGGGACAAGAACTTTCTCAAAATCGTTTCGCTCGCCCCGGAGGTTTTATAGAGGTATCATGAAAGAGGACACTGTAAAAACCCGATTGAAGGTCAATGACAATGTCGTAGTTACGGCCGGGGCGGACCGTGGCAGGCGCGGCAAAATATTGAAGATCGGCAAAAAGGCCGGAAGGGTCATCGTCGAAGGAATCAATAAAAGGAACAAGCGCCTCAAGGCCACTCAGGAGAATCCCAAGGGTTCGGTCCTGAATATTGAATTCCCCATCAACATCTCGAACGTGATGGTTTTCTGTGACAAGTGCAAGAAGGGCGTTCGGATCGGCGTACTGGTGAAGGATGGCAAGAAGAATCGCGTATGCAAAAAATGCGGGAAGAACCTGGATTGAGAGGAATAAGACGATGTCTGCGCGTTTAAGAGACGAGTATTATAAAACTATTAAGAAAAAACTGATGGACCAGATTAAGTTCAAGTCCGTCATGGAAGTTCCCAAGCTCGAGAAAATCGTTCTCAACGTGGGTATCGGCGACGCACATGCCAATCCGAACGTGCTGAACGCGGCGATCACGGAGCTGACCACGATTACTGGCCAAAAAGCGGTCAAGACCGTGGCGAAGAAATCCATCGCGAACTTCAAGATCAGGGACGGGTACGATGTCGGCTGCAGGGTAACCCTCCGCGGCGAGAGGATGTACGAATTCCTTGACAGGCTCATCAACGTAGCGCTTCCACGCGTCAGGGACTTCAAGGGCCTTTCCCCGAAAGGTTTCGATCACGCGGGGAATTTTAATTTCTCGGTGAAAGAGCAGATCATCTTTCCGGAAATAAACTTCGATCAGGTGGAGAAAATTCACGGGATCAACATCACCATCGTTACGACAGCAAAGAACAGGGACGAAGGCAAGGCCCTGCTTGATGAATTCAAGATGCCGTTCAGGTCATAGGAGATAGTATCGTGGCAAAGACATGTTTGGTCGCAAAACATCTGAGAACGCCAAAGTACCAGGTACGACACCATAACAGGTGCAAGATCTGCGGAAGATCGAGAGGATACTTGCGCAGGTTCGAGATGTGCCGTATTTGCTTCCGGAAGCTCGCCGGCGAAGGGAAAGTTCCCGGCGTATTAAAATCATCGTGGTAACAGAGGATTTCAAATGAGCGCAGTATCTGATCCTATCTCCGATATGCTGACACGCGTCAGGAACGCGATAAAGGCGGGCCATCTCAAGGTGGATATCCCCGCGTCCAAGATGAAAATAGCGATCGCTAAAATAATGAAGGACGAAGGGTTTATAAAGAATTTTAAACTCAATGATGACAACAAGCAGAAAGTATTGAGGGTATACCTGAAATACACTGAGGACAACCAGCCCGCGATCCTTCAATTGAAGAGGATAAGCAAGCCGGGAAGGAGAATATACATGGGGGTGGAAGATCTAAAACCCGTATACAACAATCTCGGGATAAGGATAATATCCACATCCAAGGGAATACTGACGAACAAGGCCGCCAGGAAGCTTGAAGTAGGCGGCGAGGTCATCTGCGAAATATTCTAATTTAAAGAGTTATTGAGATGTCACGTATAGGAAAAAAACCGATAAATCTGCCGTCCGGCGTAACCGTCACCAACCAGAGCGGCGTGCTCGTGGTAAAAGGACCCCTCGGCGAGGATTCGCTCACCATTCTTCAGGGCATCGATGTCCAAGTTGGTGATACCGAGCTTCGAATAATCGTCAACGCTCCCGAGGGCGATAAAAAGGCCGATGCATTCGCGGGCCTGTCCCGCTCGCTGATAAACAACATGGTCATCGGGGTGTCCAGCGGGTTTGAAAAAGACCTCGAGATAGTCGGCGTCGGATACAGGGCCCAGCAGCAGAGCCAGTCAGTACAGCTACAGCTCGGGTATTCACACCCGATACTTTTCACGCCTCCTGATGGCATTACCGTGGAGGTGGTCGATCCCACCAAACTGAAGGTGAAAGGGAAGAACAAGCAGGTCGTGGGGCAGGTCGCTGCCAACATAAGGAAGCTCCGTCCGCCGGAACCTTACAAGGGAAAAGGCATCAGGTACAAGGACGAAAAGGTGCGGAAAAAAGCAGGTAAGACGGGTAAATAGTAATGGATAAAATAGCGGTAAAGAAAGTTAGGCAGCAGAGAAGGCGCCTGAGGATAAAAAAGCGTATCAACGCCACGACGGAAAGACCGAGGCTTTGTATCAGCCGCAGCAACAAATATCTCTACGCGCAGATAATTGATGATACAAGCTCGAAAACGCTTGTGGGGATTTCCACGCATTCGAAAAATTTTACCGGCCTGAAGAACGGTGTCAACATCAACGCCGCGAAGGAACTCGGAAAGGCAGTAGCAGGCCTCGCGGCTGAAAAAGGCATAAAAAAGGTGATATTCGACCGCAACGGATACCTGTATCACGGCAAGATCAAGGCGTTCGCCGAGGCCGCACGGGAAGCGGGTTTAGAATTCTAGGAGCCATTTTATTATGAAGATAAAAAGAAAACGAATCACCCCCGAGGGATTGGAACTGACGGAAAAAATCGTCACCATTAACAGGGTCGCTAAAGTCGTCAAGGGCGGAAGAAGGTTCTCGTTCAACGCACTGGCGGTGCTCGGCGACGGCCAGGGGAATGTGGGGATCGGTTTCGGCAAGGCAAACGAAGTCCCCAATGCGATAGACAAAAGCAAGGAAGATGCAAAAAAGCATCTCTACCACGTGCATGTATCGAAGCATACGATCCCGCATCAGGTCATCGGGAGATATAAATCGGCCCGTGTTCTGCTGAAACCAGCGGCACCCGGAACCGGAATAATCGCAGGTTCGTCCGTCCGCGCGGTTGTCGAGCGCGCGGGTATCAGCGATATCCTCACAAAGGCACAGGGTTCGAGGAACCCCGTCAATTTGGTGAAGGCCACCATGGACGGTCTCATGCAGCTCAGGAGCTACGAAGAAGCCGCCAAGGTGCGTGATATCCCCGTCGAGAAACTGTGGGAGTAGAAGATCATAGCCATGACAAAAAAACTGAATGTGACACAGGTTAAGAGCGTGATCGGGAGCAAGCCGAAGTTGAGGGCGACCATGCGCGCGCTCGGATTGAGAAGAATGAATTCATCAAGGCTCCATGACGATACACCCGTCGTCCGGGGAATGCTGCAAGTCGTCAGGCACCTTGTCAAGGTCACCGAAGTGGAAAAATAGCAGGTGAGATGGAATTATGGAAGAGCGTTATTCACTGAAAAGACCCGCATCCTTGAAGCGCCGCAAGCGGATCGGTTGCGGTACATCGAGCGGCACCGGTAAAACGAGCGGCAGGGGCCAGAAAGGCCAGGGAAGCCGTAGCGGTAACAAGCGTCGTGCCTGGTTTGAGGGCGGACAGATGCCCCTCCAGCGGAGGCTCCCGAAGCGCGGATTTAAGAATTTTACTCGCGTCAGTTACCAGGTAGTAAGGCTTTCATCCATCGAAAAGCTCGGCGGGGGGGACATCAATCCTGTCGTGTTGAAGCAGAAAGGCATTATCGCAAGGGCCGACAGCCCTGTAAAAGTTCTTGGTAACGGGGACATATCCAAACCCGTGAAAGTTTACGCTGACGCTTTTTCAAAGTCAGCCATGGAGAAGATCAAGAAAGCCGGCGGTGAGGCCATCATCCGTGAATATCCGACAAAAACCAAAAAAGAGAAGGCATCATAGGTAGTCGATGGCAAACGCAGTCGTTAATATTTTCAAGATCCCGGATCTCAGAAATAGAATACTGTTCACGCTCGGAATCCTTATAATCTATCGTATAGGGGCGCATATTCCGTTGCCCGGAATCAATGTCGAGGCATTGAGAACCTATTTCGTACAAAGCGCGGGAAGCACCGGTCTGCTCGATTTTATCGATATTTTCTCCGGTGGCGCATTCAAACGGTTCACTATTTTTGCCCTCGGTATCATGCCATACATCTCGTCATCCATCATACTGGACCTGCTGAAGGTCGTCTTTCCCGCCCTGGAAAGGCTTTCGAAGGAGGGGCACGAGGGGCAGAAAAAACTCGCAATGTATACCCGTTACGGGACGGTTCTACTCTGCTCCGGTCAGGCATTGGCGCTGACGTTCTGGATGAAGTCCATGAGGACGCAGAGCGCGGGATCGGTTGTTCCCCACGATGCAGGCATCGGGTTCGTCATAGTGTCGGTTATCGCTATAACGACCGGCACGATGGTCCTGCTCTGGCTCGGCGAGATCATCACCGAACGCGGCATCGGTAACGGTATTTCGCTGATAATCATGGCCGGTATCATCGGGCGTTCGCCCCAGGCCGTGGCGAGCAGCTTCCAGAAAATCGGTGAAACGGGCGAACCGATCGTCGGGATCATACTCGTCGCGCTTTTCCTTGCGGTAGTCGCCGCATCCATATTGCTGACCCTCGGCGCGAGAAGGATTCCCCTGCAGTACGGGAAAAAACAGCAGGCGGGAAGGACCATGGTCCAGCGCGGCGGCCAATACATACCCATCAGGGTCAACGCGGCCGGCGTCATACCGATCATCTTCGCGGCCGCAATCATCACTTTCCCGAGCCAGATCATCGGGATGATCGGAGGAAGCTCCTCGCCGATCGTGAACAAGATCCAGTATTTTCTGGCCCCCGGCCACATTGCGTATATCGTACTATACAGCGGTCTTATCATATTCTTTTGCTTTTTTTACACCGCAATAAAACTGAATCCGGTTGAGATTGCTGAAAATTTGAAAAAGAACAGCGCATTCATACCCGGGATACGGCCGGGACAGAATACATCTGATTACTTGACGTATGTCATGAACAGGATCACCCTATCGGGATCGCTGTTTCTGGCGGGCATCTCGGTCGTACCGGATTTCATACTCAATATCTGGCCCGAACAGGTACCCGCGGCAATGGCATATCTCTTTGGCGGAACGTCCCTGCTGATCGTGGTCGGCGTTGCCCTCGATACGCTGGTGCAGATCGAGGCCCAGCTCATGATGCGGCACTACGAAGGATTCCTGAAGGGGACCCGCCTGAAAGGGCGTTACGGTTAGGAGAAAGCGCGTACGGCGGGTATACTATGGCGAAAGAAGAACCTATTGAAGTCGAAGGAGTGGTGGTAGAGCCGTTACCTAACGCGATGTTCCGAGTTAAGCTTGACAACGGACACGTGGTACTGGCGCATATCTCAGGTAAAATGAGAATGCATTATATCAGGATTCTGGCGGGAGACCGGGTGACCGTGGAGCTATCCCCCTATGACCTGAACAGAGGACGGATAATATACCGTACAAGAGGATAGATACTCCAGGTATCGCAATACGAGGAAAGCTTATGAAAGTAAAGGTATCATTGAAAAAGATATGCAACGATTGCAAGATTATCAAGAGGCACGGTGTGGTGCGGGTAATTTGCAGCAATCCGAGGCACAAGCAGCGCCAGAAAGTCAGAACCGTTAAAAAGTAATAATTAACCAGAGGTATATATGGCACGTATCGCAGGTGTTGATCTTCCCAATAACAAGAAGGTAGAGGTCGCGTTGACCTATATTTATGGGATCGGCCCCACCACTGCGCGTAAAATTGTTTCCGCAACGAAGATAGACCCCGAGAAGAGGGTAAAGGATCTTGCCGACGATGAAATCAATGAGTTGAAGAAAAACATTGATAACACGACCAAGGTTGAGGGAGACCTGCGGACCGAAATCGCTATGAACATCAAGCGATTAATGGATATCGGCTGTTACCGCGGCATACGGCACAGGCGGGGCATGCCGGTGCGCGGACAAAATACAAAAAACAACGCCAAAACCCGTAAGGGGAAAAAACGTCAGCCCATGGGCGCAAAAAAGAAGTAAGGAAGTAACAAGGAGCGTTCAGCACAATGCCTAAAAAGGGAAAAACCAAGAAAAAAGAAAAGAAGATTGCGCCGGTCGGCAAAGCTTTTGTCCAGGCTACCTATAACAATACGATCATAACCATCACGGACATGAATGGCGATGTCGTCGCGTGGGCTTCATCGGGCGCCGAGGGTTTTAAAGGTTCACGAAAGTCAACCCCCTTCGCAGCGCAGATGGCCGCCAAGGCGGCCGCCCAGAACGCGATAGACAATGCCGGGATGCAAAGCATCGAGGTGTTTGTCAAGGGACCAGGCATCGGCAGGGAGGCTGCGGTAAGGTCCTTGTTCCAGGCGGGGCTGAACATCACCAAGATAAAAGACGTGACCCCGGTTCCACATAACGGTTGCAGGCCGAAAAAAAGAAGAAGAGTTTAAACGGAGAATCATACGATGGCGACATATACCGGACCGAGATGTAAACTGTGCAGGCGCGAGATGACCCCCCTCATGCTCAAGGGGCAACGCTGTCTTACTGATAAATGCCCTCTGAAGGGAAAAAAGAAATATCCCCCGGGCCCTCCCCGAAAGAGAAGGGTTAAGCTTTCGGATTATGCCGTTCAGCTAAGGGAAAAGCAGAAGATTCGCAGGAGCTACGGGCTGATGGAAAACCAGTTCAGGCTTTTGTTCAAAGACGCCGCGCGCATGAAGGGCGTAACGGGCGACAACTTGATGTCACTTCTCGAGAGAAGGCTCGACAACGTGGTTTTTCGCATGGGAATGGCTTCATCCCGCTCGCAGGCGAGACAGCTGATCGTTCACGGTCACGTGACCGTAAACGGAAAAGCGGTCGATATCGCCTCTTTCAGGGTGCGTGAAGGCAATCAGATATCGATTGAGGAAAAATACAGGCAGAACGTTATCATCGAAGATTCCATAAAACTGGCGAAAGCCATCGACTCGATTCCAGAATGGATAGAGGTGGATTTCGAAAGCAAGACGGGAAAGGTTAAGAGGCTCCCGATACGGACGGATATTACCACCCAGTACAACGAACAACTGGTTGTTGAGCTCTATTCAAAATAGGAGCTTGGTGGTTTTATCGCATGAGCGCGGATAGGATCCGGATTCGCGTTTAATATTTGACTGGAGGAAGTGATGGCCCCGAAAAACCTTCTCAAGGGCTTCAAGAGACCGAATAAAGTGCAATTTGAAAATGACGAGCTTCAGCCCAACTACGGCAGGTTCATAGCGGAACCTTTTGAAAGGGGATATGGGTTGACCATAGGCAATTCCCTGAGAAGGGTATTGCTTTCATCAATTGAAGGTGCCGCCATAACGGCCATAAAAATTGAGGGCGTTCCCCACGAGTTCGATTCTATCGAGGGCGTGTTCGAGGACGTTACCAGGATCATATTAAACCTGAAGAAGCTTCGTCTCAAATATTATGGCGAGATGCAGAAAGTCATACATGTAAAAAAGGACGGTCCCGGCGATTTTACCGGCGCCGACTTCAACGTGGACCCGGAAATCGAAGTGATGAACACGGACCAGCATATAGCCACGCTCAATGAAAGCGGCAAGATCGACATGGAGCTGCAGATCGAGCGCGGGCGGGGATATGTTCCCGCCGAGGTAAACAAGTCCAATACCGAAGCGATCGGCGTCATTCCCATCGACTCACTGTTCACTCCCGTAAAAAAGGTCAACATCCGGGTCGAGGACACCCGCGTCGGCCAGCGGACAGACTTCGACAAGCTGATCATGGAGATATGGACCGACGGTTCCGTGTCTCCGGACGATGCGCTCGCGCAGGCCGCGAAAATCATAAAGGACCACCTGACAATCTTCATCAATTTCGAGGAAGAGGTGGAAGAGGAAGTCGAGGTTGTTGACGAAAACCTTGAGCGCCGCAAAGTACTCCTGGCGAAGTCCATCGACGAGATCGAGCTTTCGGTAAGGTCGTACAACACCCTCAAGAGTCAGGACATCTCGACCCTGGAGAACCTGACGAAGAAGACCGAAGACGAATTGAAAAAATCGAAGCATATCAGCGATGTCGTGCTCAATGAAATAAAATCCAAACTGTCAGACATGAATCTGAGCCTTGGATTAAAGGACTAAGAGGTCAGCCATGAGGCATAAAAATGATGTAAAACGTCTTGGCCGGACGCATTCGCACAGAAAAGCGATGTTCGGAAACATGGTCACGTCGCTTTTTTTGCACGAAAGGATCGTTACGACCAGGCAGAAAGGCAAGGAACTGAAAAAAATATCCGACAGGCTCATATCGCGCGCGAAAAAGAACCTCGAGCTTTCGAATGAAGATGTCGCGAAGAAGCTTCACAACAAACGCGAGGTGATGCGGGTCATCAAGGACCGGGAAGTCATCAAGAAGCTGTTTGAAGATATAGCACAGCGCTATACCGGCCGTAATGGCGGATACACCAGGCATTATCTGCTCGGGGTGAGGCCCGGGGACGCCGCGGAGATGGCAATCGTGGAACTCGTTGAGCGCCGAGTTAAGACCGCACCGGCAGCCGATGAAGGAAAGGACGCAAAAGCCGCCAAAAAGGAAAAGAAAGAGAAAGACAAGAAAGAGAAAAAAGAGAAGAAAGAAAAGAAAGAGAAAGCCGAGAAATAACTCGGAGTTGATAAGGAATAAAAAAACCGCCCTATGGGCGGTTTTTTTATGCTGTCGCAATACTGATATCAATTCAGGGCTTTGTTTTATCCTCGGGTTTTTCTTCGGCCTGCTTGCCCAGCTTCTTGATTTCCAGGGAATGGACCATGTTGCGATTGTCGTTGGCGTCGATCCTGTACTTTTTTGGAATCCTGAGATCGTATACGGGGCGTATGGTCGACTGGGTTATGCCGTATAGCGAAAGTGAACGGCTGAGCTTGTGCTGTCGCATGATCTTGTGTATTTCAACGACGTTTTCCTTCGCCTCGCGGCAGAGTGTGATCACATTGAGATACTGCGAAATGATGTAATCGATGTTGTTGTCGCTGATTTTCGTCTGTTTCTTCATCAGGAATTCAATTTCGGGATCCTCGAAAAGCTTTTTCGCCTTCTGGTATTTCTGGTAGCCGATTTTCAGGCGGTTCTCAATCTTCTCGCGCTCGTAGAAGTAGCTATACTCTTCGGGCTTTACGGTAAGATCGTCAACCTGCTCCGTCTTTTCGAGGTAATCGTCGTCGTCATCCTCCGGTTTGCCCTGCTTTTTGGGATCGGTCGATTTATCCTTCATTTCCTTTTCGCGGATGGGATCAATCGGCTTTCCGATAAATGAAGCCCTCGCGCTTTTTCGATTGTATTTGACCACTATGTCGAAGGCCTGCTTTGAAGTCGTGTCGAGCATCAATTTGCTTCTCATAAGGTACTCATTTGAAAGGTTCTGAAGCAGGTCGATTATGTGGGATTTTAATTTTCTGAATTGCGTGGTCGAGTGGTAGAATTCCTGGCCGTAATGGAGTTCGCTTGCATCGCGGAGCTTTGCGCTGATTTCCCCGTACTTGAATTTGATTTCATCCGTACCGAAGTTCGACACCATGGTTTCAATTTTCCTGACCGCATCCATGGTGAAAACATAATCTTCACCGGAGCGTGTGGCGTTCGATAGCGCATATGATGGAACCGAGATAGCGAACATGCTAACGACGATGACTGCGAAGACTCCCTTTTTCATCTCATGTCCTCGATAGTATTAATATCTTTTTCTTTTTTGTCGTCCTGTAAACGATTTTTCTTGATATTTTTTTGATAAGCCCGGGTCCTTTATTTAGGAAAGGATTATACGCGCATCACCAGTTAAAAACGGATTTTTCGTATTCCATCTGGTATCAGGATAAAAAATACACGTAAAATTCAACAAATGCAAGTGAAAAGGTTATTGATATTTTTTGATATATTCAACATTATGATTCTCGATTCATTCGGCAGAGAGGAACCTACCAATGGCGGAAACGGATAAAAAAGTATCATTTAGACAAAAAACCAGCACTACCTGCCCGGTTTGCTCCAGTGAGTTTTTCAGGGAAGAGATGTTCTCCGGCGGGGGAAGGCTGATCGCAGGGAAACTGACCGATGAATTGCGGCGCCGTTACGAGGACAACAAGAAATACGGAGTGGTGATACCACTGACATATGTATTGACCGTATGCCCCAGCTGTCTGTATACCGCATTTAACAGGGATTTTGAAACGCTCGAACCTTCCGAAACGGAAAAATTGATGGAACTCACTCCGTCCAGAAAGGCGGTTGTCGCCAAGTATTTTGATAACTGCGACTTTAGCGCGGACAGGAACCTCGTCTCCGGTGCAGCGTCATACATGCTCGCCGTGGATTGCTACGGGTATAGAAACAAGAAGGTCGCTCCGACTTTCAAAATCGCTTTATCGTCGCTCAGGGCGGCCTGGCTTATCGGCGATCTCGCAAAGGAAAACACGACGAAGCCTTATCCAAAAATATCCCAATTCTTTTATAAAAAGGCCTACCAGTATTACACGAGGGTGCTTGACATCATGCAGACCGGCGAGGAATCGCCCGAAGCGATGGGTCACATGGGGCCGGATACGGACAAAAACTGGGGTTACGAAGGCTTGCTGTACATAACCGCGATCCTGACGGTTAAGATTGGTATACAAGAGCCGGAAGTGGAGAAGAGAATCGCAAATTTCGATAAATGCAAACGCTATCTGGGAAGGCTTTTCGGAGCCGGCAAATCATCTAAATCGAGACCCGGCGAGCTTCTGGACAAGACACGGGCGTTGTACGATACTATCAACCAAAAGCTGGACGAATGGACCAAAGAGACGAAGCCGACGGAAGAAACGCCCGAGGAAAAATAGCGCTGCTGGTACAATACGATGGTACCGCATATAACGGCTGGCAGATCCAGAACAACGGACGTACAATACAGGAAGAGCTCGAAAAGGCCCTGAAGATATTTTTCAGGGAGCCGTGCAGAGTCGTTGCCTCGGGGCGGACCGACACGGGAGTGCACGCTCTTGGCCAGGTAATTCATTTCTCGCTGCAGCGGGACGTCAGCCTGCAAAAAATCTGCATCGGGCTGAACGGGATTCTCCCATATGACATTTCGGTCCTGAACGCGTACTCGGTTCCGGAGCGTTTTCACGCCCGGTTCAGCGCGGTCGAACGTGAGTATCGGTATTACATTTACAATAACAGGCTCCGGTCCCCGTTCATGAGATACCGCGCCATGTGGTACCACGAGCCTCTTGACGAGGCTTACCTGGACGCGGCCGCCTCGCATCTTGTCGGTGAAAAGGATTTTGCATCTTTTTGCAAGAAGCGGGAGGCGGAAACCGTCAACACGGTGAGAAAGATATCGGAAATCGGCGTCCGGAGAAAAAACGAGTACGTGATACTGACGGTTCGGGGCAACGCGTTCCTTCACAACATGATCCGCATAATAGTGGGGACGCTCATTGCAATGTACCGCGAAGGGGCCGATCCTTCGTCGATCGAGCGGATTCTCGCCCGGGCAGACCGCGACTTCGGCGGGGCGACCGTTCCGCCCTACGGGCTGTATCTGTCAAGGGTCACGTACGATCCACCCCTGGATAGCTTGGACAAGGCATACGAATCCATCGCGAACCCTGTGCGTATCCGCCGCTGAGCGTGCGGGTGAGGGTCTTACTGCGATAAATACGCGGTTTATGTATTGACAGAGCGGGGCAAGTAACAATATTGGTGCCAGTGTAACCATTTTCCCGCGCATGGTACTAAACTATCATCGACGGAAATCCTGATGAAGAAATTTTACGCGGGCATCGCGATGTTCGCCTTTATACTCGTGGTGTTCCATGGCGCTGCCTATTCCTTCAAGGAACGGAAGGATTCTTTTAACAAGCTCCAGATAGGCGGCTGGTTCGGACCGATAACGCCCCTCGCTGAAACGGGCAAAAAAGTTGATACCGCATTGGGCGGTGGTGTGTTCGTGCGCGTTCCGTTTCCCTGGTGGCGCTACTTGAAATTCGGCGTTGACACGTCCTACCAGCAGTTCAAGACCTCAACGAAGAGCGTCAACGAAATCTATTTCGTTCCGCTCTACGGTAATATCCTGTTCCAGCTGCCGATCGATTTTGCCGTGCGTTTCCAATTCAAGGCGGGAATGGGCGGAGGATATCTCTATCTCAAGCCGGACAAATCGGAGCAGTGGGATCTCATTTTTATGGCGGGTTTCGAGGTATCGTTCCCCGCGGGACGGCTTGTGAACATAGGACTCAGGATCGATTATCTTAACATATATGAAAAATACTTGAAGGACGCCAAGTACAACGGCCACGTTCTCAATATCGGGATAACCGTGTACTTTAATTTGTGATATTGATAGTATGCAATACTGGCAAAAAATGAAGATCCTCCGAATCAGACCGCATGATACGCTCATCGCGTTCGTGTGCGCAGCGATAATGCTTTATGCGGGCTGTAACAACACACCCCTCCTGACGGAAATGGGGACGAGCAGGCTGCTTATCGTTATTAAAGGCACGTACGAGACGAATTCGCCGGCCCCGTGGAACATGCCGCCTACACCCACGACGAACTCGCTGATCCAGGACGATTCAGTCAACGATTGCAACACCGTTGACGATCCACTCCCGACCGCGTTCATGATCGACGTCGCCGAAATGAAAATAATGGGTATGAAGGGTAAGATATACAATTTCTCGAAATATCGCCAGGCCATTATAGCCAGTCTCGACGACGTGCACCCGATGTTCAACGGGGTCGGATGGGTGCTCACGAGCGACGACGTACCGAGCGGGGGGTACCTCGCAGTGGGACTGTACATCCGCAAGATGCTCTTCGATCAGGCCAGAGTGTACATTCCCGGAGGTGGGGGATGGTCGGGTCAGATGGTTGTCGACATATTCGCGGAACAGTATCTCAATGCCTTCAATTTCAACGCGATGCAGACGCTTAGCTATTACGACACCCTCAGGATTGAGCAGTATTTCAATCTGAATCGAGTATATCCGCTCGTCATACCCATCCAAAACGGACTCGTCTTTAACAAGGACTATCCCTATACCGTGCTGGAAATCCGCATGGTGATCAAGAATTTCGTGAAAAAGTACGAAACTGAAGGTTACAACGCGGACGGGATTTTCAGCGTGACGCACTTCTATGCCATGTCGGACTACCTGAGAAACGTGAAAGCAGATGATGCCATGATGGGGGGGAACATCATCACCGCCGCGAGATCGTACATACCGGGAATCGCGGGAAGGATTGCGGGCACATGCGGGGGGGGAATTAATCAAATAGTGTTTGCCGTTCCTGCCGGTGATCCGCTGTCCAAATACCAGGTGCCTGCGGCGGGTTCGTTCGTGCGGGGATCCGCCACGGGCGCGATCAAGTGCGATTTCCCCAAGGTGCCGGGCGTGTACCTCGGGATTAACCCGGAGCCGGCCATCGATTACTATCTCGCGCTTGAAAAATACAAGTACGACTTAAATGTATGTGTTAGCGCTGGCAGCCTGTGCAACACTTTCGAAATCTACCAAACCCAGTGGGACGCGTACATCAAGAACGTCAATGAGTTCACGCTGCCACCGGTAGCGACCTATGTCTCATCTTCTACTACATCGTATGTCCTCGAAAATGTCATGCCCGGTACCTATGACGTATACCGGGCCACGCAGCCGACCTACGGCAATCTTTTCGTCCAGGGAACCACGACGTTTACCGGTCCGGTCACGGTCACGGTTCCCGCGGGCGGCACGGTGGCAGCCGACCTGTAATAATCGATTGTTACGAACATGTAAACTTTTAATCGGCGTCCGATCGTCCTGATACACCGCATACCGGACCTTCCCGAATTATTATTGACCGCAGGAACCTGATTCCGGCATAAGTACTCGTTGAGATACATTAATCGACAGGTAAACTTATGAGTGATATGAAGATTCTGGTGCAGAAATACGGCGGGACCTCGGTCGGCACTCCCGAGCGCATCAAGACAGTGGCCGCACGCATCAAGAGCTACGTGCAGAACGGCTACTCCATCGTCGTGGTGGTGTCGGCCATGGGAAAATCCACGGACCATCTTGTCGAACTCGCGGCGGAAATATCCAAAAATCCGAGCAAGCGCGAAATGGACATGCTCCTCTCCACGGGAGAACAGGTCTCCATATCGCTCCTCGCGATGGCTCTCCACGAGATCGGCATCGATGCGATATCATACACGGGCTCGCAAATAAAGGTGCTCACGGACGGTAATTTCACGAATGCGAAGATCGAGAGCATTTCGACCGACAGAATACTCGAATCCCTGAAAAGCAGCAAGGTCGTGATCGTGGCCGGCTTCCAGGGCATCGACAGCGAGGACAACATCACCACGCTGGGTAGGGGCGGGTCCGACACTTCGGCCGTGGCCCTTGCCGCCGTGCTGAAGACCAGGGACTGCGAGATATACACCGACGTGGACGGGGTCTACACCGCCGATCCGCGCATCATCGAAAAAACGAAAAAGCTGAAAGAGATCAGCTACGAGGAAATGCTGGAGCTGGCTCGTCTCGGGGCCGGGGTCCTTCACTCGCGCTCGGTCGAATTCGCGAAAAAGTACAACGTGAGACTCCACGTGCGGTCGAGCTTCAATTACGAGGAAGGGACAATCGTTATGCCCAAGGAGGAAATGATGGAAAAATTTATCATAAGCGGCGTCACCGCCAAGACCGACGAGGCGAAAATCACGCTCAGGGACATTCCCGACAAGCCGGGGATCGCCGCGAAGCTGTTCGGGCTCATGGGCGCGCAGAAGCTTTATGTCAACATGATCGTGCAGTCGACCGGCACGGACAACAAGGCCTCCATATCGTTCACCGTGAAGAAAAGCGACCTCGAGCGCGCAATCGGGATCTGTGAGGGACTGAAGAAGGATCTCGGGGCGTCGTCGATCGAGTCGAAGGACGATATCGCGATCGTGTCAGCGGTGGGCGTGGGGATGCTCTCCTCCTACGGCGTGGCCGGGAAGATATTCAAGGTACTCTCGGAGCACAACATCAACATAGAGATGATTTCAACGTCTGAAATCGGCATATCGTGCGTTATCGACAGCATGTACGCTGAGCTGGCCTCGAAGGTCATACACAAGGCCTTCGTCGAGGGATAGCCCCAATGCTCACGATTGCGGTGCTCTACGGCGGCCGTTCGGGCGAGCACGACGTGTCGCTCTGCTCGGCCGCGTCGGTTGTCGCGGCCCTCGACCCTTCCCGCTACCAGGTAGTGGCCGTGGGCGTAGGCAGGGACGGGATCTGGCACGTGCAGGACTCACCCCGCGTGATCGATCACCCCGAGTTCGGGAAGGTCATGGCCCTCGATGACACCGGTGTCTGGCACCCTAATCACTACGAGGCGGGCGGCAGGCTCGTCATGACCGAACGCTCGAGCGGCCGGACGGTCGCCGCGGACCTCGTCATGCCCGTGATGCACGGGACCTACTGCGAGGACGGGACCCTCCAGGGCCTTCTCGAGCTCGCGATGGTCCCGTTCGTGGGGGCGGACACCACGGGTTCCGCAGTGGCGATCGACAAGGACGTGACCAAGCGCCTTCTCAGGGACGGCGGCATCCCCGTGGTGCCGTGGTTCACCGTACACGCGCGGGAGTGGGAGCGTTCGGCCGCCGAACTCGCCGACCGGATCGTCGGCGAGTTCGGGTTCCCCCTTTTCGTAAAGCCCGCTCGAACCGGCTCCTCGGTGGGCGTCGGCAAGGCGTCCGACCGCGAAGGGCTCGTGAAGGCGATGGCGTTCGCGCTCAGGTTCGACAGCAAGGTCCTGGTGGAGAAGGGGATCGACGCGCGCGAGATAGAATGCGCCGTGCTCGGCAACGAGAGCCCCGAGGCCTCCGTGCTCGGCGAGGTGGTGCCGCGGCACGAGTTCTATTCATACGAAGCGAAATACCTCGACCCCTCCGGGGCCGAGCTCATCATACCCGCGCCGCTCGACGCGGAAATCACCCGCACCATCCGCGAATCAGCCACGCAGGGATATTCCCTGCTCTGCTGCGGGGGCATGGCCCGCGTGGATTTCTTCGTGGACCGCGCCAACGGGCAGCATTACCTTAACGAGATCAACACCCTGCCCGGTTTCACGAGCATCAGCATGTACCCCAAGCTCTGGGAAGCCACCGGGCTCCCGTACTCCTCGCTCATCGACCGCCTCGTCGAGCTCGCACTCGACCGCTACCGGTTGAAGAAGGGGCTTTCGACCGGCCGCATATGATCCGTCCCGACGCCTTTCTGCTGGACATGGACGGCGTCCTGGTCGATTCCATGAAATATCACGCGCTGGCATGGCGCACCATCCTGGCCGAGTACGGCGTGAGCATCGACGACCACGACGTGTACCTGCGCGAGGGGATGTCGGGGATCGAATCGATAGGGGATATATTCCGCGAAAAGGGAGTGCCGTTCCCAGACGGGGACGGGTTCGCCCGCCTGCAGGAGCGGAAGCACCGGCTGTACGAGGGATACCGGATCGGCCTTTTCCCGGATGCCGAAAGGCTCGTGGATCTGCTCCGCGCGGCGGGGTGCTCGCTCGCCCTGGTCACCGGCTCGTACATGCGGTCGGTCCGTCACGTTCTCCCCGCGGGCATCATCTCCCGTTTCGACGCCATCGTGACGGCTGAATCGGTCAGCCGCGGCAAGCCCGACCCGGAACCGTATCTCGCAGCGCTCGCAAAGCTCGGGCTCCCGCCGGGAAGGGCGGTCGCCATCGAAAACGCGCCGCAGGGCATCGCCTCGGTGCACGCCGCGGGGGTATACTGTTGCGCGATCGAGACGACACTCCCCGGGGAATACCTTGCCGGGGCCGACATTGTATTCCGAGACCATTCCGAATGCATCGGCCGTCTCGAGGAATTCTTTGCCGGCGGCCCCGGGGCGTTTTTTAATTGACACACGCCCCGATCGGGGGGTTTGTGAATAATAATTTTCCCCGGAGGGTCATACATGGCGATTAAAAAGCCCGGAAGGCAGAAGGGCGTGCGATCGGCCAGGCGCACGGGCAAGACCCGTCAGGCCATCGGCAATTTCATCGTGAAAAAGCGATCCATCGTCCCCAATATCATCACCATGTCGAACATGACCATGGGCTTTTTCGCGATCATATTCGCGAGCCGCGGCGACACCAAGTCGCTCGCGATCGCGGGAATACTGGTGTGCGTGGGGAGCCTCTTTGACGCCATAGACGGGGCGGTGGCCAGGGCCATGCACGTCGAGAGCCCCGTGGGCGTGCAGCTCGATTCCCTCGCGGACGGAATCGCATATGGCATCGCGCCCGCGGTCATCGCCTACCAGGGCTATCTTTCGAAGCTGCCGAGCAGCGGAATGTTCATCGATTCGGGAATGATAATCGCGCTGGTATACCCGGTGTGCGCCATTTACCGGCTCGCGCGTTTTAACATCACCGCGGAGACCGACGATCATACCGGTTTCTCGGGCCTTCCTTCTCCCGCCGCGGGGATCATGATCGCATCGATCCCGGCCCTGGAGGAGCCGCTGGTGTCCATCCCGCCGATCGGGGCGGCCAGCATCAAGTTCCCTCTCGAGGCGTTCATTCCGATCTACGTGATCGTGGGCCTGCTGATGGTGTCGCGCCTCGATTATTCCAAGTTTTTCGCGGTGCTCTTCAAACGGGGCAAGTTCGCGCGCATAGTGACGGTGATCGTCATCATCCTGCTGCTTGGCTTTTTCAGGATGTGGTCCGTGTTCGCGGTCACCGCGCTGTACATCCTGACCGGCTTTTTTATCAGCATCATCCGGTATTTCAAACGCAGGAAGGCCGGGGCCGCATTAACATAGTTGATGGCAGGATATCCAGATGGGTGAAAGCATAGTCATTATCGGAGCGTCTGCCGCGGGTTTTTCCGCGGCGAAGGAGATCAGGCAGCAGAACCCGGCAGTGGCCGTCACGCTCATATCCGAGGAGCGAAGGCCGCCGTACTACCGTCCCATGCTCACCGAGTATATCAGCGACAGCTCCGTTGAAAACAAATCGGCGTTCTCGCTGGGCCAGGTGAGCTGGTTCGCCGAGAACGCCATCGATTTCCGGATGGGCGAAAGGGCGGTCGCCATCGATATACCGGCCAGGACGGTGACCACCGACCTGGGGCGGGTATATCCCTTCACGAAACTCATCCTGGCCTTCGGCAGCGTTCCATTCGTGCCGTTCGCCGACGCCCTGAAGCGACGGAACGTGTTCGCGGTCAGGACCTACGAAGACGCGCGCAGCGTCTACGAGTATGCCGGCGGCGTGAAAAGCGCCATCGTTATCGGCGGCGGCCTGCTCGGGCTGGAGGCCGCTTCGTCGCTCCAGAAAAGGGGCTTGGACGTTTCCATCATCGAGCTGAGCGAGCGCATTCTGCCGCGACAGCTCGACGCGGAATCGTCGTCGTTCCTCGAGAAAATCATACTTTCCGCGGGCGCGAAACTGCACCTCGGCGCGCAGATACAGGCGATCCTCGGCGAGGATGTCGCCACAGGGGTGAAGCTCGCCGGCGGAGAGGAAGTTAACGCGGACATGATCGTATTTTCGATCGGGGTGCGTCCCAACACGGACCTGGCTAAATCGTGCGGGATCGAGGTCAACAGGGCCGTGGTGGTCAACAGCATGATGGAAACCTCGGTGCCGGGCATCTTCGCGTGCGGGGATATTGCGGAATTCAACGGCCGTACGCCGGCCCTCTGGATGCCTGCGGTGCGCCAGGGCAGGGTCGCCGGGGCGAACGCCTCGGGAGGCAGGGACGAGTTCAAGGATGAGGTGTACCCCGCGGTATTGAACTCGTTCGGGACGAAAATATTTTCCACTGGCGATTTCTGCCAGGAGGTCGCTCCGCCGGCGTTGAAGGTCATACGTTCCGAGGATGGCACCGGAAAGAACCTGATTAAGCTGTTTTTCGTAAACGGGGTGTTCACCGGGATGATCCTCATCGGGGACATATCCCGCTCCCAGAAACTGCTCCAGGCGCTGAAGAAGGGTATGTCGCATGACGAAGTCGCGGCAATGCTGTAACGGCGCGGGTACGGTGTGCCATGACCGAACGTGAATTCAGCCATTATGACGGCGATGGTTCCGCTCATATGGTGGATATATCCCCCAAGGACGTGACGCGAAGGTCAGCCAGGGCCGAAGGAGCCGTTCTGTTTTCCGGGAACACGGTGGAACTGATCAGAAAGCGGCTTATACCGAAGGGCGATCCATTCGAGACCGCAAGGATCGCGGGGATAATGGCCGCGAAAAGGACGCATGAGCTTATTCCTCTCTGTCATCCGCTCCCCGTGGCCTTTCTCGATATTCAAATTCGAATAGAGGGACACAGGGCGGTTATAGAGTCGGAGATACGACTCGACGGGAAAACAGGAGCTGAAATGGAGGCGCTCACCGCGGTTTCTGTCGCGGCTCTGACCATTTACGACATGTGCAAGGCCGTTGATAAGGGTATGGTCATAGAGGGTATCCGCCTGATCGAAAAAAAAGGCGGCAAATCCGATAAAAATGCATTTTAATAATAATTTGCCAAACACGATAAAAATCGTTGAAAATTAAATATAATCCTCGATAAATGGCGTTAATTTTCGATATCTGGACTTGATTAAAGTAAAATTCATTATTATTAATAATTTTGTTAGCACTCATTAAAATGAGTGCTAACAACTTCGTTGTTAATCCTTATCAAGAGGAAATACAAATTTCAAATCATTGATATACCAAGGAGGATATCTGTGGCACTAAAACCGATTGGCGATCGAGTGATCGTTGAATTACTGGAAGAAGAAATGGCTAAAGTCGGTTCCATTTACGTACCCGACACAGCGAAAGAAAAGCCCCAGCAGGGAAAAATCATAGCCGTTGGACAGGGAAAGAGAGACGGGAAAGATCTGATCCCCATGACGGTGAAGGTGGGCGACAAGGTGTTGTTCACCAAGTACGGCGGAAGCGAAATCAAGTACGAGGGAAAGGATTACATGATCCTCTCGGAAAGCGATATACTCGCCGTGGTCGATTAATCTGACAGTGATCGGATTTTAACAATACGCAAGGGTGAAAACAATGTCAAAGATTTTAAAGTACAATGAGGATGCACGCAAAGCGATACTCGAAGGCGTGACCAAGCTCGCCGACGCGGTCCAGGTAACGCTCGGTCCCCGTGGAAGGAACGTCGTCATAGACAAGAAATACGGATCCCCCACGGTCACGAAGGACGGCGTTACGGTGGCAAAGGAAATCGAACTGGAAGACAGTTTTGAAAACATGGGCGCCCAGATGGTTAAGGAAGTGGCGACCAAGACCAATGACGTGGCCGGCGACGGCACCACAACCGCGACCATTCTCGCCGCCGCGATTTACAAGGAAAGCCTCAAGAATGTCACCGCCGGCGCGAACCCGATTGATCTCAAGCGCGGGATAGACAAGGCCGTCGAAGGGGCCATCAGCTTCATCGCGAACACCAGCCGCGAGATCAACGACAAGAAGGAAATCGCCCAGGTGGCGTCCATCTCGGCGAACAACGACGAGGAGATAGGCAACCTCATCGCCGACGCGATGGACAAGGTCGGCAGAGACGGCGTCATCACCGTCGAAGAGGCCAAATCGATCGAGACCCACCTCGAAGTCGTCGAGGGAATGCAGTTCGACCGCGGGTATATATCCCCCTACATGGCGACCGATCCCGAGACCATGGAAGCCGTGCTGGAAAATTCCTATATCCTCATTCATGACAAGAAGGTCGCGTCGATGAAGGACCTGCTCCCGATACTCGAAAAAGTGGTCCAGGGCGGCAAGCCCCTCCTGATCATCGCCGAGGAAGTCGAGGGCGAGGCGCTCGCCACGATCGTCGTCAACAACCTGCGAAAAACCATCAACTGCGTCGCTGTCAAGGCCCCTGGATTCGGCGACCGCAGGAAGGCGATGCTCGAGGATATAGCGGTCCTTACCGGCGGCCAGGTGGTTTCCGAGGATCTGGGCATGAAGCTCGAGAACACGACCCTCGACATGCTGGGACGCGCGAAAAAGATCATCGTGGAGAAAGAGAACACGACCATCATCGAGGGCGCCGGAAGCCAGAAGGACGTCCAGGGCCGCATAGCCCAGATTCAGAAACAGATCGAGGATTCGACATCCGATTACGATATCGAGAAGCTCCAGGAGCGCAAGGCCAAGCTTGCCGGCGGCGTCGCCGTCATCAACGTGGGCGCGGCTACCGAGATCGAGCTGAAAGAGAAGAAAGCCAGGGTCGAGGACGCGCTTTCGGCCACCCGTTCGGCGGTCGAGGAAGGGATCGTCGCCGGCGGCGGAAAGACGCTGGTCAATGCCCAGAAATCGATATCCGAAGTCATTGCCAAGCTCAAGGGCGACGAGCAGATCGGTGCGCAGATTGTGCTGAAGGCGGTCGAGGCCCCCATGAGGCAGATCATCATCAATGCCGGTCTCGAGGGCTCGGTGATCGTGGAAAAGGCCAAGTCCGAGAAGGAAAACATGGGATTCGACGCGGCCAAGCTCGAATGGGTCGACATGATGAAAGCCGGTATCATGGACCCGGCCAAGGTCGTGCGCTCGGCGCTGCAGAACGCTGCCTCGGTGGCCGGAATGCTTTCCACCACGGAAGTCCTTATCACGGATAAAGAAGAAGAAAAACCCGCGGCACCGATGATGCCTCCTGGCGGCGGCATGTACTAAAAACCGCGATACGCGAAGCGACATGGAGGGCCGTCCCGATAGGGGCGGCCCTTTTTCATTGGCGCGAATCCCCCGCCATTATAGAAAAAATATACTCCATTCTCATGTTAAAATAACCGACTATAAACCAGAGGTATATTCCGTACATGGCCGACGCAAGGGCGCTCATAATACCCAACAAGTTCAGGGATCCTTACTATTTCGAGGAAATCATAGGATTGCAGAACGCGATTTTTTCCGGAAGGGGCGAGCTCAATCTCTCGAAGGTAGCGTTCATCGAGCCGTATTCGATGGTATCGCTCCTGCTGATGGGACGGACGGCGCTCAGGCAGAGCGGCAACAAGCTTCGCCTGAGCGGCATACCAATCAATATCCACCAGTACCTTCACAGGATGGATTTTTTCAAGTACGGGATTTTTACCGTGCCGGAGGCCCTTGACGAGAAGCTCCTTCTCAAGAGAAGCTCATTCAGCCGCACAGTCATCGAGATCATAGAGATACCGAACAAGGAGAGGGAAAGCCTGAAAGTGATTTCAGGCGCGATCGACCTGTTCAGGAGAAGGGCGGGGCATATCCTGAGGTACTGGATCACCGAAATGATCGTGGATCTCTTCGTTACGGTAATTTCCGAGATCTGCCAGAATATCTTCGAGCACAGCCTCGATTCAGGCTTCCTCGCGATGCAGACGTATTCCGTGGGGAGGGAGAACATCGTAAGGCTGGTCATATCGGACTCGGGAATCGGCATACGGAAGAGTTTCGAATCAAAAGCCGATATCCGCTACTCATCGTCGGCCGAGCTGATAGAGATGGCGCTGACAAGGCCGATATCCAGCAAGCGCGAGTTCGGGTACGGCCTCTGCCAGGTACATTCGATCGTGGAGAAGCTCAGGGGGTCGATATTCATCAGGTCTGAAAATGCGAGCCTTGCCGCTCATTACCACCGGGGCCAGACGAATTCCGGGACGTTTTTTCAAAAAAATGATCTGCCCCATTTCGACGGGACGCAGATTTCGATATCGCTATCGGCGTGAGAGGGGAATGATAATCCAGGTAAAAAAAAAGGCGGAAGAGCTGAAACTAAAAAGCGCGGACCTGATCACGAGGACCGTGGGGCGCGACATGTACGCGCGTATCAGCGAGGCGGTTGCGGTCGCTACGCGTGACGAGGTGGTGGTTCTTGACTTCAGCGGGATCAAGGTGATCGACACCTCGTTTATCGACGAGCTTCTTGTGAAGCTGATAAGCGACTCGAAATCGGAAGAAAAGGGATTTTACATCAAGATCAAAAATATATCGAGAACCGCGGAAATTAATATTGACTTGGTATTCAAATCATATTCACACTATAAGGACAACAGGCTGGCCGTCATTACCGAGGACATCTGCCAGAATAACAGCTTTTTTATAGGCCCCCTGACCGATCGTGAGCGCGAAGTGATCGACTTCATAAGGGTCAACAGGATGATTACCAACGACGATCTCGAGACGTCCACCGGCCTGGATCGAGAAGCAGCAAGACAGCTCATCGATACCCTGTGCACGATGAAACTGATTCGCAAAGAAAAAGGCGGAATTCTCATGGCCATATAGGCCAGGACGGCGATCGCGGGATACAATCCATGGTCGGGGCTCGGAAAAATACAAAAAGCAACAAACGTGACGACAGCCTTTTCGGACTGCTTTCAATGTATAAGAGGCAGGCATCGTATATACGGGTGCTCGTTTCCGAGCAGGAAAAGGAGATCGTGGTACACCTGACTGACAATCCTCTCAAGTGGCGGGATAACGGAATCAGCGACGACAAGCGTTTTCAGGTGTTACGAAGGCTGGAGCTCGGCGTATCCCAAACTTTTGTGAAATATCTCAAGCCGGGCGACATTGTCAGATATCATGGTGAAATGCTCGGCATGAAGATACCGCCGGAGCGGGTCCGGGTGAATGACAGCATCGACAGGGACGGCAATTATTATCTTGCGGTCCCGTTGCGATATCGCGCCAAGGTGATACTCGGCGTGAAGAAACTGCTCAATCTATCCCCGGCGAAAAAGTATGAGATTATTGAGACAAATATGGCGAAGGGACAGGAATAGGTAATGAGCGGTCAATACGAATCGTTGGGTGAAAAAACGAAATTGGTCGACATCTCCATGAAATATACCGGCGGCGATATGGAGAAAGCCAAGGAAATGGCCGGCGGAAATTACCAGGATATCATGGTCCTCAAGGGCAAGTTTTATGTCCGGGATAAGGGCAGCTCGGGCATATTCATGGCCTTCTTCAACTACATCGACGAATACATTTCGAACATATCGTCGGTAATATCATCAAGGCCCGAACTCTTCGACAAGGTAAGGATATTCGACGACTGGAAGACACTGTACAAGGACATAGTGAGCTACCAGCAGGACAACGATGCCATCGACTCGGAAAGCTTCAACATGTTCCTGATGGATTCATTCATCGGTTATGACGTGTTTCCGGACGTGAGCGAGAAGAACCTGAGCGAATTGACCCAGACGGTTACCGAAATATTGAACAAATCATTCAATAGCCCGGTGCAATGCCAGATTGAATTTAACAACTCAAGCTCGCTCGAAATGCACCTGCAGGGTATCACGCTTGATCTGCCGAGCGAGGAGGGCCAGGGTGCGGGTGGGGACACGTCCGAGGCGGGTCCGGAGCTGAGCGAAGAGGAAAAGAAGATACAGGGAATTGAGGGCGAGGCGAAGTTCATCGTGGAGGGCAAGGCTGTGCTCTCCCCGATCAAGGGGAAGTCCATCACGGACCTTTCCGCTGGGGAAAAAATTCGGATCGACCTGACGGGCAAAGACGTTGTCACCGACAAGATCCTGAAGCTCATGAACGCCTACGACGAGGACGGGAAAAAAACATCGGTGCCGGGCAGGATCAAGGCAATCGTTTCTCTCGGCAAGGAAGGATTCATCATATACGCCTTTGTTGCAAAAGGCGTTCTCGCCAAGATATACGAGGAGGCGAACGTCAAGGTCCTGATGGACAAGGGCGAAACCTCGGAATCGACCCAGGTAAAGGGCAAACGGGAGGCCGTGCTCCTTTACATCATGGGAATAATCGTGTTGTTGATCATCATCGCGGGGCTCGTGCTTCTCCAGCTCCTGTAGGACCATGCAACGACTGACGGCCCTCATCGCGGGTTTCGCATTTCTGACCGCAACTGCCGAGTCTGGCGCGCAGATGCCCGACTGGAGCGAATTCCGCGATCTCGAGGGCAATGTCTACTACTACGACCGCGCGGGGAAAATAAGGATCATCGAAAAAACAGGGGACTCGCTCAGACCGGTGACGGCCGATGGGATCGAGTACCATCTGAACAGGGGGCTGACGTGCCTGCAGGAGAAAAAGATTCCCCAGGGACTGGCCGTGCTTAAATCGATACTGGCAATGAAGCCCGTGAACTCCCTGGTGCAGGACGCGCAGGTGAAGTCAGCGGCCGCGATCAACAGGCTCAAGAAACGCGAAATGGACAGGTTCGACATGTACAGCGAGAGATCCTGCCTGCTCATGTACAAAGATGAAGGCGTCACGCATGTCATGAACGACCATGCAGGGTATTCATTCGAAACGCGGGGGGATATCGGGCTCATCCGCACGAGGGAACGACGTGCGCTGGATTACGAGTACCACGGGTCGCTCTGGGGCGTGCGCACCAGGGCGAAAGACAGGGCCGCGGGGGGATATGACCTGATAGTGGCGGTGGATTTCGAGCGTTTCAAGGGGCCGGTGCGGGACATGGACGAAGCGATGGGCCGGATGGCGCGCGTGACAGGGTTCGGGGCCGTTGAAAGGAAAACGATCGAAAAAAACGACCGGCGGTTAATCATGAATTTTACCAGCGCGTCGTCCCTGTCGGGATACGATGGTGTATTCATGAGGGGGAATTATCTTTTCATGGTCCGGGTCGCGTGCAACGGGACGTTGTACGAGAGCAACGGGGAATTGATGAAGGCCATCATCATGAGTTTCAGTACACTGCCGCACGATAGCATCAGGGACGGCGCGCGTTAAGAATAAGCGCGACTTCGGTGCAGTTGTCCTTGTTTACGCAGTTATTGCAGTCCTTCCATATTTTTTCGGGAAGGTCGTCACGGTTGACGACGGAAAATCCGTTTTTCTGAAAAAACACCGGCGCATAGCTGAGAACGAAAAGCCTGCCCTGTCCCTCTGCGGTGATGCGCGCCATGAGCCTTTTCAGCAGGGCAGAACCTATTCCCTTTCTGAGATATTCCTTCCGGACGCCGAGCGAGCGTACCTCGTTCAGGCCGTTTCCGTAATTGTAGAACGACACGGTCCCGATTATGGATCCGTCGTCGAGGATGGCCACGTAAAAGGTGTCTATCGTCGAGGCGATCTCGTCGTGGGACCGCGAAAGAATCAGGTTCTCCTCGGCGTAATGCTCGATGATGGCATGGATCGGGTCGCAGTCGTCGATTGTCGCTTTTCGGATGGTGTAGTCTAAATTCAACGCTTCAGTCCAGGGAATATCGGCTCTTACATACTTACAGAGCCATTTTTCCCAGGGCCGAGAAATATCAATTGTTTTTTATCTTTTTATTATGTGAAACGAGTCTTTCAAAGAGGGATCAGGATCTTCACCGAGTTTCTTCAGCATCTGTGAGGCTTCGTCGGAGGTTTTGTACGGCCCGACGTAGACCCTGGTCCTGGTTCCCTGCCTGGAGAGGATGACCCTGAAGCCGCGCTCGCTCAAGCGCGTCGCTATCTTTTCAGCAGCCGCGGTTTCGCGGGCCTTGTCAAGCTTTATCGCATATGGGTACTCTTCCTTGGGAAACTTGTTCTCCGCCTGCTTCACTGGCGCGGGCGCGACAGACTGCTTCGGGATGAGATCGGTCACCCTGTTCCCCAGCCCTGACATGACCTTCGCGGTTTTTTTATCCACGATTTCCCGCTTGGCTCCCCCGGCGAATTTCAATCCCATGACCATGCCTGCGGTGAAGGAGATGATGCAGAGGGCCGTAATTATAAACATCATCCTGCTCGCGGGGTTGCCGCGGGGCTCGATTTCGCGCGGCTGGGATTTCACGCCCGGCATTGAAAAGTATTCCGCCTCAGGCTGATATGCAAAGGCGGCGCTATTAGGGCGCAGGTTTTTCCTGTCGTAGAAATCAATATTCTGCATTGAATGGGCCTCTGGGTAATGTATAACCGTATCCGGATCCATGACTTTTCGAGATTCCTCTATATTTTCGACCGAACGGAAGCAGCCATGAAGCTAAATTTATGGCATTGAGCTCAAATTAATGGGGAAGAATGGAGGGATGGGGGGATATGCCTTATTGGCGTTTCCGGCATGATTCACGAAGGGACGCCACCTCTGCGTTCGTCAGGTGTCTCCACGCGCCGATGGCGAGCGACCCGATGCGCAGGCCCGCGTATCCGGTCCTGACGAGGCTTTTTATGCGGTAACCCATGCGGTCGAAAATCCTGCGTATCTGGCGGTTTTTGCCTTCGTGAATGATTATCCTGACCCTGGAACGGTTGCGATCATACCGCACCGAGGCCTCGCGCGTTTTAATCTGCAGGTCGGGGAGGTAGACCCCCTTTTCAATCGTGACCCTGTCCGCTTCTTCCAGGGGGCGGTCCAGCACGATCGTGTATTCCTTGTTCACCCCGAATTCCGGCCGCGTGAGACGAAAGGCGAGATCGCCGTCGTTAGTGAGAATGAGGATGCCGCCCGTATCGAGGTCGAGCCTCCCGACCGGGTATATCCCCCTGTTCCTGAGATCGTCCGGGAAGAGATCCATGACCGTCTTGCGCAGCCTGTCGTCTTTCACGGTGGTGATATAACCGCCGGGCTTGTTGAGCATGACGTACACAGGGTCGTCTGCGGGGACAAGAAGCCTTCCATCCAGCGTGACATCGTCCTCGTCGCCGATCGTTATCGAAAGATCGCGCGCCGGCGCCCCGTTGACGGTGATCCTTCCGGCGAGGACGAGGGCCTCGACGGAGCGTCGCGATCCGAGTCCGCAGAGGGAGAGGAACTTATTGAGCCTTTTCCTTTGTCCCGTCGGCGGGATTGTCGGCGGGCTGCCCGCCTTCGCCTTCTTTCTTGTCATCGTCCTTTTTGATGTCGGTGCTGATTCGTTTGAAGCGAAGTTCGTGGTCCTCCATCTCCTTGCGCAGGATGAATTCCTGGCCGCGCTGGAGGATCTCGAGATTCGTCTTGAATGTCGTAGGCTTGTCGAACGATAGCTCGTTCGTATTGGGATCGAACTTGAACGTGCCCTCGAGAAAGCCCCCGGTCTGCCCCTTGTAATATGAACGGTAGGTACCGTCGTCGAACAGCTCGAGGCAGTGGCTGGTGAAATCGTCGAACTCGTTGACGCTCCACCATTTTCCCATCAGGCTTTTTTTGATCCTTTCGGATTCTTCACGCATGAATTCTTCCGCGATTTTCTTTATTTTCGCCCTGTCGCGCGAATTGACGATCTGGAGATTGCCGCCGAATATCCAACCCGTGTATCCCTTGCGGGTTTTCACCTTGTACCAGTAGGTATGCGTTTTTCCGACCGTGCTTTTATCGAATGAACGGTCAGTAATCTCGACGTTCTCTCCCTTGGGCAACTGGGCGATTTTACCGGAAAAAATCATCGGGTCAATGCGCAACGCGGTGTTGCCGGTCATGACAATGCCATAGGTCTGTTTCGGTATGAATTTCTCGTTTTTACCGCACCCGGTAATGCAGAGGATGGCGATGGCGAGAAAAAAGACGGTTTTAATGAAAACTTTCATATAAGTTCCAGTGTTAAAAAGAATTACTCACTATCTGGGATATGGCGGATTATTTTCAAGTATTTTCTTTACGCACCCGGTCCCTTTCGGGGAGATCGCGTTACCGATAGTTATCGGTTTATATGGGAAAGGCGGGGGATATATCCCCCTGGTTTGTTTTCGAGGCCTGCCTGCGAGGCACCGATAACTATCGGCATGATGGACGAGATCTGGAGCAGGCCTGAATTATAATTGACGGGATGCTATTTGTGGGGCATGATACCACAATTAGTAAGGGATATCGATGGATTGCATTAAACGTACCTTGTTTTTCGCAATGATTGCCGCGCTTATCCTGGGAATACCATGCACGCGCGTGACCGCCGGCGCCGGTGATGCTTTAAATCCTTTGCCGGCGGATTCCGGTAAGTCGTTTCGCGTCGTTTTTTCGCTCACGAAAGGCGAGACGAGCAAGGACAGCCACGAATACAGGTATTCGTTCGTGATAACCGAAAACAGGATAACGTACACCGGCCCATACGGCGAATGCATTCGCGGACAGTGCGAGCACAAAAAGATCGAATTCGCCCTCACCCCCGGCCAGTATGCGCAGCTGCTCGCGCTGCTCGAGGCCGAAAGCCTCTATAAGGATTACAGCGAGACGCGCGCAAGCCACGGCTTAGGCACCTGGGTTAGTGGCTCGCTGATGATCACGAATGAGGGACGGTCGGGGAGAATCTACATTGAGGGCATGCTGAACAACTGGAGCAATCGGAACAAACCCTCGAAACTGGAAATCAGCGCAAGGGCAAGAGAACAACTGAACAAGCTCCAGCACCTGCAGTATTTTATTTCAAACATCGCGAAGGGTCATTTTCCTCAATACCATTGAGCCATCACGTCGGTACGGACCGATAACTATCGGAACAACGAAATGTCGTCTTTCCTGTCGGTGAAATTCTTTTTATCGGCATGGCAGGCCAGTTGCACGGCATGCCGGCCGGACAGCATCGCGGTCGGGACGCTCCCCGGCACGAACCAGTGGCCCGCCAGGTACAGGTTGGACAAGCCCCGGACGGTTCTCTTCATATCGGTGGTCATGGAAACGGGGTCCGCGCGCCATCCGCACCAGGAACCGGCCCGGTTTCCCGTGCGCCTGAACAGCGTCTGGGGGGTTGACACGTCCGCGATCTCGACCGAGTCCGCGAGCCCCGGCAGGACCCCGTCGAGAAGTTCCAGGCAGATCGCGGCTGCTTCCTTTTTTTTATTGAGATATGACCGCCGGTCGGTCGCGTTGAGCTCGCTCCAGAAATCGAAGCCGGTCTCGATGTCCGCCTGGAGCACGGACCTGCCCCTCGGCGCGAAACGGTCGGCGGCATCGAATATCCTCACGCGCACCGACTCGACGCTCCCGCCGGGAAAGGATATGCCCCTGTCAGGGATGACTGTCAGCGACGGGGGAACGTCCCTGAAGGTCTTCCTGACGCCCATGCTCACCCTGACGAGTGGCGCGCCGGTGCGCCACCTCGAGTAGCGATGATCGACCCTCGCGCCGGGCTGGCGGTCGCCGAGCATTTTATACAGGACGGTGTACCCGTCGGCCGCGGCGATCACGTGATCGGAGCTTATCGTCGATCCGTCCTCGAGCGTAACGCCGAAGGCGGTCCTGTCATCGTGGAGGATGCCGGTCACCCCGCAGTTGAAGCGGATCCTGCCGCCCAGCTCGCGGTAACGCGAATCGAGCGCGCCGACCAGGCTCTCGCACCCGCCGGCGGGCGTCGCGAGCTCGCCCTTTCTGAGCATGCTCAGGATCAGGACGAGGTACCACGCGGGAACGTCCGGGGTGTGGATATTGTTCACGCAGGCGCGGAGCCAGCCGTCCCTCATGCCGGCCGTGAAGACGCGGACCGGGGCCGCCATGTCGCCGGTAAAAAGCTTCCAGTGCCGGAGGACCTTCCGGAATGCCCCCGCCCGGTCCGCGATCCGCGAGAGCTCGGGAGGGCGGTCCGTGCCGAAGGACGGGGTCTCGACGCCGTCGAGCGCGCGTACCGATGAGGCCAGGCGATCGACGATGCGCGAGTCGGAGGGGGATATGCCTTTCATCCTGACGGCGAGCGCGTCTGTGTCTGAGTTGATGTCGAGGTGCCGTTCCCCCTCGGGGTCGACGAAACGGGTGAGGATATCGACCGGCCTGACAGATATGCGGTCGAGAATGCCGAGCTCGGCGCAGATCCTCCCGAAGGGGCCTTCGCGCCTGCAATCCGGGATTATGCGTATCCCCCCATCGAATAAATAGGGGCCCTGTCGCCACCAGCACGCCACGCCGCCGGCCTTCGGCCCGAGTTCGTAGATGACGCTCCGGTAGCCGTTGATTCGCGCGTAGCACCCTGCCGCCAGTCCCGCGAGACCCGCGCCGATGATCGCGATGGATGAGTCTTTGGATAGAATCATCTGTCAGAGATGGATGGGTTTCCCTTCCTTTTTTTCATTGTCCCAGTAGGGGGATATGCTCAGCAGCCGGTCCACCACCTCGGGCAGCACGGACAGCACGTGGTCGATGTCGGAGTCGACCACGTAGCGGGAAAGGCTGAATCGTATGGACCCGTGGGCCGAGGTGAACGGCACGCCCATGGCCCTGAGCACGTGCGACGGTTCTAGCGAGCCGGACGAGCAGGCCGAGCCTGAAGATGCGGCAATTCCCTTCTGGTCAAGGTAGAGGAGGATGGCTTCGCCTTCGATGTAGTCGAACCCTATATTTGTCGTATTGGGCACACGGTTGTCTGGGTCGCCGTTGAGATGGGCGTTGCTGAAACGTGACAGGATTCCCTTTTCAAGACGGTCCCTCATGGCCTTGATCCTTGTCGCGTACTCGTCCAGGTGGGCGACCGCAAGTTCGGCCGCCATACCCATGCCGACGATGCCCGGGACGTTTTCCGTGCCGGGACGTCGCCCCTTTTCCTGGTGCCCTCCGTACAGCACCGGCCTTAACCGGGTGCCGCGCCGGACGTAGAGCGCGCCTATCCCCTTGGGCGCGTGGAACTTGTGCCCGGATATGGTCAGCAGGTCGCAGTTGATTTTCTTCACGTCGATGGGCACCTTTCCCGCGGCCTGCACCGCGTCGACATGGAATGGCACGCCACGTTCCCGGAGGAACGTGCCGATCGTCTCGACGGGGAAGAGGACACCCGTCTCGTTGTTCGCGTGCATTATGGAGACAATGGCCGTGTCGTCATCGACCGATCGTAGCAGCAGGTCGAGGTCGAGCGCCCCCTTGCCGTCGACGGGTATCCACGTGACGCGGTAGCCGTCGCGCTCGAGTTTTTTAAAGAGGGAAAGGATCGCCGGGTGTTCCACGCGCGAGGTGATGATATGTTTTCTGTCGTGGTAATACGCCAGGGTTCCCAGGACTGCGGTGTTGTCGCTTTCCGTGCCGGTCCCGGTAAACACGATTTCGTAATCGTTTTCGGCACCCACCAGGCGGGCGACGCGTTCCCTCGCCAGGGACAGGTCCTTTCCGACCGCGCCTCCGAAGGTGTGCATGCTTGAGGGGTTCCCGTAGCGTTCCCCGAGAAAGGGAACCATCGCCTGCACCGCCTCCGGGGCCACCATCGTGGTGGCGTTGTTGTCAAGATATACCACTTTCGTACCCATTGCGCCCCTCGCTATTTGACTTCCTGGACGACAATGTCGTCCTCGACGAATTCACGGAGTCTCGCCTCCACCAGGTTCTTGAGCGTGACGGTGGATACCTTGCAGTTCGCACAGCTTCCCCTGAGGGCCACGAGCACGTTCTTGCCGTCGATGTCGATGAGCTCGATATCACCGCCGTCGCGCTGCAGCATCGGCCGGATTACGTTCACGATGGTCTCCTCGACGAGCTGGATTCGCTTGAGGTTGGTCAGCGGCTTTTTCGAAGGAGGAGTCTGCGCCTCCTGTGCCATTTCCCCGAGCATTTCATGCAGCACATCCTCGATCTTCGGGATGCACGAGCCGCACGCACCGCCGGCCTTGGTGTAGTTGGTGACGTCCTCGACGGTTTTAAGGCCGTTCTCCTTTATCACCTTGCGGAGAAGCTTTTCCGTCACGCCGAAGCAATGGCAGATGATCTCCCCCTCGGTGTCTTCCTTCTCCTGGATCTCCTGGCCGCGCCACCGGGCGATAGCCATGGTGAGGGCCTCGTTGCCCATGATGGAACAGTGCATTTTTTCCTCGGGCAGGCCGCCCAGGTATTCGGCAATATCCCTGTTCGTTATTTTTTCGGCGTCGGATACGGTTTTGCCGATTATCATTTCCGTGAGGGCCGAGGAAGATGCGATGGCGCTTCCGCACCCGAAGGTCTCAAACTTGGCGTCGGTGATGACGTCTTTCTCGTCTATTTTAAGATAGAGCTTCAGCGCGTCTCCGCACACGATGCTCCCCACTTCGGCAACGGTGCTCGCGTCCGGAATGCTTCCCACGTTTTTGGGATTCGTGTATAGATCCTTTACTTTGTCAGTATAATCCCACATTGGAACTCCTCCTGATTCTCAGAGGTCAGTTATTCGATTTTTACTCATTTGTCAATCGAATTGATATTATCCAAATATACACAACGCAAAGAGAAATGTCGAATGTTGATGATAGTCGATCGCTTTTTTTATAAAGGTGTCTGGCACCTCTGGCAACAATATCCCACTATTTTTTAATGACAAGAAATTACAGTCATATGAACAAAAAAAAGGATATATGCTTGAAATATCTGAATTTTGATATATTATGATACTATGAAAAAGATAGAAGACAACAGTTATGAAAGCGCAAGGCGTAAATTCATCACCTCTGCGGTGATGCTGGGCCTTGCCATATTATATTTTATATCCCCCGTGGATCTTATTCCCGGACCGCCTCCGTTCGAGTGGATTGAGGATATACCCATTCTGCTCAGTACCCTCATTTATTCGGGCTTTTCCTACCTGAAAATGAAAAAAGAGAGGGAAAAGGTCCAGGAAAAATCGTTTTAGATGAATTAATATTAAATAAATATTGTAACCCCCAAGATATTTCTATATCTTAGATTTCAAACCCGTTACTTTTCAAAGACCCTCCACCCTATGGAATAAAAGGCTCCTGACGGGGCCTTTTATTTCCTTTTCTTTTTCGAGAGTTAATCTGTACATCAATAAAATGATTGACGATTAAAGGTAAATTAAGTATATTAATATTTAATAACATAATTAAACTCCGGCGGTTCCTTCATGAATTCGTTTGTATTTTTTATTCTTTTTTTTGTTTTTTGGATAGTATTACAGAAGTGGATCCTTCCCCGCTTAGGGGTCAGCACCTGAATGTCGCAGGCTTGTTCTCGGGACGAGGACAATAAGGAATTACAGATTATAAGAAAACGCGATGCCGGGAACGCTGTAGACAAAAAGCCACGTGAGTGACGTTTATTGTGCGCCTTCGAGTTTTTCTACGAACTCCTTCGCATAATCGATAAGTCGCTGCTTACGGTGTGTATCTGATACCACCTTCGCCTTCTTCCCGTTTTTCTTCAGCTTGTGTTCCCTTTCGGACGATGACTTTCTTTCCTTGCCTGTCATGGTACCGGTCGCGTAGAAATCCTTGTCCACGACGAGATTGACACCGTGCTCCTTCTCGAATTTACGCGCGACCGCGGAGATCCTTCCCGGCGGGGAGAAGTGTTCGATGAGTGTCTGCGCGCGTTCAAGGTCTTTGATCTTGATGAAGCTGTTCACCATGCACGTGAATTCCCTTGAATTGTGGGCGAAGTGATCGGCGAGGGCGAGGTATTCTTCAAATAATGCCGCGGCCTCCCTGTAATGCTCCTTTTCGTACTCGGCCATCGCGTCATCGAAGTACTGTTCCTTTTTTTCCTCCTTTATCTTTTCCACGTTGAGATGGCGGGAGCGGTATTCGCCTCCCCTGAGGTAATACTCGTCGGCCACCCTGGTTATCGCGGCATTCTGTGACAGTTTTTTTTGGATATACCCGTCAAAATCGGCCACCTGACCGAACCTGTCTTCATCAAATGCTTTTTTCACGATTTCCCTGAGAACCGGCACGGCAAACCTGTCCGCCGCGCGGCCGAGGGAGTAATTATTCGTGTTTCCGAGCCTGACCCCGGCTATATAGATGTCGTTCCCGGATTTGAAGTGCACGGTGGCGAGTGCGTCCCGCATCTCGTTGGAAGTGCCGGTCTTGCCGGCGCCGATACCGCCGATGCCGTGCATCGTCCCCCGCTTTACTATTTCGCGAAGAGCGTGGTTCATGAGAGTACAGGCCGCTGACACCTTCTCGGGGGAAAATCTGGCAAGCGACCTCGGGATGCCGCATTTGTATGCGGGTTTTATCAGGGTCCCGTCGGGATGCCTGATGACGTTGATGTAGGTATGCTTCTGCCACATGCCGAAATTCGGGATGATTGAATACGCAAGAAGGAACTTGTCGTAGCGCTGGTCGCCCGAAGAACCACCGAGGATAATGGACCGGTACGGCTTGTGGCGTTCATCGGTCTTGACGATGTTCATGGTATCGTTCAGCATTTCCGCGAATGCGGCGGGGGTGACAAGCTCCTGTATCTTGACGTGGATGATATTGATGGACCGGACGAGCGCTTCCCTGACGGTAATCCATTCGTCGTCGAGAACCTGGTAGTTTTTCGGCGTCCAGAGCCAGTTCTTTTCGATTTCGTCGATATCCTTCTGCTGCCCGGGGTGCTTGAGAATGTAGTTCTCGTATATCCTCCGCTGCTCGAGCGTGTAAGTGTTATAGGTGATCTTGCTGTTTTTCAGCGAATCATTGAGGTTGTATCCGAGCAGGTTGAAGTAGAGATCCAGAAGCGGCTTGAGGCTCGAACCAAGCGAGCGGTTTGCCTGAGTGACCCAATCCCATTCATCGTCCACCGACGAGCTTCCGCCGACGTCGGCGATGATCCGGTTCAGGACGTTGATCTTCCCCTCGGGGGACTCGCGGTGGGCCCGGATTATCCTTGCGCCGCCGCCTACGAGTATGTTCGAAGGCTGTCCCTCGACGCGCTCGTCGCCGTTGACGAAAATGGTCCTTGATGCTCCGTTGATGACGGATTGAAGCGCTTTTTGAACGACCGGGTCGATGGTGGTGCATACGATGAGTCCCGAGTCGGACCGGTCATGCCCTATTTCCGAGTCAATTTCGCGCTTGATGTTATTCGCGAGCCGAGGATCGGCGATGAATACGCCAGGATTGTAGTCGAACGATATGGTCTCCCTTCTCAGGGCGCCCAAATATTCGGACTCCGAGATTCGTCCCTCGTGGAGCAGGAAATGAAGGATGGCTTTTATCCTGTTTTCAATCCAGCGTCCGATCAGGTCCTTCTCCTGGAGTATCTCCCGGTAGTTGTCCGCATGGACCCCGTAGCGTTTGTTGTTCTCTTCCCAGGCAAGTACCTCATCACGCCTCGTTCCTGCATCGCCTATGAGATCGGCGAGTTCCATCGCTTTTCTCCAGTAGGCGTATTCCTTGATGAGCGACGGTTTCTTGATGGCCGCGATGAGCAGAAACTGCTCGCGTATACTCAGGTTTCCGAGATCCCGCTGGAAATACATTTCGGCCTGCGATTTCAGGCCACGGATGTCGGAATAGAGGTGGCCGCCGAAGACCTCGTTCACGTAGGCCTCGAGGATGTCGTTTTCGGTCCAGAACCAGTCGAGCATCGCCGATGCTGGAAGCTCGTATTTTTTCTGCTCCACCTGACGTTCCTCGAATGATTTGTTCGGAGTGTTCGAGACGATGTATTTAGTATACAGCATCTCCATGAGCTGGTTGGACAACGAGCTTCCGCCCCTGTCCTTTCCTCGGAACGAGTGCTTTATGGCCCTTATTCCGCTGTCGCTCCACCATTCGAGCCAACCGATGCCCGATACCGTTCCGAGCCGTTTTACGCTGCGGAGGTATGCCTCGGCGATTTTTTTCCATATCTGCGGAATAATCACCATATGATCGTTTCCCCGGTGCGGTAGCGGGAAAAGATCGTTTCTGAAACGCCTGTCCTCGAGAAGAATAAGCGCCTCTATCATGAGAGGCGGGATGTCGCCGAGCCTGCTCCACTTCATGGTGTTCGGTTTATGGTAGATGACATTCACGATTCCACGATCGTTATCCAGCTTCCTGATCCACCTGAGCGGCGCAGGGGATTCCGTGATTTTTTTCATCAAGTCATCCCGGAGCCTCGAGTGTGGGATCGAGCGGTATTTGAACAGGCCGGTACCCGCATGGGTGTCCAGGAATGACAGCATTTTTTCGAAAGCGGTTTTTTCGATGATGGCATCCACGAACGCGCGGCGTTGGGCGTCATCCATGGAATTGATCCGCTTATCATCGATAGCCAGTATGGTGCACCCGTTCTGGTCCTGGATTCGCAGGTGCCGGTACGCGGAATAGCTCAGTTCGACGGCGCAGCGCGACTTAGGATTGATCTTCACGGGGCGCCCCTGATACGGGACATGACCGCTGATTTTAAAATTATTTTTTTTGATTTCCCTGTTCATCCGGTAGACACGGATGGCCCTCCGCGCGAGCGGGGAATCAATGGAGCCGATCGTCTTTGCGCGGATAGTCGATCCGAAATAGTAATCGTTTTTTGTTAATCCGTACGCAAGTAACACGAGGTCGATTGAAAGCGGTATCGCATACCACAGTATGACGATGGCGATGGCCACGGCCTTGAGGGGGGGGATTGAACTCTGGACGAGGTTCCCGGGGTCGCGGAGAAATATTCGGGACGACAGGGCATCGATCGCAGCGAGTACCTCGGCTGCGGTGAATTCTTTTTTCCCGGAAAGGGAAAAGCTCACGCCACGCTGGATGAAGAGCGGAGCGTTGAATTTATCGAAAAAATATTTAATATACGCCTCCGGCACCGGCCGTGTATTGTCGTGATCGCTAAAGAGTGAGCGCCACTTTTTCTTGCCGTCCCGACCGAAGATATCTTCATGGCGGTGTTTTGTGTGCTCGTGTTTAAGGTCCTTTTCCGCATCGAGAAGCTCATCCGGAGTGAAATAGCGTTCGTCCTCACCAGTTTCTGGTCCCATCAGGCAGTCCCTGAGTCTGTCGCGAAATTCCCTGGATGGGACCATGTACTGTCCCCGGAAACGCACCCATGCAGACCTCAGATGGTCGCGCGCTGTTTCCAGGCGGTGGTAAACGCCACGGGTGTCTGGCACCGCGGCTTTCCGGGATAGGTGTTCACCTGCAGGAGGTGCCGGAGACGGCGGGGATGGTGAGAAGACCTTATACAAGGCGAAATCTCTCTGGAGGCTCTTCATAAAGGGATCGACCGTACGTACGATCGCGCGACGACGTTCGCGGCCGGGGATCACCTCGGAGAGTGCGTTATCGAAAAAGGCCCGCCTGAGGAATCCATTCCGGGTCCATAGGTTGCCAATAATGAAGTGTCTGGCACCGGTTTTTTTGAAAAAATATGTAATCGGCGATGTTTGCAGGGTCATAAAGTCCTTCAGTTATCCATCCTCGATGGGTTCGTAAGAAAATCGGGATCATAGACTTGTAAAAGCTCGTTGAGGCCCAGGAAAAACTCTGTATCGGTTCCATCGATATGTCTTCGAATCCAGAAGGCCACGCTTGTTTTTACGACGTTACCGTCCCATCCGGCATCGAAGCCCCTATTCCAGAGTATATCCCTATCGTCTGTAATGAGATACTCGGGATTCATAAAGAGAAAAAACCTTTCAAAATCATATTTTTCTTTGGCGGCGATGGCCGTGTTCAGGTATCGCTCCTTTTCTTCTTGGAGGAAATCTGGGTTTGCCTGGATTTTTCGGTAAGTGACGTAGTGTATTCTCGCCAGTCGGGATATGTATTTTTGATATACCGGCAATGTCGCTTTCGCGAATTCCCTGTCGCGGATTGCGGGAATGAGGATTGAGCGGATTTTCCTCACAAAAAGGGGATTATAATGGCCGAACCTGTCCGGCGAATTGAGATCGAGGCCGTCCGGCCCGTGCGGACCGCTGAGAAAAATGGGTGTACCGATACTTTTCTGAAAATGCCGATAATCGATATATCCCGATAAATGACAGTAAAAATTCCGAATACCGCATTCGGGGAAGTAATCAAATGTATCGCATCCCATCGTAGAACTTCCCAGGTTCAGCCAGGCATGGCGCACAATTCGATCAAGCTCCGAATCGTTAGTTCGCCTATACGAAGAGGAAAGGCAACCGGATGTCACAATGGAAAATAAGATGAAAATTAGGGCAAGGTCATATCCCATACATGATAAGATGTTTTTATGGATACGCATGTCCAACCTTGGTGTACTATTCAAATGAATCAACCATCCACCGCCCATCGATGTTTTGCACGACCAGCGTCATGGGACGTCCTTCGTCGGGAAAGCGAAATATAACCCGGGGATGGTGGGTTGCACAGAATTCATCGGATTCTCCGTCGGTTAGGATATCGAATGCCCACCAAATAGCCATCGTGGCAGTATTTTCGTTGATTTTTCCATTCCATCCGTACGGTTGTTCATTGGAATGTGGCGTTTTGAGACCCGTATCGGTGGGAGGTACCATTATCTGTATGGTATTTCCCATGCCAAACCCTTCGAGAGAAAAAGTATTCATACAATACGCGAGCCTGTTAATATTATTCTGCCAGACCGGAATGATAGAACCTTCTGTTTCAAACCCGAAAAAGTTGTTACGATACGGGTTGGAGCCCTGTCCGGCAGTTTTCATTCGTACGAGATCGTCAAGTCTGCAATCGCTTGGCATGAATCTTCCCCGGCGATACGAAAGAGAAGTGGCATTGAGAAAGAATATCCCATACGGGTGGACTGTCAAGTCTTTTGAGGCATGATTCATTGCATCGTTTGCGCATTGTAATCGAGCCTGTATGAGTCAGGAGTAGCCTTCGTGTAAAAACGAACTTGAAATGGACTATAATCCTTCGGCTGAATGGAATCTTCTTTTATGTAATCCGTTCCATGCGCAATGATTTTACCGGCAGCATTGTTGATTAAGGCAATTACATTGATGTGTCTGGCACTATCTTTATCGATATTAATAATTTCTCCATTCAGGATATACTCGCCGTATTGACCTTTTTTTATCGATGTGTTGCGAAATCGGAGCTTTGGTCTTCTTGCAATATTGAGTGGACTGGCAGTGTCCGATTTAACAGAAAAGACATGACGGGTATACTTTGGAGGATGCTGGACGAGTATTATAATCGGAGTTTCTTCTCCCGGATAGAGGATATGGCGGATTGTGTATCCCCGACCAGCCGCAACTTTAATATCGGCTGATGAATATAGTACGACGGAAACCATGGGATAACCAATGGCTGTAGAGCCAGTATTCTTATAAGTACCTGCGAAATACACATTACCTATAGAATCTGGAAGTACGGCCATTGAACATATCTCGGCTCTGGGTGAAGGTTCTTTGATTATAGTCTCATGGCCAAATGTCTGCACTTTTTCAGGTTTTGAGATATTAGTGACAGACACTTTTTCCTTCGTGCCAGGTACATTGTAATTAAAATGGTTTATTACTAATATACAAATTATAAGAGATATTGAAAATATAATAATTACTATCTTAATACTTATGTTATGAAATGATAATCTATTATTTATATGAAATGTTTTGTTTTTATAAGAGATGTCTGGCACCATGATTGTACCACAATATTTGCATCGGTAATCACCGTTATTGAGCAGAATGAGGTCATTGCTAGAACATTGGGAACATTGTAATGGTTTCATATATAAGTCCTTATAATTCATTGAAGTGTCTGGCACTATTTTGGATGAAATAAAAATTATCTAATATGTTCATACAATTTCCAGGAATGAGTACTGAATATTGTTAAAAAGAGTACGATAGA
>CAYRGX010000009.1:56989-124739 GCA_964423905.1 uncultured Leptospirales bacterium | reverse complement strand
AGTAATGCAGCATAAAATTCAATTCAAGCGACATCTATGTTGACATATTCCGATCCCGAACATCGACGCAAGATTACCTCGGGCGCCCCTTTGAGTATCACGCGGGGATGCCTCCCTTCATGAAGGGTCGCCATGAACTGATGTTCGGACTCAAAGGGAATGACATCCATCCTCGCATCGAGACGCCTGGCTTCAGCGACGTCCACCCCGGCCTTTTCCGCGGCGACGACCAGCGCCGCCTCGGTCGGGTCGCCCGAGACGCGCCAGCCATTCCCATCGTGATACACGGCCGCATCATTGCACAGTGCGCCGTTCAGAAGCAGCCTGCCCGCCTGCGGAGGGATCGCATCGACGGGATGGCCGTCCCTGGTGAAAGCTCCCTCGGGTTCGTACCCGGCGCCTTCAATGCCGAGGGAATGGCCCGGCGTCCAGATTTCTGTCACCGTCATCTCGTTGCGGGTGAGCGTGCCCGTTTTGTCGGTGCATATGACCGTCGTGCTTCCCAGCGTCTCGACAGCGGGCAGCTTTCTGACAATCGCATTCCGTTTAGCCATGCGCCGTACACCGATCGCGAGCGCGATCGTGACAATGGCGGGAAGGCCCTCGGGAATCGCGCCCACGGCGAGGGCAATGGAGAATACCACGGTCTCCTTCAGCGCCTGAACGAGGTGCAATCCCTGCCCCATTGCCCGGATGGTGCCGACACACAGGATCAGCAGCGTAACGCCGATGATGGCGATAGTGAGATACCTCCCCACAGTCGCCAGTTTCTTCGTCAGGGGTGTCGCGAGATCGGAAGCTTCGCCGAGCATAGTTGATATCCTGCCAAGCTCGGTGTCCTGACCCGTAGCTGTAACCAGGGACGTTCCGGTTCCGGCGATAACCAGCGTTCCTCCGTAAACCATGCAATGTCGGTCGCCGATTCCGGCACTCTCCCCTACCGGCACCGTCGATTTCTGGACCGGCAGGGATTCGCCCGTCAATGCCGCCTCCTGAACCTGTAGGTTTTTGACCCGGACAAACCTCATGTCGGCCGGCACCCTGTCGCCGGAGGCAAGCTCAACGACGTCGCCCGGCACCAGTTCCGACACCGGCAACAGCGTTTTCATTCCATCCCGAATGACCACGGCATTCTCCGGTACCATACCGGCGAGCGCTTCAATCGCCCGGCCTGCCTTGTACTCCTGGATGAACCCGATGAGGGTGTTAATTATCACGACGGCAAGCACGACAAGACCGTCCGTCAACTTGCCAAAGGCAACCGCCAGCAGGCAAGAACCCACGAGCACCCAGATGAGGGGATTGTTTATCTGCCTCCACAAGAGTTTGAGGGCCCCGTCTTTCTTACCCTTTGAAATTACATTAGGGCCAAAGCGCTTCAGTCTTTCAAAGGCGCTTTCCGCGGAAAGGCCATCAGGGCCGCTGCCCGCCATTAAAAATGCCTTGTCGGGATCAAGCGCATGCCAGCGGGGCCGCTCGTCGTTCATGACATCCATCAAGGCACCCTTCGTATGGTCCTGTCAGCAATCATGGCGTGTAACTCGGCAAGGAGGCGTTTCTCCTGAGGATCGATGATTCCGTCTTCATCGACGATGGATAATATTTCATCATATTCGGCATTTGTTATCCGGTGGTCGTCAATGGCTTTTTTAATGATTTCCGAAAGCTTTTGCGCGCTTTTACTTGATTTCATTGTTGTACTCCTCTAGTTATAATTTTTCTAGTTATAGTTTTTCTAGCAAGGAATCGCTCCGTGCAATGGGATGGCCAAGCGTCACATCTATTGCACCCTGCGCCATACGGTATGCTTATTCATGTGGCATGCCCCTTTCTCAGACTCTGATTGGCGGATTGATTCGCCCATCATCGAAAGGATTCGATGCCTTATGTGAACCGGAGACGCGTTCCGGGATCGTGTCGCGGATCAGAAACGCGAAATCAGGAAAAGGTCGACCTCGACCAGAGGGAGTATTGATAATGCGAGGAAACCGTATAAGATGCGAAAAAACTGAAGCAAATGCAGCATCTATTGAACGAGGCGGTTATGGCGGCATTGGCATCAAAAACCAAATCTACAAATCGGTTTGTCTTTTTGTTATTGACGAGTAATTTACACGTCCAAATTTTATATTGTGAATGCTTTTTAGCGTATAATCGTGCCGATACATCGTCTGCTATAATTGCACTACCAATAAATATCAACAAGAGCTGAATTACAAACAGCAAGGTCAAATGATGTATGATATTATATTTTTTCATCGTTGATACTAAATAAATACCTTACAGATGTTATCCGATCAACTGACAATGTATCGTATTGATATTTACATAATGTGAAAAAAATATTAAGAAATTGTTAATTAAATAATGGGATATTTCGCACCTGTTTTCATCCATGCCTTCAAGCATCGTGCAATAACAGATCGATTATTATCATGGATCAGGTTAACAGCGCTCTTACGGTAAAACTACGCGGCATGCCATGAAGCATACTCAAGCGACAGTACCCACCAATGATTATGAGTGACCGTTGCCTACCGCATTATCAAATATCGAATAACGAAAAAAGCGCCTTAACCGGACATTATTTACTATCCAAACAAAAAAAGCCGATCGCTGAAATGCCCGCACGCGTCGCAGACGCGCATGTCTTCAAGCCGAAGGGCGGACATGCATTGTCTCGCTATTTGCATGAATGGGATCCATGCGCTTGAATATCAATCCAAATCATTATGAGGACTTATCATAAAGGTTGCGCCGAATAGCATCCCGTCGGGCGGCCATTATCACATGATCCGGCTCATCGTCCCCCGTAACAGCTTCGGCCAGGGCGACAGCGACTTCAACTTCACCGGCGGCCACAACCGTTGCGCCCGCCTGTCGGATAGCAGCAACATCCCGAAGATGGGCGCACCGCACAAGGATCCGCAGTTCGCTGTTGAGTAACCTGGCCTGCCGCACTATCTCTGCCGCGTCTTCGACGTCCGCTGTAAGGATAAGGCTGCCGGACGTGTCAATCCCCGCTTCATCAAGGGTCCCCGGCCGCAACACATCGCCATACAGGGCGTGATATCCACCCGACTTCAGGCCTCTAACGGTATCAAGGTTCAGTTCGATCACGGTGATTTCAGCACCGCGTTCGGCGAGCAAGCGGTGTACCGTTTTTCCGACCGGACCATATCCGACGATAATGCACTTTTTTGGATCAATAGCCTTTGGCTCACCGGAGTGCTGAATCATTGTCCCGGCCTTTGATGAAAATTTCCGTGCCAAACGGTAAATCGAAGGATTGAGAGCAATCGATATGATTGAGGCGGCAATCATGGCGTTCCATCCAGAGTCATTTATCAATCTCATCTCCCGGGCAACGGCCCCCAGTATGAAACTGAATTCGCCAACCTGTGACAGGGCGGCGCCCACAGGTAAGGCCGTGGAAAGGGGGCGTCCCAGGATGCGCACGGTCAACAGCGTGGAAAAGGGTTTCCCGATGAGCACAACAGCAAGAACGATCCCAATCAGCAAGGGCTCTTGCAGTATGCTTTGTGGGTTGAACAACATGCCTATGGATACAAAAAAAAGTACCGCGAAGGCATCGCGCATCGGAAGTGCTTCGGCGCCGGCCCTGGCTGAGAATTCTGTCCGCCCGACCGCCAATCCGGCGAGAAAAGCTCCCAATGCCATTGATACCCCGAAAATCTTTGACGAACCGACAGCTATCCCGATGGCAAGAACCAGCACCGCGAGCAGGAAAAGCTCCCGGGAACGCGTGGCAGCGATTTGTTCCAACGCCCAGGGGATGACCCATCGGCCGAGAATAATAACGGTGCCGACCAGAGCGACGATTTTAAGGAGGGTAATAGCAATTACCGACCAGTCGCCGCCATTGACGCCGGCGACTGGCGAGAACAGGATTGGGAGCATCAGCAGATATATGACAGTGAGAATATCCTCCACGACCGTCCAGCCGATGGCGATATGTCCTATCGGCGCGTGAAGATCCCGGCGTTCGGCCAGTACAAAGGCCATCACGACCGTGCTTGCCACTGAAATCGCCAGACCCAGAACAATACCCGAACTCCACTCCCACCCCAGAATCCGCAAAAGGCCTGCCAGTGCGGCCGTGGAGAAAGCGCTCTGTATGAATGCTCCTGGCACCGCGATGCGCCACACGGCCATCAACTCCTGCAAATGGAAGCGAAGGCCGATACCAAACATTAGGAGGATGATTCCGATTTCGGCAAATTGTTCTGCTATCGATTGGTGCGCAATAAATCCGGGAGTGAAGGGACCGACAGCAATGCCTGCCAGGAGATAGCCCACAATGGGAGACAGCTTCAATCGCTGAGCGATGTAACCGAGGATTAGCGCTGCAGCCAAGCCACCGGTAAAAGTAAGTAATACATGCAATTCCTGCATATTTTTCTCCTGCATCGTTGGTAACATGTCAATCCGACATGCCACTATAGATCTGACGGGACGGCCTTTATCGCAGTCGATCGCTGGAATCTGGATCCCGCCGGGCTCTGACGGACGATGAAAATGTCGCACGAAATGGAAGAAATAAGGCGCTTTGCATGATCGCCGAGAAATATACGTGAAAGCAAACCCTGCGTTGGCAAGCCCACCACTACAAGCTCAGGCACCGATACCCGGACGAATTCCTTCAACACCTTAATATCATTACCGTATTCTACTATCATGTTGATCCTGTCTCTCTGATCGGAGGTCATATCGGCTGTGGCAATAAATTTATCCAGATCACGGTATGCCACATGCCTCATTTGCTCCCGGTAATCGTCCATATTGTCTGCGGATGAGGATTTAGGCGCGGTAAAGGCATGCACAACGGCTATGGCCTGATCGGGAAAGCATAACAAGGCAGCTTCTACCGCATTCATTGATACAGGCGAGAGGTCGGCGGACACCGCAATTTTTCTATAGGGTCCTCTGAATTTCTCAGTCACGACAACAAGAGATACTTTAGATTTGCGGAGCAATTTCTCAACCGTGTTCCCCAGCATGCAACGACCGAGAATTTCATTTCGTGCGACTCCAGTGATGATGAGGTCGCAATCCCTTTCTTCCGCAACACGCATGATAATCTCGTGAGGCTTTCCCTTCTCGATCAATACGCTGGTTCGATTATTTACGCCTTCCATGTCATCGAGGATCTGCCGTCTTGCTCTTTCAATAGCAATACTGTCATAGTTAAGGAATGGCAGATATGGTATGAGTCTGATACTGTTGTTCTCTTGTGGCGATTCAAGTACATGTAATACTGTAAGCTCGCAGTCATATAATTTTGCAAGCGAGATGGCACGGTCAAAAGCCCGATCGCTGCGCGAACTGAGGTCGGTAGCGAACAATATTTTCGAAGGTGGGATCATCATTATGCACTTTTATTCAAAGCTTACGATTACAATGAGCGATGGTACAACAATGTCAATAATAATAATATTTCAATTTTACTCATAAAATGACGATGTTAATAACAACATGAAAAGTAAGATAATCACCACAACAATCATTATCCTGACAACATGTATCTTATTGTCGGGATTCATAAGCGATTATAACTCGCCGCTTGTTGTCTTTAATAAAAAACTAACAACATGTAAAATAAAATTATCAACACCCGGAAGTACTTTAAAATATAAAAACCTGATCGATTCCACTCCCATGCCAATTGATTATAAGAACGTTTCCGTAACCTGGAGATTCCGATACACGCACAAAGTGATCACGCAGGTGCTGGATAAATTCAACATATGGTCAAAGGGAACCTTTTTTTAGTTACCTTTCAGGTTATTCCTCTTTCCACGTGCTCGATCATTATTACCTCAAGTAAGCGGATGAATGAAATTTCACATTCCGCATAATCCGGGCAAAAACCGGGGGTTATTCCATGTTTTGCCAAAGGATGATTTTCCATGTGATAGCCGCCGATAGGTCATTGACAAAAAATTTAATCAAGGATTTAACATTATGAAAACCAATATATGGAATATAATTAACAACCCGCGAAGTACTTATTATGTCATGGTAATTTACTTATTGACTGCTGTAATTTTTTCACTTATCTACCACTTTCTGCTGGTGTATTTTGAAGGTGTGCCATCCCTGAAGTACAATACCTGCACTCCATCAGCATCGTATGTTACCGATTACTTTGGTTCATTCTATTTCAGCATAACGTCTCAGACCACGGTCGGTTATGGTGATATCATCCCTGCGACCGTCGGTGCGCGCATCACGAGCGGGGCCCAGGCTTTTTTCGGATACTTTTATCTTGCCTTCAGCATCGCACTATTCACCTCTAAAGCGATTGTACGATCAGAGACCTTTAAAGCATTTTTTCTTCAGCATGGGAAGGATAACTTTACGCATTAATTCCATCCCGGCATCACGGAATGGCATGATGCATATTATCATTGCTAATACAGCTGTCTGTTTTGCCCATTCAGCAAGAAACAGATAATCAGAGTAATACGATCGACGAATCGGGATTGTACTGGCTTGTCAAAGCCATACGATCCTTTCAATGCAGAGCGACATGAAGTGTCCCGCGGATCTTGGACAAAGACGGAAACTCGCCGGCGACCGAGACAAATGTCTTTCCATTATGCATGACAGCTCTTTTTTCACTCTCTGAACGTCACCCGGATTGAAGTGCCGTTCCCGGAGTCGATCGCCAGATCCCCTTCTATCTGGTTCGTGAGCATCTCCATGAGCTGGAACCCCATCCCCCGCGCGTCGCCTCTCCTGACGGCCTCGGGCAGGCCGATACCGTTGTCGGATACGGCCAGCGTTATATTCTCTCCATGCCTTCCAAGCTCGACTTTCAATTCCCCTTTCGCGTCATCAGGATACGCATACTTGATAGTGTTGGTGATCAACTCGTTCAATATGAGCCCGAGCGGCACCGCACGCTTCACATCGAGTTTGATTTTGTCAAGATCCATTACCAGGCTGGCATGATCTTTGTCCGGGGAATAGGCGTCGATGAGTGACATTGTCATTTTTCTGATATACCTGTCCAGATCGACCTTCTGCGGGTTATCTGCGGTGTTCAGCTGCTCGTATATTCGTGATATGGCGCGTATCCGGGAAACGGCATCGTTGAAAACCTTTACCTGCGGCTCGTCGGCGCAATCCCTCGCCGCCAGGGAAAGGAGGCTCGCGACGATGTTGAGATTGTTTTTGACGCGATGCTGGAGTTCCTTGAAGAGTATATTTTTTTCTTCCAGGGATTTCTCCAGGGCCTGCTCAACATGTATGTGTTCGGTGATGTCCCGAATGACCTCGATGGCCCCGATGCGCTGTCCGTCCGAATTGAACAACGGCGCCGCCGCTCCCCAAAGATACGCGCCGGTATTCCTGTTCATGTGGGATATATACGTTTCACCATAGATAGTGTCCTCGACACGGTGGACATATTTGTATTTCGCTTCCAATTCCGGACCGGGAAGAAAAATCAGATCTATCAATATCGGTCTCCGCTCGCGGTAGAAAGGCAGGGCATACGCGTAATCGCCCTGCCCGACAATATCCTCCTTCTTGATCCCGGTCATTTGCTCCATCGCCTTGTTCCAGAAGACCACTTTCTGTTCATGGTCGATGACAAATGTCGGGTCGGGGAGGAACTCGGTGATCTGGGCAATTTCTTTCTGGTTGTTCAACAGCTTCTCCATCAATCGATGGAAGGCGTTGGCGAGGTAGCCGATCTCATCCGGGAATTTTCCCAGGAGCGGCTTCAGGGGCAATTCGCCGACGGTCATCTTGTTCATCTGGTCCGCGGCGCGTATTAGCAGGCGGTTCAGTATCATCAGCCGGCGCAGCCTTGTCTGGGCGAAGCTCGCATAGATGGCCGGGAAATTGTCGATGAAGGCGTCGCGGAAATGGCCGTCCCTGTCCTCGAAGAATACCACGGCGGTCAATGTATGATTGATATTGATGCCGAAAATCTCTCCGAACGTCGAAAAACCGGCCACGGGAAACGGCCAGAGTGAAGACAGACCGTCGAACTCGCCCTCATTGTCGATGCGACGCTGGATACAGTCGTTCAGGATCGCGGCAACCGGCCGCGGTTTGCCCTGTATAAACTCATTGAAATCACGGCGCGTGGTCTCGATAAAATCGACGGCTTCGAGCAACAGGAACTCGTCACCCGGATTGATGTCGCAGTAGAACTTGATCACTTTCTCATCCGGGTCGATCACCCTGGCGGTGCGTATGTACAATTCCCCCTCCAGCTCTAAACCGAAGGTATATCCGGACAATTTATTTGAAAGACCGCCCGGAGAAACATCCAGCAATCCCGCCAGGTAGTCAACCAGGGAAAGGATCCGGCCTGATTGCATATCCTGGATAAGGGACACCGTGCGCCGGTCCGGATCGGCATCGACGACGACAAACGAAATACCTGTCTTGCGGAAATTATGCGACCTGAGGACGCTGTATGCCTTGCCGGGCGCTACTTTCACAAAAATCACGAGGGCCTGGTTTTCGATCACACGCGATCCGTCGAAGAGGTACGTATGCTCGAAATCCAGCTTGCCGCCGGCCGAACCGCCGACGAAAAGCACCGGGAAGCGGCCGCTGGCATATACCGCCTCCATGAACTGGCCTTCGCACGCCGATACCCCGTCGATAAAAGTCAGCGCAAAACTGTCTCGAACACTGAGCGGAAACGACGGATGGACCGAAACCAGCGACTGGGCGATCCGCCGTACCCTCTCGTCCCACGGGACGGAAGGCATCCCTCGGCGGATGTCCTCGTTCGGCAAAGGAACGGCATGTATGCTGACCGCATTGATCAGCAGTGGCGAGAACACCTCGACGACAATCGTAGACCAGGATTCTCCCGTGGGGCAGTAGATCTGATCGCCCGGGGCCATGGAACACAGTTCGCCCGCGGTTGACAGTGCCACAAGCGGCGTGGTTCCCGCGAGCTGCCGCAGGCGAAAAGTAACGGCCGCGAAATCCACATGGGGCGATATAAATGCTATTGCCAGGGGAGATTTTCCGGTCGAAAACTGGAAAATCTCCCTGGAAATGCCTGAAAGCGAGGGATCTGTCTTAATAATATGGACCGGCGGTTCATCCATTGATAGCTCATACCCGACACTGTAATGATTTCCGATAGTGCGACGGATATACCATGTACATTAAATATATCATCACGATGCCAATTATCATACATAAATTTTGCAAATATTCTCAAGTTAAACAAGGAATTATCGCTCTTGAGAGGGTAAAAAATTCAGAATATAATTCGTTGACACATCGGGATCCATTGATTATGTTTATTGATATATTCAGCACAGGAGTTATGAATGAAAACCAGAATCGTTGCGTTTGTTTGTACCTGTCTCGTTTCCGTGTCTCTCGCGGCCGGTCCGTCGATTGTCGGCAGCTGGGAAAGCCTGAAAGACCTCCCCAACTATCCCGGCTCGAAGGATACGCTTCATTTTGAAGCAAACGGGAATTATACCTATGCCGGACCGGGAGCGTATACCGGAAAGTGGAAACAGACCGGGAACATCGTCAAAGTGACCGATAACGGAGAGGTCCTTTCAACAATAAAGATCATCCAGTTGACGGGCGACAGGCTCACCGTGCAGATCGATTCCGGGAAACCGAGCACCTATAAACGAGTCGGCGGTTCCAGCACGTCCGGGGATAAGGGTGCATCAGGCTCGGGTTATGCCGTCAAGGACCGCATACAGGTAGAATGGAACGGCCAGTGGTATCCGGCGGTCATTCTGAAGGTGAAAGGCAACAAGTATTTCATCCATTATGACGGATATGACAACAGTTACGACGAATGGGTCGGCGAAAAGCGAATGAAACGGTAATCAGCGAGCTGCGCTCCGGGCGCATTTCTTGTAGTTAGGACGCTATCCGCGCAAAACCGGCAATCGAAAGTAACACCGGATGGCATCACGAATTCATGAAAAGAGGCGGCATTACCCGCCTCTTTTCATGAATAACGGCGCACGACACCCCCGCATCGGCCGAATGCTCCCATGACACGGCGAATGCCGATTTCTTTCCACGCCACCGCCCGGCCGGGACCAGCTGAATATTTTGTTAACCCGGAAGTTTTCCGCTGGCCTTGACCAGGTATATAATAAAAAATGTGAGACACATGTCCAATCAGCGGAAATCATATCAGGAGATCGATCATGGAATACAAAACTATACAATGCGATATACCCGAAAAAGGAATCATGCGGCTTTCCCTGAACAGGCCGGAAAGCTATAACGCGGTAAACCAGCTCATGGTGGAAGAACTCGAGGATTTCTGGAAAGCCAGACTGTACGATCTCGAGACCGCCGTGATCGTATTGAAAGGCAACGGCGACAAGGGATTCTGCGCGGGGCTGGACATGAAGGAGACGATGGAGACGACCCCGAAAATGCCGGCCGAGGAATTCTACCGCTTCCAGTCGAGGCTCGCGAGGATAAACCTCCACATGAGAAGGGCGCCCCAGCCGATCATCGCCGCGATTCACGGCGCCGCCTCCGGTCAGGGATTCAGTTTCGCCCTATCGTCCGACATCAGGGTCATAACCCCGGACGCGCGCTTCAACGCCGCGTACGTGAATATAGGGCTCGGCGGCGCGGACATGGCGTGCAGCTACCTGCTTCCCCGGATGATAGGCGCGGGACGCGCCTACGAGTTCATGTACACGGGCAAGTTCATGACCGCCGAGGAGGCCATGAACCTCGGGCTGGTCTCGCGGATCGTCGAAAGGGACAGGTTGATCGAGACCGCAATGGAGTTCGCGAAAATCATGATCACCAAGAATCACATGGGACTCCGCCTGACCAAGGAGGCGATAAACATGAACATCGACGCAGGCGGGATGGAACTGGCGCTGAACATCGAGGACAGAAACCAGACCCTGCTCGCCATGGGGACCTCCTTGAAAATGAACAAGGCATAGCGGGACGGAAACGCATCGCCGGTTGTCAGCACCGAAAACATAGGGAGGCGGGATTGCGCCGTATCGAAAATCGCCGCCGAGCTGGGATGGTCAAAGAAAAAAGCGAAGGCCGAGGTGGAGTCCCTGAAGAGATCCTTTATCGTGCCTTGAAACCGGCAAAAGACGAGGGGGCACTGGCCCCCTCGTTTCACTCATTCGCGCGCCACACACCTACGGCGCGGCGATAAACGGGATATCGCCCGCGACCTGGGACTTGTCGCAGCCGTCGTCGTCGCAGCCGGCGAAGCCGCCAAGCTCTTCGCGCTCAAGCGGATGGCCGATGCCGTCAAAGCAGGCTGAGCCCGTGCAGTTCATCCACGCAGGCGCGCCGCTTCCCCGTTCCAGAAGCACCAGGTTGTTCCAGGTGTCCATATGGTAGTCGTTGCCGCCGGGATTCCTGAAATCCTCGAAATACAGGCACCCGCCGGTCCCGCCGGAATCGTGATACGAACCGTGCGAGTTCTTGCCCGCGTAGGCGACCGGGTGCGTCCCGCCGACGGTTTCGAAGCCGCCCGGGTTTCTCGAGTACCACCCGCCGTGCTGGAAAAACGCGACACGCTTCAGCTCCCCGTTCACGATCATGACCGCCACCGATTCCCAGTCGGCGGCATGTGAGCCCTGGTTGAGAAAGCAGGTGCTCTGCCAGGCGTAGAAAAAGAAATAGCGTATGACGACGGTGTTCGTGCCGATCTGCTTCGCGATGTAGTAGACGGGCACCTGGTTGTTCGCGATCGTGGAATAGTTCTGGTTGCAGAGCGCGACCGGCTGCACCCCGAGCGCCCTCTGCGTGAAATACGCGCCGGCGTCGCCCGGAAAGCACTTGCTCTGGTCGCCCGAATCAGTGCCGAAAAGCTGGTCGAAGCGCAGCCTCGGCGCGAACTGCGCCGCCAGCGCGCTGAAGTCGGACGGAACCGCCCCGTCGTCGGCCCGGCAGAGGTAGAACTGCACGTTGTCGCAGTACCTGCCCCCGCACTTCATCCCGGCGATGTACGTCGCTTCCGGGGCGACGAACGTGCCGCCGTTCTCCTCGGAAAGGTACGAGGTCCAGAAGCACTCGCGCCGTATCCCGCCGTTGTCCGGCTGCGAGCAGCGGAGCGACATGTTGTCACAGTACCTTCCCGTGCACCGTATGCCGGTCACGAAGCCGTTGCCGTCGCACACCCTGCCGCCTGGGTCCTCCTCGGAAAAGTAATCGGTCCACCAGCTGGTCGCCTGGTTGAATCCCTGCGACCTGCAGTACAGGTTGACGTCGTCGCAGTATCTCCCGCTGCACCGGAAGCCGCCGGAGAGATACCTTCCGGCGCACTCGATCGGCGACGACCCGTCGGTCGTCCAGCCGAGCCAGTAAGGGGGATAGAGTTCATCCATATATGAACTCATAATGTCAAGATCGCCGACGCCGGACAGCGCCGCCGAATCCCGGTCGCTCCCGGACACGAGCGCCAGCAGCATTCCGGAGCCATCCTTAACGGTGCCGCAGCCGGACAGGAAGAAGCATATCCCCATAATGGTGAGCGACAGCACGATCAATCGAGAGTGCCGAAAAACCTTCATGTAAAATCCCCTCTTGCTCTTTTTGTTATACATTATCGGTTTCCGATGATAACATGGAATCCGGATTGACCATTTCATTCATCGATGACGATTTAAAGGACGTCTATACGGTTTGTTTTTAAAGGATATAGCACATCGAAGATTGCGGTTCTACTCATTTGCAGTTTTGTCTGATTATGAAAAGGAAATATCGGACGGCCTCGATTCAGGGGGGATATACGGGCGGGCGGTTTGCCCGGTCCCGTCCGTCAGGTAACGCAAATCAACGCGATCAGGATGGGTCTTTCAATTGATATCGATGTCTTTGCAACGAAGTTTGAATCTGCCTGACGCCCAACGCTCTCCCGCCGCAAATGATATCCGATACAAGCACCTGAAAGCCCCCCCTCAGAGAACGCCCTGCTCCAATTTATACAGTATAAAATTCGATTGACTCGGACGGTTCGATACTCCATGCTCCACACGATGGGCGGCCCGAAACACATACACCCCAACACCGAGACACGCCTGAAAAGGCTCCATGTCGTTTTCCTGGTTATCTCGCTATTGTTTCTCTCGGCGGCCGTTGTCTTATTGGCGCTTGCAATACAATACCAGATAACCAGGGAAAATGAAGTAAACAGATTGCCGTTTATCCTGTATGCGCTTTTGATGACGCTGGCACTTATTTTTTCCTCTTTGACAATAATGGCGCGAACCGGGGCGAGGTGGAGTCACGTTTCGCATTTCCTGGTGTACCTCCCGGTTCCCGCAATGCTCATACCGATTGCGGGAACCATCCTGTGCGTGTACTGCCTGAAAAAAATAGCACGCGCCGAGCTGCCGGAGCTCGTCTTTTCCCGCAAGTCAAACAGGCGAGGTTACCGCCCGCCCGACATGAATCCAAGAATATATCACAAAGTCCCGTTTCACAAAAGCAACATACCGGGAATCGCCGCCCTCGGCTCTATCATCGTGACACATGCGCTATTTCTAACCATGAGCATCATCACTGCCGTTTCAAATTGATACAAACCGGGGGTAGGTTCGATATGGACGATACGTGTTTGAGATCATTCGCACACCTCTTCATTGCCACGATGCTCTCAGCATGCCTCGCCTGCGGAGGAACGACGGAGCAGAAAAAATATCGTGAAGTAATTCGCCAGAAGGGAATCGATTTCGACGCCTACGAGCTCTTCGATCGCATCGACAAGGGGGACACGAAAACCGTCGAGCTTTTTCTGAAGGCGGGATTTGACGCAAACGACAGGTTCCCGAAACGGAGGGGTGTCGGCAAAAGTGAAATGACGCCCCTTGTCTACGCCTCCTCCAGGGGAAATCTGGAAATGGTAAAATTGTTCGTAAACAAGGGAGCGGATGTAAATGCCCGCGGCCCGGCGTTCAGGGGCAAAGGCATGACCCCGCTCATGTATGCTTCGAGCCATGGATATCTCGGCATCGTGCAGTTCCTCCTGGAACACAGGGCCGACGTGAACGTGCGCGTTTCGACGAACGGGAAAACCGCCCTCATATACGCCAGCGAAAACGGTTGGGCCGAGATAGCCGAAGAGCTGCTGAAACACGGAGCTGATACATCGGTGAGAATCAAGGGAAACGGAACGACCGGGTCCGAGCTGTATGGCGAGGGTATGACCGCCTTGATGCTCGCCGTGAGCAACGGAAAAACCGCGATCGTCGAGCTTCTCATCACGCACAAGGCAAATCTGAATGTGCGCAGAAAATATGACGGTATGTCCGCGCTGATGCTCGCGGTCTCCCAGGGCGACCCCGGTCTCGTAAAAATGCTCGCCGAAAACGGCGCCGATATGAACGCCAGGAACGACGCCGGCGATACGGCCCTTGACCTTGCAAAGAAAAAAAAGCGTAGCGATATGGAGCGAATCCTTGAGAAAACGTCGTCGCCGAAGATGAGTCGCTGACCATGCCCGGCGGCGGGGACCAGGAGTATTCCAGGACCTGGGCATCCGAGCACATCGGAATTTCACACGCCAGCGGAGCTCCACGAAATGACGCGTAAAATGATCCATGGTTTGGTCGATGAATTGAAGGCCCTCGCCCGAACCGGCGGCCTGTCCGAATACGAAAAGGCCCGGGATTCGTTTCTCGCGAAAGTCGTCCCCCTGTGCAATCAATCGAAACAAACAATGCTCCTCATCGAAACCATGAGAGAATCGCTCAAGGTGGGGCATTACATCCCCGCGAAGAACGAGGCCTCGGCGCAGGAAATAGAAACAATCAAACGTGAAGCGCACGATGACATCATGAAACGGATCGCCCTGCTTGAATCGTCGCTGCGGGATACGATGAAAGTGAATCTGCCGCTCGCCGTATTCGCGTCACTAGTCATGATCGGAGGCATCACCATGCTCGCGTATGCTGGCGGCCATATCGTCTCAGCTGGTAAAAGCGTCCTCTGGCCGTCCGCGGAAGGCCGCATTCAAAAGATCACCCTGAGTGAACGACGAAGCTCTTCATCCGTCGGCCGCATCGGGACGAGGTCCGAAAGCGCCAGTTATGGAATCAATGTCGAATACGAGTACGACGTCGGCGGCGCATCGTACCGGGGGCGGCGATTCTCCTTTGAGCCGCGAAGCGGCGACCGCGAATACTGGGAAGAAAAGATCAGGCGGTTCAAGGCCGGCTCCACCATGAGCGTCCATTACGATCCCCGTAAACCACAAAATTCGGCGCTCGAGATCGGCGCGTATGAATGGAATTATGTTTTTATCGTCATGGGGCTGGCGTTCACCGGCGCCGGGTTATATCTCACGGCGAAGATGGTCAAGTTCCAGTTTTTCTGATGAACGTTGAGGGGCGTCGGCGATTGAATTCATTTTAACGTAGTCGGGGGAATCCCCTATATCAACAAGGGGAGATTTCGAAGATAACGTGGATTTTTCCGTGGCGTGCATTTATGAGAAATAGAAATAAATCAGCATGTGGGGATACTCTTTATGGACAGGAAATCGGAAGGAGATGCCGCCAGAGAAGCTGCGAATGCTTTACCGCTCCGTTCGAAAATATTTACTTTATTCACTTTTGAGGTATGCATGTTCCTGGCCGCCGCGATTATTTTTTCTGTTCACTATTACTTGAAAATCTCTGATGAAAAATTACTGAATGAAGGTGTTGCCGTCCGGGGTGTTTTAACGAAGAAGACAATATCAACGCTCAGCCAGGGTAAAAACAAGCGATTGGCATACATACACCATTTACACTACCGTTTTAATTATCATAGTAGTGAATATGCAGATAGTGATGAGGTTAAACAGCGGCTCTGGGATAAAGTTCATGAGGGTGATGCCATTCTCCTTGCAGTGGACAGCGATGATCCTGAACGATCACGAATAAAGTCATCCGATGTAATTAAAGGCGTCATATCTACATTATTTTTTGTAAGCATCCTACCTTTTGCTTTTGGTATCATTGGCTCAGTCGTGTCGCTGTTTCAGAAATTGCGTGATAAGAAAATAATTTAACTATTCAGTTATCTGTAATCTCAGATCATTGTCAAGAACCCTGAGACGCCGCCGGTAAAGGCGAACATATTGATTCCCCCGACCAGAAGTATAGCCGCAAGACCGAGGAGAATGCGGATCGGCACCGGGGGCCACCGGTTCTCCGGCAGGGCCAATAGCGCCATGAAACATGCCGGGCCCGCAAGAAGCGAACCGATTATTATAAACCATAAGCTGGTACCGCTCACCCCGGCCTCAAGGGCAGCTTCCCCGGGATCGCGGGGATCGTAATGCACCCGCACCTCCTTGCCGGGCGGGTAATTCTTTTTCCCCCACTCCTCACAGGCTTTCCGATCACCCGAGGAGTAGGCGTCGTTGCCACCGGCGGCGATGCGGAATCGTTTCCCCGTGTAATCGGTCCCCCCTGCGCGATACCGGTAGATCACTACCGCCGCACAGGTGGTACTGGAACGGGACGACAATCCATGACTGTGGCGGTAAGAATCCGTCATCCTGTTGCACACCACGTCTGTTGCAACGATCTGCCCGCAGGCTGTTTTCCACCCCAGGCTCTGCATCCCGGTCCGGGCGTCGTCCTGGCCCTGGATCGAAAGAACAAGAGAAAAGATAAAAAGACCGAGCGCTGGAATAAGACCGGCCCATATATCCTTTTTCGCAACGGTTGCCGCGCGTTCGAACAGGGTATGTGTTGTACTCAGGTCCCTTTTCCTGTTCTTCACTTATAATGCCTTGCTCATAATTCTTCCATTCCCGTCATGTAATACGACACCATCTCATCGATCGTTCTCTTTGTCCTCCAGAGGTTGTCGCTCCCCGATCAGGTCGGGCAGTGAATCCCACATCTTCGCCAGGGCGACGAGTCCGGGGAGAAATTCCATCAGCTGGCGGCCCGTGATGGAATGGCATTTGTGGCCGTTGCCCCGCGAGGGGCTCGCCGTGATCTGCCCGCAGGAGAGCTGCATCGGCCCCATGGTCCACCGCCATTTCCGCGCCAGTTCGCCCAGAAGCCGCAGGGAGGCGTCGGCGCGGCCCAGGGCCCCGGCGACGCCTTTCGACGCGTACCGGTAGTGAAAGAAGCCGTTGGCGTCCCTGTTGCCGAAGGCAAAAGGGACGCCGCCCGGAAAGGGTTCGGTCATGGACCTCCAGTTGATCATTTTTTCCAGCCGGTTCGTACGGAACAGCCACACGTCGCATTTCGACTTCAGCATGATGGTGATCTTGGCATGTTCTTCAGGAGTTATTTTCACGAAGTAGCCATCGATCCTTCCCTCGCAAGTCCCCAGTTCGCCGCTGCCTTTTCTTTTGAGACCCAGTTCCTGTGCCGTGGCGGCAAGGTCCTTTCGTGCGGTCCTCCTGTTAAATATATGCCGGAAATCCATGTAATAGAAATACGCAGCCACCAGTGAAAAAAGTGTAAACGCAAGGACTATATGCAGCATGCAGAATACTCCTTTGTGTGATGTCACATTTATCCGGAAGTGTATCCAGAAGAGACCGATCGGGCACGTACGCGATCGGACCGCAAGAGCCATATTCCCCCGCCCAGGAGCGAGAAACCCACGGCTAAGCCGACGACGCATCCAATGAGGTCTCCGGTCATGCCGCTCTTCACCCCGGTTATGAGCGCTGCCTGGTCGGGTCCTTCGTCAACATGGCACACAGACACAGTTTTTTCCGTCGGGCAAGGGGCGACCAGCTTCCTTTCATCGATCACATACCGCAATAATTGGACTCTTCCGGGCCGTGCCCTCGTTGTATGACTGCTGCCCTTGAGGCTGTCGGGCATATCAAGTGGTGCGCCGCCCGTCCTCATTTCCTTCCGTACAGGTGGTCTCCTATGCGGCGCATGCGCGCCAGTTCCTCGCCGGTCATCGGCCCCTGGTCCAGGACCGCCAGGTTCTCCCTCATCTCCCCGACGGAGCGCGCGCCTGTCATGCACACATCCACCGCGGGATTGGAGAGGACGAACCGGTAGCATTCCGCGGCCGTCGGCGGTCTTTCGCCGGCGGGCATCTTCCCTGGTTTCATGAGTTTGCCCCAGGACGTGGCCGTGAAGTTGACAATACCGGGACGGTCCGGGCCCTCGAGGAAAGGGAAGATCTCGGTCTCGGCGCCGCGGTGGACCGCATTGTAGCGCACGTGAAAAACATCGAGTATTCCCTCCCGGTGAAGCTCGGGGAAAAGCCTGCGGTTGTGGCCGGATAGTCCCAGGAAACGCACCAGGCCTTTTTCCTTCAGCCGCATGGCGCCGTCGATAACCCGCCGGGAAGGATGCCTGGAGAAGAACCCCAGGATCAGGATGTCGGCATACTCGAGCCCCGCGGACTTCAGGCCCTTTACCAGGAAATGCTCCGTCAGGAACGGTTGATGCGCGTAGCTGAACATCGCCAGGACCATCCGCTCGCGCATGCCCCTGGAGACGATGTTGCGAACCGCTTCGCGCATGCCTGGCATATATCCCTTTATGAACGTCCCCCAGGTCAGGTAGTTGCAGCCACGTTCGAACGCCTCTTCAATGGCCGGAACCGGCGCGCCGAACCCGGATGCGATGCCCAGCCTGCCGACCGCAAGCCCGGTTTTTCCAAGCAGCGCTTTCTCGTTGAAGTTCATGGCATTGCTCCCTGTTGTACGGTATTTTCCTGCCGAAGGGTCGGCATCGGTCATTCGATCAGGACGAGGCCATAATAGTTGTCATCGTCGTCATAGTCCGCGACGACGTCGATCGGATAACCGTTTCCGCGGGCGGTGCCGAACACGTCGATCCCGCACGCCTCCATTGAGGGCCTGGCGCGTTCCGGGTACTTGCACACATCCCCGGTGCATTGCCTGCAGATCGTGCACGGGCCCGCGCCGAACCCGAAAGCCTTGTGGAACCCGGCGAGAAATACTTCGCGTTCCAGCTTCACGACGAGTTTCGTCACCTTCCTGGTATCATCGCAATGGATGAGGATCGCCTTCCGGTAACAATCGATGACCTTCCGGGTCTCATCCGGCCCTGGGGTGTGCGGAGGACAGCACAGGCTGGAATCATATCCGCTGCAACCGAACTTGCATTTCATCCTTACCCATGCGCCGGTAACGATGGTCGACGTATCAATTATTTTCGCCTCCACCGCCCCCGCTTCCACCGCACGCGCGACGAAAGCCGCGTACTTCGATTTCGTCATTTCTGCCCCTGAATGATATCGGCGAATGTACCCGCGTAACGACGGTCTATACCATTCCGCGATTTTGTAAAACAGTATTTTGATCCATGACCGGATATCCGCGGTGCGGTCAGGATGGCGCGACCTCCCAGCCGGGACGATCCGGCACCATTTCCCCATTTTTCGTCGAAAATGCGGCGTTACGGCAACGGCACGACGAAATGCTGTTTTGAATCACCCCGCCTGCGCCAGATACCTCTTCAGATGTATGGTAAGCCACATGTCCGAATAATACCCGTACCGGGTCTCCATGGTGAGGTTCACCAGGTCCATCAACGACTGCGATCCGTGGATCGCCACCTCGTCAAGGGGATCGCCCCTGGAATTGTAATACGCTGGGAATTTTCCGTCGGCGCCTATGAAATTAAGGATTCTTTTCGCGTCGGCGTACGAGAGCGCGCCTCCCCCAGCGGCCATCGCCTGCTGCAATTCGACGTTCAACTCGTCGTAGCGCCACTGGCTGTCGTTCACGCTCCTGCCGTTGACGATGCTGGTCCACTCCCGCATGGCGCAAAGGCGCATCTCCGGTATGATGAAATGGTTCGTGGCGAGCACCAGGTTCGTTTCGGTCTCGCGCTCCGGCGCGAAGTAGAAGTTTCCCGGGCAATTCTTGTCCTTCCATCCCGGGTCGATGTATCCCGTCCTGCCGAAATCATCGGGCCTGTAGTCGTATTTGTACCACGGCACGATCTTCCGGTGATACTCGACGCATCCCCGGTCGAAGCCGAGGTACTCGTCCGGGTACCGGTAGTTGTTGTAGCGCGGCATGAGGCCGCAGCAGTACGGCGCGGATCCGTGGGCGTCGATGAAATCCTTGTCCGGGAGGACCTTGCTCCTCCTCATGTCGAACGGCGGATAGGAAAGATAGTCCTCCACGGGGGAGGATCTCCCCGCTTCGACGACGCAGGCGCGCTGGCTGCCGCCGTCCGCCAGGAGATATATCCAGGAAACGCCGCGCTGCGCCTGCACCATCACGTCGAGTGCCTTTTCGCAGGTGTTCCCTTTCTCGACCGCACGCCGCGTGAGCAATAGCGAGTTGAATCCCGGTCTGCTTGAATCGCAGTTCGCCGAAGCGGCCATGTCGACCCCGGCTCCGACGCCGAACCTGTTCATGCCGGCGATGCTCCCGATCATCCCGGGCGCGGTCACGTTCACGAAGGGTATGCCGTTGTCGGGAAATTGAAGGATATAGGCGGCCGTATGCTGAAACACCCCGGCCGTGGGAAACATGAAGTGCCTTCCGAAAAGGTGCCACCGGTCCGGCGCCCCGGCAGGTCCGCCGAACGCGGCGAACCCGTTGCACATGACCGGCACGCGGAAATACTTCGCCCTGACGGGCACGGGATATTTCCTGAACACCGGCAGCTTGCCCGAATATATGAAGGCCAGCAGCGCATCGATACCGGCGTTCAGCGCGCGGAGGCGTTCGGCGCTCACCTTTGTCTTCGGGTTAGCCGCCCTGCATCCGTTCACGACTCCCTCGAGTTCCTGCCAGTACTCGACAGGGATGTCGGGGATCATCTTTTTCGTGATTGCGGCAACGATGTTCTGGAGTATCCTGTTGAGCATGCATTTGAGGGGACCGTCCTTCAGCTTCACGTTCAGGAAGTCGAACACGATGTTGTCTACAAACTCCGTGCACATGCGGGATATGTCCGGCTCCGCCATGACGCCGATCAGGTATCCCATCTCGCCCGGACCGCCTTCGACATAATAGGCTTTTTTGCGCGCGTCCGTCCTGCCGATCTTCGCCTGTCGATGGACGGCCCGGATCCCTATTTTTCCATTGTAGATGAAAACGTCCCCACCGGGTGCGGCATCCACGTCGAAGCCGTCCAGGTTGAACGCGTTCACGAGCTGGTTGACGCGGCCCTGCTGCTGCGTTGTAATCTCCATTACCCCCCCGTCAGAGCGATGTTTTTTAGTTCTTTGTCGAATAACTCTGAAAAATATGCGAGTGTTTTTTTGATGAAATCCGTATTATTGTGGCATCAGTATTTTTCCAATTCGAGCGTCAGCCTATCCCCCTCGACGTCAAACGTGATGCGGTACGGCTGCCGGATGTCCTCCGGGAAAGGCATACCTCGCGGGCCGGGCCCGCTTCCGGCATACCTGTTTTCATACCTGCCATAATGGTGCTGGTCTATTTCTTTATCCGGCTGCGAGTCTTCGGCAAACACGAGATTGGTGTTATAACCGAATTTCACCGTCCCCTCCAGGGAGGGGGAATAATACTCTGCCCAGATAATCTCTTTCTGAGTCCCGTTGATGTTCGCTGTTCCTTTCCTGATGGGGTACGGGTTTCGGCTGTCGACGATCTCACGTAAATCGGGAATGCCGTACAGCAACCGTACGATATCGCATACCACGAAATCGGCCGTGTCTTCTTGTTTGACTACCTTGGCGAGTTTTTGCATGAGGAAAAGCACGAATGTTTTCTTGATGCCATTTCCGGCATTTTTTCCCTCGAGATGGAGCTTCACGACAAGGTACATGAAATTCATCGTATTGGGCACGTCCCTTATGAAGTTGAGAAAATTGTCTTTTCGCTCAGGATAAAACCTGCTGAACGACTCGTACGCGTAACTGGTGTGACCCATCAGCTTCAAACCTCCATCGTGAAATGGGCACGATTCAGCGGGTACATCCTGGCATATATCGGGATATACACGCCCTGTTAAGGGCATAATCGGTTAATGGAAATCGAATGCGATCGCAATGGAAACTATATACTTTCTGATTCCGAATGCTTACCCGTGCCAATGAAGATGCCGGTGTCATGAAGCAGTTGACTCTCGACATGTCGGCATCGCCCAACGTGACAGATCCAGAAGCCGGGCCAGGTTCGGCCATTGTACAATGCCACTACGGTTTGTCAATAAGTCATTCTGCTGATAAAGCCATAAGCGATTTTCTCATTCGTGCGGAAAGCTGAAGTTCGACGATCTTACGCATCCTGCCGATCCGCCGGTGCGCATAACGGTCCGTGATTTCCCCGTCAACGGCGATCACAGGTATTCCTCCAGGATGCTGTTTATCAGGTTCTGCTTCGAAAAATGTCCCCCGGTGACGTAGAACATCATGTCCTCCCGGCCCAGGAGCGCCGCCCGTATCCGTTTCGGCGATATCCCTTCGCGGAAAAGCCCGATCGCCAGGTCTCGCTGCTTTTTCATGAAGGCGATTTTTGCGCGAAGCGCACCGCCGCCGTCCGCGACGGCGCCCTTCAGGCCGCAGAAAAGCGTGTCGATTTCCAGGGCGGCCAGTTCCTCGAGCGACGCGAGCAGCTGGTTGAAGTTTTCATCCGCCCGCAGGTAGATATTGTTGACGCCGCAGAACATGTCGCCGGTAAAGAGCCACTTCTCCGACGGCTCGTACAGGCAGATGTGGCCCTCGGAATGCCCCCTGGTGTGAATCACGCGGAAGGTGTGACCGGATATCGCGATGCTCCCGTCCACATTCCGTGCCGTCGAGCCCTCGGGCCGTTTCCACACGAATTTCTGGTACGGCTTCAGCCCGATCAGCTTCGGCTCCGCCATGTATGGAACGGAATCCACGTGCGCGAGCACCTCAACCGGGAGGGCCTGCTGCAACGGGGCGTTGTTGCCGATGTGGTCTTCGTGGAAGTGCGTGTTTACTATTGTTGCGATCCTCCTGCCCCGCAGGGCCGCCAGGAACTCCGCCCGCGCGTATGCCGTGCCCGTGTCGACGAGCATGTCGCCTATCAAAAATGAATGCACGCAGTAGGGGACGAACTTCCCGATGCTCCTTCCCATCCTGTAGATCGTGATGTCCCGGAATTGTTTCGTTGCGAGCATGCCTCCTCCTTCGAGCTATTCGTTTTCACGCGCCCGGTTGCGCGTTCTTCTCGAGCCAGGCTTTCACCACGAGGCCGGTGCCGAAATTCCAGGGCCGCAAGGCGCCGGGGAGCACGTGCCTGGTCTCGGCGATTTCATCGCCGAGCGTTATGGTTCCCGTCGCGCACACGTGATAGGCGATCAGCAGCTGGTTCGCGGGGAAAAAGGGGAAGAGCCCGATAAAACCGACGACCGCGGCGTCGAGGCCGAGCTCCTCTTTTATTTCGCGGGCGATCCCCTCCTCGGGCGTCTCGTCCTTTTCAAGGAATCCGGTGTTGAGGCCGAAAACCTTTTCGGGCCACTCCCTGTTGCGGGAGAGCACTATCCCCCCCTCGTGCTCGACGATCGCCGTCACCACCGGAAGGGGGTTGTTCCAGAAAACATAGCCGCATCCGTCCGACGGGCATGACGGCCTCTCTTTCCCGCCGACATTTCGCACCGCGAGCCTTTTTCCGCACTGCGGGCAGAAGACATGATCTTTCATCGCCGCCTCCAAAAAGTGTTTTACATTGCGATCCGGCATGCTAATGTTGCCACTGGAAACATAGAGCAGGATAACAGGCGATGTTTCCACTGTCAACATTTAATGGCGTCATGGCATGGAAAAATGAAAAAAAAGCAATACCATCACGGCGACCTGAAAAAGGCCATAATGGCGGCCTGCATCGGGATCATCCAGAAGGAAGGAATCAGGATGCTCAGCCTGCGGAACGTCGCGGCAAAGATCGGCGTGAGCCACTCCGCACTGTACCGCCACTACGGCAGCAAGGAGGACCTGGTCGTCGCGCTGGCGCTCAACGGATTTGACGAACTGGCGGGGGAAATGGCCGCAGCCGAAGGGAAGTTCGAGGGCGATCCGCACGGGGAGCTTGTCGAATTGGGCAGGATATACATCCGGTTTGCCGCAGACAACCCGGTCTATTATCGCCTGATGTTCGGCGACTATATCCACAACAAGACCGAATACCCGGAGCTCTTCAGGCGGTATGACTTCTGGTTTTCATCGATCATCGGCATTTTGCGGAAATGCAATGCCGGCAGAAAGAAGGACCCGCCCGATTATCAGATCGTGGCCCTCGGCGTCTGGTCGCTGCTGCACGGCTATTCATCGCTGGTCATCGACAACAAGAAAGACCGGAACGTTGGGAGCGAAAAGCAGGTACACCTCATCCTGAAGCAGCTGCAACGGCTGGTATGATCCTTCCGGCGACGGCGTACGTTGCTCGGCTGTGATGCCGCATTTCGCCCGGAGCTATCAGTCCTCATCTCCACCGGGGCTTGCGTTTTTGCGCGAAGGCCCGCGGCCCCTCGTAGAAATCCTCGCTGTTGATCAGAAGATCGAGCGCGTCGTAGTGCCGGTCCACGGCCTCGTCGACCGACGCGATCCTCGATGATTCCCGGGCGATGTCCATGGTACAACGAACCGCGGCAGGCGAGGCCTCCGCGATCTCCCGGGCGACATCCATCGCCTTGTTCATGAGTTCCTGCGGAGGGACCACGTAATTCACGAGCCCGGCCGCGTGCGCCCTGGATGCGCCGATCGCCCTGCCCGTGAGCAGCATTTCGTTCGCGAGCTTGCCCCCCACCTGCCGGGTGAGGCGCTGGATTCCTCCCATTGCCGCGACGAGCCCCACTTTAACCTCGGGAAGGCCGAAGACCGCGCCGTCCGACGCGACAATGATATCGCAGGCGAGGGCGATCTCGAGGCCGCCGCCGAGTGCCGATCCGTTGACCGCCGCGATGACGGGCTTCGTCCTCCCGGACCGGTTCGTGAGCCCCCCGAAGCCGCTCGCAGGAAACCAGAGTTTCCCTCCCGACGCCATATACTTGAGATCGTTGCCCGTGCAGAACGATTCCCCGCCCTCGGCGGTGATGACGGCGACGCGCAGACCCCGGTCGGCCTCGAACGCGTCGAATATCGCTTCGAGCTCGTCGTTCGCCGGGGGATTCAGCGCGTTGCGCACCTCCGGCCGGTTTATGGTGACCACCAGGATATGCTCCCTGCGCTCGATCCGGATGTAACGGTACTCACCGTTGAACGCGGCGGCACGGCGTGGAAAAATTTCCCGCAGTCGTTCTTCCGTGAACGCGAAGGAGTTGCCGCGCGGGTCCGGCCGCACGAAGACGGTTCTGCCGAGGGGATCCGAATCTTTCATCGCGGCCAGCGTCGCTGCGTCTCCCTCAGCGGTTCCGGCGATGCAGCGCTTTCCCGAATCCGCGAGCCGGGCGACGACCACTCCCCTGTCAGGGATTCCATTCGCGTATATGACGATATAGGTCTCCACGACCGCGCTCCCCTCCGGCCGATACTCGATCTCGACACCTTCGTCATGAGCGGCCGCCGGGCGCGCGCATGCGCACGGTTCCGACGGGGGCTCTGTCGAATATACACCGGCCGAGTGCTTCGACATCCAGCCGCCGTTCGCGTACACGAGCCCGCAGCGCCCGGGGTTCTCGCGGAGCTTCCCGACCATCGATACGATCGCGTGCATCGAGTAGTTGTTCCCCGGGCCGCCGAAATAGGGCAACCCTCCGGTGAGCGTAACGGGACGCGGGTCATCGTCGCGTATGCCGAGGACGTCGCGCGCGTTGAACACGACCACGGGAAAGCAGCTGTACAGGTCGAAGAAATCAATGCTGTGCGCGTCCCTGCCCGCGGCGGCGAGGGCGCCTTCAAGCGCCGCTTTCATGGCGGGCGAGCGGCCGAGGTCCCTTCGCTTCAACATGACGGGTTCCTTGCAGTCCGCGTATCCGTGGAGAAATATCCACCTGTCTTCTTTCACGCCGAGCTCGCGCGCCGTATCCACGGTCGCGAGCAGGATCGCGGCGCCCTGGTTCACCCGGTCCCGCGATATGAGCCCCTTGGTGTAGGGCTCGACCATCATGGGATTCGCTTCGGTCACCTCCGCAAGCGTGTCCGGATCCCGGAACACGGGAAACGCGGCATGGGGATTCCGGGAGGCGACGCGTGACAGCGACGAAAACAATGCGGCCATCTTCTCGAGATAGGCCCGCGGGTCCATCCCCGTGCCGGCCCTGCGCGCGTTTTCCATGAGGCCGTAGAAGTGAACGGGCATGACGAGCCCGTGCTCGTATTCGAGCCTTGTGAAAAGCGGGTCGCCCCCGGTGATACCGCGGTCTTCGAGGGGAAGGTCCGAGGATTCGCTCCAATCGAGGACGGCCTTCCGCTTCTGCGCCGCGCGGCTGTTTGCGATCGCCTCCCCTCCCGCAATAAGGACCACGCGGCATTCGCCGGCGTGCAGCCTCTGGAAGAACTCGCCGACGAGCTTTTGCGGGGACTGGCCGCCCACGATCTCGTAGATGCACCGCTCCGGGCGGATGCCGAGCCGCGCGGCGACCGCCCCCGGAACGTTGTCGGGGCCGCCGAAGGGCGAGCCCCAGGCGGGGAAGGAATCGGCGAAGGTGCGTACCGCGACGACCGTGTCAACATGCATCCCGATGTCGCGGTCTGGCGAAGCGTCCCGCAAGGCGAGCCTCGAAGCCTCTGCCGCGATATCGGCATGGGATGGGGCGCGGGTAATGTCCTCCGGCACGGGGAGCGTCACCTGGCCCGCGCCGATTATTACCGGTATGGATCCGTCATGGTGTTTCGATTCTGAGTTCATATGGCTCCTGTCATTCAATTCATGCTACCGCGAACACGGAAAAAGCCCTGGTCATATCCCCTGAAAACCACACGTGCGTTTATTATCGAACGCATGGGCTGATCCTGTAAACCGAAATATGATATTTGTGTTGAAATCACCCTCTGCCTGTATGCATCTGGTTCAGACGCATGTCCATTGCATCCCATGAAAAGCACCCTATCCTTGATGTGAATTCCGGCTTTCAGGACATGCACGCGAGGCAAACATGAATCATCCGAATGTAATCATTGTGCTGGGCTTTATCCTGACAACGGCATGTTCCTGCATTGAAAATAGAAGCGGTACCGCCCGGACATTCAGGGTACCCGACGGCTTCATGGAAGTACGCGGCGCGCATTTCATCGTGGACCTCAAATACAATACCGATAAAAACTTCATGGGCCGCAACCTGTACGGCGACTATGGCGTTTCCAGGTGCTATGTGCACAGGGACCTGTCCGCCAGGCTCGAAAGGGCGGCGGATATTCTGGCGCGGAGAGGTTACAGAATAGTACTCTGGGACTGCTACAGGCCCATGGCCGTTCAGATCGCCATGTGGAAGGTAATGCCGGATCCCCGTTTCGTGGCGAACCCCTCCGAGGGTTCCAATCACAACAGGGGCATTGCCGTGGACTGCTCGATCGTCGACGCCGGGGGCCGGGCGTTGCCGATGCCGTCGGAGTTCGACGAGTTTTCAGACAGGGCTTCGATCAATTATCCATGCGAAAAAGACGATGGATACAAGTGCGGGAACAGGGAAATTCTCGGTAAGGCCATGGAAGCCGCGGGTATCTCGCGGTTCCCGTCGGAATGGTGGCACTTTCAACTGGCGGATACCGACCGGTACCCGGTGATACGAGATTGACACGGCCCGACACCCGGGAAGGGCGATCACTTGCGCGCCGCCGTTGCGGCGTTCACCGCTAACGGATTCTGGAAAATTGGGGGAGGTGATGTTCCGCGAATCCTTGTGAACGGGGATCGCCCGGCGGAATTATCCTGCTCCTATCGCGATTCCATCCTCTTAATGATCTTTATCACCTCGCGTCGCGTCGCATCGGAACGCACATCACGGTAAAAGTCGTCCCCGAGGGTCTTGCCTTTCATGTCCGGAACGAAATGGCGCGTGAGCAGCGTCGGCAGGTCCCATCGGTTTTTGTTACCCGCATAATCGCGGTAACGCCGCTTCCTCAACTCTTCTTCGGGCAGAACGAGGATATCGTTCAGCGCTTCCATTATTGTATCCCGCTGGGTTGTCCCTTCGCACTGGAGCTCGGCGTTCTTTAGAAAACCGGCCACGGGATTCACATCGCGGGCAGCGCGGCAAACCGGCATCAGCGACAACAAGGCGACGCTCATAAATACGGTTGTTTTGATATTTATTTTTCGCATAACTCGTCTAAATCCACGCATCGGAGCATCGCCCGGGACCCGGCGCCATGATTTCACGCCGCCGCGGGAACATCAGGGTTTTTGGATGATCACCTCGCAGCAGTCTGCCCCCCTGTTCAGGTTCTTCGCGTGGACCACCTCGATGTCCGTCTCTTTCCCGAAAAGACCGCGGGCCATTCCCGTGTAGGTCTCCACGGTGACGATGCCGCAGTCGGCTATCCCCGCCTTGGCGATCCCCTTCTGGATATCGCAATCGGTCACCCGCACGCGTATGGTACCGTTCTCCTGTTCGACGGTACGGTTCGTTATTCCGAGTATGTTCATGAAGATTTCCATCGCGTCGAGAAAGCTTTCCAGCCAGACCGGTTCGGGAAAAACGTTCTTACGGATGTGCTTGCCCATCACGTAGGAAAACTGCTTCCATGCCTCGACGTCCATGTCCCAGGCGGCGTCTATGCCGAATTTCCTGGCCACGGCCATGAACCAGGCGCCGTCCATCCTCGCGAAGGACAATTGAGAAAGAGCGATCAGCTGTTTTTCGGAAATCTTCATTGCCGGCTTCCCTCCAGTGAGTTGCATGACATCGCAGGTTTCACATCTTCCGTATCTGGGCGATCTGACGGGAAATGGAAACCAGGTTCCCCGCGTCGTCCCACACCTCGCCGTCCGCCTCAAGAAGGCCGCAGGTGACGAAGCGCGTCCTGAGGACGAACCTGAGCCATTCGGTCTGTGGCAGGTTCCGGATGTTTATGGATAGCTCGATGGTCGGCACCCATGCCGTCGGTCCCTGGCTCACGAAGATGGCCGGCGGGATGGAGTCGGCCATGAGCAAGAGCGACAGGAGGTCATAACCGCCGCCGTCCCTGAATTTCACCCAGCCCTTCTGTTCCGACTTTTCCGCGGTCTTTCCCTGCAGCCAGACCGCGCTCGCCGGGTCCAGGCGCATGTCCAGGTTGTGAAACAGGGTGTACTGCGGCATCTCGGGCAGCGGGACGCACGAAGCGATCGGCGCGAGTTCCGGCGCGCCGGTCTCATAGCGTTCAAAGCCGCAATCCGTTTTTTCTACCGTGAAGGTGCCCAGGGCGCGGATCTTCTCCTTCCCGTCCTGGATGAGCCTGGCGTCGTAGCGGTTGAACTGCGCCGAGCGGGAGACTTCCTCCACGCTGATCTCGACCTTTCCCGGGACGCACCGCGAGATGTAATTGGCCGTGACGATCGGCGTCGATTTCTTGTCCGAGCGCGCCGTCATCGCGCCAGTCAGGATCGCCATGAGATAACCCCCGTTGGGATTGCCGTTCACCGACCAGTTGTCGGAGACCGTTCCCTGGAACACCCCCGGGCCTTTTTCCATGACCGTTGTATCGTTTTCGAACATCCCCATAATTTCACCTCTACGAGCGGCCCGCGCACAGACGGAACAGTACCGAACCATCATGATTCACCAGGACTGTATCGGCAACCATTATCGCAAGCCGCGCTCCCGATAGCAAGACTTCCTTTCATTGAGTGAAGGATTAATTGAAAATATTCGGTACCAGTAAAATTGCATGTCAGTCCAGCCGGAAGAATGAGTGCGATCGGGTTCAGGGCATGAAAATGTTTTTCAGCAAAACGCGGAACCCGGCATCGGAATAATGGTGCTTGAGCTGCAGCAGCCCGATATACAGCGAGTAGTCGCGATAGGACCTTGTGCGGGCGGCATCCTCCCCCATGCCGGACGCGACGTGCAGCCCGCGCAGATGTTCAAGCCTCCGGCGGTCAAGGCGGTCCTGGAAACGCCTCACCATGGGATCATACAGCGCCCATGCGCGGATGGCAAGTTCCAGGCGTCCCGACAGTTCGAAGGTCAGCTTCGTGAGCGCCTTGAGGCTTTCGCGCAACCCACTGGCGCTTTCCGCGTTTTGCTGGACCTCCCGCGTCGAAATCGTCTCGTAATGCCCCAGCAGGCTCCTTATATACTGTTCCCGGCAGCTGAAATGATGGTAGAAAGACCCCTTCGTCTTCCCGGTGCGGCGCGCCAGGTTATCTATTGACAGCATCGACGGCCCTTTCGTCTCGAGGATCTTCAACCCCTCGTCGAGCCATATCCTTTGCGCATCTTTTTCTCTTGACAATACGGCGCCTCCATACCATACGGTATGGTATGCATGACGGCATGGCGCAGGCGGCGCGTCAAGCGCATTTTTACGGGAGGGGCCATGAACCAGCAGAGCGGACGCGCCGGCTACGAAAAACTCGACAGGATGTTCAATCCGGAGAGCATCGCGATCGTCGGCGTCGCCTCGGAGGGATTCAGCTTCGGCAGGAGCATCCTCCTTTCGCACCTGGCCATCGGGTACGGGGGGAAGCTGTATCCGGTAAGCACGCGCAGGGGGACCACCGGGGGCCTTACAATCTATCCTTCCATCGAAGACATTCCCGGGACCATCGATTTCGCCATCATCGCCATCCCCGCCCGGTACGTTCCCGCCGCGGTCGAATCCTGCCTCGAAAAGGGCGCCGCGGGCGTCGAGATACTCTCGTCGGGCTTCAGGGAAACCGGCACGCCTGAAGGGACCGCTCTCGAGGAAGAGATACGGGCCATCGCCGGCCGCGGCATCAGGATCCTCGGGCCGAACTGTTTCGGCATCTACTGCCCGAAATCCGGCCAGACCCTCCTCCCCGGCCCGAACCTTTCGCGGCAGCCCGGGGGCGTGGCTTTCCTGTCGCAGAGCGGCGGCCATTCGGTCGATTTCGGACTCATCGGCAAGTGGCGGGGCGTCCGTTTCTCGAAAGTGGTGAGCTTCGGGAACGGCTGTGACCTGCGCGAAACCGAGATGCTGCGCTATCTCACGCAGGACCCCGACACGCGCGTGATCTGCATGTATATCGAGGGCATCGCCGACGGCCCGGCCTTTCTCCCGGCGCTTCAGGCCGCGGCCATGGAGAAGCCGGTCCTGGTGATAAAGGGCGGGCTCTCCGATTCGGGAAGCAGGGCCGCAGCGAGCCACACCGCGTCGATGAGCGGACGCAAAAGCATCTGGGAGGCCGCGCTCGCGCAGGCCAACGCGATCCGGGTGGAAAGCATGGAAGAGATGGTCGACGCGTCCCTCGCGTTCTCCATGCTCCCGGCGCGCGCCTATCGCGGCTGCTGCATCGTGGGCGGCGGTGGAGCGCTCGGCATCGCGGCCGCCGACGCGGCGGAGTCTTTCGGACTCGCCATTCCGCAGCTTCGCGAGGACCTGAAAGAGTCGATCATGGACCTGCTCCCGAAGCCGGGCTCGAGCGCCGCCAACCCCGTCGACGTCGCCAATCCCTTCGTGCCGCCCCGGGCCATTAAGCAGATTCTTCTTCACGCGTCGGAGGACGACGGAATAGACATTCACATACTGGTGTTCCTCATCTATCACTTCAAGGCGCAGAAAGACGTCATGGGCGTGAAGAACTTGCGGGATTTCATCCCGGGCGGGGAGATGGCCGCGGCATGCCGGGAAGCCGTGGATCTCACCGGCAAGCCTGTGGTGCTCGTCATGCCGAATTTCCGGCAGGAGGAGGATGCCCTGGACCTGGAGGAAATGGTCCGTGAGACCCGTGCTCTTTTCATCCGCGCCGGGATTCCCGTGTATGACGACGTGACTGACGCACTGCGCGCCATCGCCTCGGTTTCGCGATATCATCGGCGCAAGACGATCATACTTGAATCAGAGGCGGACACTAACACGGGCGCATCCCCGTCGGCGGAATGCCGCGCGACGATACGGGACGCGACCGGCGCGGGACACGCATCGCTCAACGAATACGAATCGAAGCGAATCCTCGACTCCTTCTCGATCCCGGTAACCGTGGAGGGCATCGCCCACGGCCCCGATGAAGCGATATCCATCGCCCGCGGGATCGGATACCCGGTGGCGCTGAAAGGATCGTCGCGCACCCTCACGCACAAGACGGAGCACGGGCTGGTCGTGCTCGACATTGAAGGCGAGGAGGCGCTCGCGGACGCGTACCGGGCCATCGAGCGGCGCGGCGGGGGCCGACTCGACGGGGTGTTGGTGCAGCAGATGATCAGGGGAGACCGCGAATTCATGGCCGGACTCATCCGCGATCCGCAGTTCGGGCCCTGCGTGATGTTCGGCCTGGGCGGCATCTACGCGGAGGCGTTGAATGACGTTTCGCTCAGGATCGCCCCGCTGCAGGAGCGGGACGCCTTCGACATGATGCGCGAGATCAGGGCGGGAAAACTCCTGGACGCTTTCAGGGGAAGGCCCGCGGCAAACCGGGAAGCCCTGGCTCGAATCCTGGTCAACCTCGGAAGGATAGGCATCGAGAACAGCGAGATCGCCGAGATCGACATCAACCCGCTCCTGATAAGGGACGGCATGCCGGTTGCGGTGGACGCGCTCGTGATATTCGGAAAGAGTTCATGAGAGGTGATGGATATACCCGCGGCCGGTGCGGTCCCTCGGTATTACTCGACTCCGCCATTCATCCTGAAATCAATCTCCATATCCTTCATCCGGTTCTCGGTAAAAGGGCGCTTCGAGTAATCAAGTGCCCTGGAGTACAGGAGCCTGTTTATCCCCTTGATGAAATCGCCGCCGTTTTCATGATACAGGGATAGAATCTTTTTGTAGCATGAAAGAGCTTCACCCCTTTTACCCGACAAATCATGGAGATTCCCCAGTAAAAGCCACGATATGGCTTTTTCATTGTTCCACTGTGGAAATGTTAACGCCTTCAATAATACCTTTTCCGCTCTTCGATACGATTTATCATGAATCAACATTCTTGCCAGCTGATGCGAATACACGGGTTCATCGGGTGCCTGATCGATGGCGCTTTCAAGCAGGGACACCACCTGCCGCGTATCGCGCACATCGCCGTGGTACAGGACCAGCGCCCTGGTATAGTCTTCCATCGCCGCTCTGTTCCTGGCGTTTCGCCAGCGATACCCGGGCAGAGTACCCGGCCGGTCGTTCGTGAAGTCACCGTGTATGATTCTCTTAAAATCGTACCCTGCATACGCGTTGTTCCACGCGGGCTCGCTGCCCGAAGCCAGCCAGAAAATGCGTTGTTCGGGAGCGAACACGACCGACGTGATGGTGCTGATCGCGCCAACGGAATTACCGCAGCTTCTTTCGGCGTTCACGACGAAGTCAAAATGATTCCCCATGAATTCCGCCGCCATTTCCGGCGTTATGCGGCCGTAATTCCTTTGGATCAGAATGCCGAGATCACGGTACCGACCCGCGATATCGCGCATGAACAGGTTTTTCCTCCGGAAAAAATCATGCTTCGCCATCTTTTCAGTAATCGCGTAATTCGTCAGGTAGAGGACATCATCCTTCATCGCGCGAACGGTCACCATCCTTGAATTCGCCTCAACCGCGACGGCCGTTCGCGTCTTTCCATCGCATATGAAAAGGCCCCATGAACCGGCGATTTTCGCGTTGCGGAGTATCGAAATAGCCTCATCGATGCTCGATGCCTTTCTCATTATTTCATTCTCGAGTATCGCGAAGGAAATCCCGCCGGCGGCGGCATCGTCAAATCCCATGAAATGCCCTCCCACCGTGATCCCCTTTTCGTTCATCCCCGCGTTGCATTTGATGATGCCTGCGGTGCTGATGTGGGCGTAGGAAAGACCGTTTTTCGGCCCGTACACAAAAACGGTCTGGTTCTTCATCCATCGGCCCTGCCCGGTGTAATCGGTATTCCTGCCGATTATCATCTTCCCGTCCCGGGTCGCCTTATTCGCGGCGGCGAAATCCGAGCACGAAACGACGCCGCGGGCAATCGTAAACTTGCCCGTAATATCCCCCTTGAACATCACCATTTTCATATCGGAAAGGAAGTTCGCGATAAATACGGTCCTGAAATCCAAACCCGAGCCATCCGCGATACCTTTCAACTCCTGAAGATACGCGGGCGGCGTATTCCTTTCGAGAGGGGCATACACCTTGAATTCGAGGTATTTCATGACGAACCATTTAACTATCCGCGTCTTGTCTCTATACGTCGGGACGCTATCCAGCGGATTCGCGAATTCAGGCACAACGCCCCGGGATATTTCCTCCGCAAGAAGCCGGCCATGCTGGAATCCCATCTCGTAGGGACTCCCGTCGAGATAGAGGAAGATGTTCCCGTCCATTATTTTCTTCCTGGCCCTGCCAAGACAGGTGGCGCCGTTTTTTTCGACGGCGGCCGTTTTTCTGAGGTTGGCGACTACTTCATCTGCCGGAAGATAGCTGTTTCCGTTGCTGACGGTGTTCATTTTCAGGAAAATGGCAGCGACTGCAACCACAAGCGTAATCGCCAATGCTATTGCTATTTTTTTCATCACCGGTTCCTCCGGAATCAAGACTGATTGTGTTTCCTTCCGGCATGGAGCCCGTCACCGCGCCAATGCCGAAGGCGTTTAATCCTCGAGCACCGCGCCCCTGGCCGCCGACGAGACGTGCCTGATGTAGCGGCGCAGGTAGGTTGAATCGATATCCCGTTTCGGCGGTTTGTACCCCGCCAGCCGTTTCTCGATCTCCTCGTCCGTGAGCCTGACATTCAGCGCGCGCCCGGGAATGTCGATCGTGATCTCGTCACCGTCCCTGACCGCGGCGATGGGCCCGCCGCGAGCCGCCTCGGGCGATATGTGGCCGATGCAGGGCCCCGCGGAGGCCCCGGAAAAACGGCCGTCAGTGATCATGGCCACGCGCGCGAGCCCCGACACGTCCATGGCCAGCGTGATCGCCAGCGTCTCCGGCATGCCGGGGCCTGCCTTGGGCCCCTCGTTCCTGATGACCATCACGCTGCCGTCCCGTATGGTTTTCTCGCGGAAGGCCGCAAGCGCGTCGTGCTCCGACTCGAATACCTGCGCCGGCCCGGTGAATTTCAGCATTCCGGGAGCGACCGCGCTCTGCTTAACCACGGAGCCCTCCGGCGCCAGGTTGCCGAAAAGGACAGCAGTGGCCCCCTCGCTCCTGAAGGGCCTGTCGCGGGGCGGTATGACCGTTTCGTCGAGGACGGACACGTATTCCAGCGTCTCGCCGAGCCTGAATCCACTCGCCAGCATGCAGTCCAGGTTCAGGTCGTCCTTCAGCATCTTCATCACGCCCATGGTCCCACCCGCCTTGTACAGGTCGATCATGCCGTGGGGCCCGCTGGGGCTTATCGAGCAGAGGGTCGGGACCTTCGCATTGTATTCGTTGAACAGGGAGAGGGGGAATTCGACCCCAAGGTTATGCGCTATTGCCGGGAGATGAAGGGCCGCGTTCGTCGAACCGCCGATGGCCAGGTCGACGATCAGCGCGTTGACGAGTGCCTCGCGAGTCATGATGGCGCGCGCGGTGAGTCCCTCCTCCACCATATGGACGATGCGCATTCCCGTCTTCCGCGCGAACAGCAGTTTCTCGGAATGGAACGCGGGAACGTTGGCGGAACCGGGCAGGCACATGCCCATCGCCTCGACCAGGCACTGGAAGGTGTTGGCAGTGCCCATGACCTCGCAGGAGCCGCAGGTGGCGCAGGTGGCCGACGCCAGCTTGGCGCCGTAATCCGTGGTATAGTCCTTGTGGTCGATGCTGCCCTTCATCGAGGGAAGGAAACGGACCTGGAAGGATCCCGGCCCCCCCGTGATGAATATCGCGGGCAGGTCAAGGCGGGCCGCCGCCATGAGCATGCCTGGTATGATCTTGTCGCAACCGGCGATCATGACCATCCCGTCGAACATCATGCTGCGGATGTGCGTCTCCACCATGTCCGCGATCAGGTCGCGCTGCGGCAGCACGTGGCGCATGCCCTCATGGCCCTCGGTCATCCCGTCGCAGGGGGCGGGCACGTTGAACTCGAAGGGGATGCCACCCGCGGCATGCACGCCCTCCTTCACCCGAACCGCGAGTTCCGCGAGGTGCATGTGCCCCGGGTTGAATTCCGTGTGCGAATTGACGACGGCGATCACCGGTTTTTCCTTGAGTTCTTCAGGGTCGGCCCCGGTGCCCCTGCAGATGCCGGCGCGTAAAAGTCCGATGGGAAAATCCGAGGTGTCGAATATGGCCGCGCTTTTCTTTTTTTTCATTTGAATCTCCTCCGGATATCGTCAGTGATATGCACGCGCTGCATCCCGGCTCCCGCGCACCATGCCGGTCGGGAGCCGGGGGTCAGTCCGCGATCCTTCCCTTCTTGATGAATGACGAGACCGCGGCCCTGTCACTTTCGGTTAGCTGCGGCAGCGGCGACCTCACGACGGAGGTTACGGGAAAACCGTTCTGTCTGAGATATTCCTTGAGTATCGCCTGCCTCGGCGAAATGGCGCTCGCGCGTATTCGCGACAGTACCGCGAAGCCGAACTTCTGAACGGACGCCGGCATCGCGAAGGAATTCATGAGCGGCAGGAAATCGAGTATCCTGTCCTGCAGTACACGCGCCCTGACGTGATCGCCGGCACTATACGCATCGTAACAATCGACCACCGTCCGGGGCGACAGGGAGGCGACGGTGCACATGACCCCCGCACCCCCGTGCCCGAGCGTTTCGAGAAGCAGAAAACCGCTGCCCGCGAAATACGGGAGTCCGGCCTTTCCCATCAGCGAAGCCGTTCGTTTCAACGTACCGAGGTTCATCGAACTGTCCTTGATGCCGGAAATACACCCGAGATTCAGGAGCTCGGAAAGCTGACCGGGCGACGGCGATATCCCTGTGAGCTGGGGGATATGATAATAAAGGAGGGGCCTGTCCGTAATGGTGCCGAGGTCGCGGTAATACCGCAGGCAGTCTGCGTGCGCGACACGAAAATACGTGGGCAAGACGGCAAGGTAGCCATCGAGGGGGATATGCTTCGTTTTTTCCAGAAAAAGCGCCGCTTCGCGCAGGCCGCAATATCCCACACACGCGATGACGGGGACGTGTCCGTCGACCGCCCTCACGGCACGCCTGACGATCTCGATCCGTTCATCGAACGTAAAATAGGGCAATTCGCCATAGCTTCCGAGCACGAGCAGGCCGTGGCAACCCTGGTCGACATAAAAGCGGATGAGCACTTCCAATCCCCTGTAATCGACTTCCTGGTTCTCCAGAAGAGGCGTAGGAACCACCGAAAAGACCCCCTTGAACGCCTTCCTGTCCAATACGGGTTTCTTCATTATCAGCCTCCCCAAGCACGACTTCGGAAATGCACGGTGCACAGGCATAGTGTCCGGTAACGAGAGACCTTTCAATCATAAAACGAAAACCATGTACCGCCTCCGCATAAATTGTCAACGTGACGCGCCCCTCGTCCCTGCACGGCATCAAGTATCTTTTCCTTGACATCGTTTCCGGCAGTCCGCAGGATTCGACGCCATCAGGAGGAAGATCATGGCGGTATCGGAAAATCTGATCGGTAAAACCTGCCTCGTAACCGGTTCCACCAGCGGCCACGGGCTCGCGGTGGCCGAGGCGTTGCACTCCATGGGTGCCGACATCGTTCTTCACGGGCCGACCAGGGAGTCCTGCGAAGCGGTGCGTGGCCGGTTCGCGAACGGTACCGCGGCGATCGCGTGCGATTTTTCCTCTCGGAAGGACGTCGAGCGCGGGGCGCGCGAATTCCTTTCGTGGGACCGCCCCCTCCACATACTCGTGAACAACGCCGGAATGGTGAACCGGTACCTTCGCCTGACGGTGGACGGCATCGAGGAGACCTTCGCGGTGAATTACCTCGCCATGTTCCAGTTCACGCTGCTGGTTCTCCCGCGCATGATCGCGTCGGCCCCGGCTCGGATCGTGAATGTCGGGTCAGACGGTCATATGATAGCCACTCTCGATCCGGACGACATCGACGGGAGCAGGCAGAGGTATTCCTTTGCGAAGGCGTATGGCAGGTCGAAGCTCGGCGTGGCCTATTTCACGCAGGAACTCGCCCGCAGGCTTGACGGGACGGGGGTTACGGTCAATGCCGTGGACCCGGGGCCCATGGCGACGAATATCGCAAAAAAACCGGGGTTCGTTCCCCGTCTCGCCGATGCCATCATCCAGCGCACCTTCCCCACCCCGGCGCGGGCCGCCCGCACGGCAATCTACGTGGCGACCTCCCCCGATCTGTGGGGTGCGAGCGGAAAATACTTTCGTTTCATGAAAATGAAGGAACCGCGCCTCTCGTCGGGAACGGATTTCCACTCCCGCCTCTGGGAGATAAGTGCCAGTCTGACCGGCGCGGACTTTCAAGGATAAGTCTTACCGCACGATACGGCCCGTGGGCGAACCCGGCGGGCCGTAAAATTCCCCGATCAGCGGTAAGGGCAATTACCCGCAAAAAACAGTTTGACAAAAACCCGTCCCAAAAAATAGTTTCTGGTTCAAGTGATTAAACATATAGTTCCCGACTATGACTAAAACGACACCCATCTCAGGACACGCCTGTCTGGTTACTGGCGGATCGGGCTTCGTGGGCCGCGCCCTCGCAAACGCTCTGCTCGAGCGGGATTGCACCGTGCATTCCCTGGACATCCGTCCCGACGCGAACCCCGTTCGCAATGTCAGGTATTTTACCGGCGACATCAGGGATTACGGCGTGGTCCGCGCCGCGGCGGACGGCTGCACCGTGGTCTTCCACTGCGCGGCCGTCATGAACTTTCTCGGCATCTGCCGGTCGTCCGTGCGCCGCGAGGTCTACGGTATCAACGTCGGGGGGACGGAAAACGTCATCAAAGCATGCAGGGAGAGCGGCGCGAAGGCGCTGGTCTACACGAGCTCCCACTGCGTCTGCTTCGACACCAGGCCGGTCCTCGGCGGCGACGAGACCAAGCCCTATGCGAAACGCTATCTCGACCTGTACGGCGAGACGAAAACCGCGGCCGAAAAGATCGTCCTTGCAGCGGATGACAAATCCGGCCTGCGCACGACGGCGCTCCGCCCCGGGGGCATATGGGGATCATCCGACGACTGCTACATGTTCGCCAAGTTCATCGACCAGCTGCTCAAGGGAAAGCTCGTCGCCACTATAGGACCCGCTGACGCGATCATCGACAACACGCACGTGGACAACCTGGTCCTCGCGGAGATTCTCGCCGCCGAGGCGCTCCTGAAAAAGCCCCGGGTGGCAGGCGGACAGGCCTACTTCATCGTTGACGAGGAGCCGATGAACCTGATGGAATGGCTGCGGCCCCTGATCGAGGGGCTCGGATACAGGGTCCCCACGCGGTCCATCCCCGCCCTTCCGATGTATTTCCTCGGGTTTCTCGCCGAATGCCTTCATTTCGTCGGCGGGCCCCGCCCGTTCATGACGCGACTGGAAGTCCATAATCTCACGGCGCGGTTCACCTTCCGACAGGACAAGGCGCGCCGCGATCTCGGCTTCAAACCGATCATCGGCAACGAAAAGGGCATGCAGGAATGCATCCAGTTCTATAAAAAATACATTAACGCGAATTGACGTTCGATCCTGACCGGGGTTCCCCGATGAGCCATCTTCGTTGACACGGGAAGCTCGCGGCCTCGCGGTCTATCCGTCGATCGAACACGCTGAGGAGTGAGCCATCGTGAACGCAAAAGAACCCTCCACCATAATCCAGCCCTGGGACGAGGAATTCGACGTGGTCGTGGTCGGTTTCGGCGGTGCCGGTGCCTGCGCCGCCATAGAAGCCGCGGACAGCGGAGCCAGGGTCCTCGTCCTCGACCGGTTCACCGGCGGCGGCGCCACTAAAATGAGCGGCGGCGTGATCTACTCGGGCGGCGGCACGAAACACCAGAAGGCCGCGGGATTCAAGGATACGCCGGAAAAAATGTACCGCTACATGATGCGCGAAATGGCGAGCAACCCGCCGTCATCGAGCGCCGATGAAATCGACCCATCGGTCATGAAGACCTTCTGCGCGAAGAGCGCCGGCAACATCGAATGGCTCGAGGGCCTGGGCCTTGTTATTCCCGAAACCTATTTCCCCGGAAAGACAAACCAGCCCCCGGGAGGCTTCGGGCTTTATTATTCCGGAAACGAAAAACAGTATGAAGCCAGCGATTCGCACGTCCCCCGCGGCCACGTGCCCATGGGCAAGGGGATGTCCGGCGGATTCCTGTATTCGACCCTGCACAGGGCCGCACTGGACCGCGGCGTGACAGTCCGCTACCGGTGCCGGTCGGAAAAGCTCATAACCGACGACACCGGTGCCGTAGTCGGCATAGAAGTCCGTGCATTGAAACAATCGCCGCTGGCCAGGGCCCTGCACGGCCTCCTGTTCAACCTGGGGTTCGTCAGCAGCAAGGGCAGAAAACTCCTGGCCGTGGTTGAAAGAAAGCTTGGCACAACTGCGCGCATCCGCGCGAAGGGTGGGGTGATCATATCCACGGGCGGATTCGTGTACGACAGGAAAAAATTCAACGAATACGCCCCAGCCTACAAGGGGTGCCTTCCCCTCGGCACGGCCGGCGACGACGGGAGCGGACTGGAGCTCGGAATGAACGCAGGCGGCGTGCTGAGTTCCGTGGACGTGTGCGCGGCCTCCCGCTTTCTCTACCCGCCGGTCGCCTTTGTCTCCGGGGTGCTCGCGAACATGGAGGGGAAGCGATTCTGCGACGAAAGCCTCTATGGCGCGAGCATCAGCCGCGCAGTGACGCAACAGCCCGGGCGCCGCGCGTATCTGGTCATCGATTCAGCGATGCACCGCGACGGACGCCTTCAGACGAAGCGCGAGGAACGGCTCGGCAATTCCATCATAAGCATCCTGAAGGGCGAGCAGAACCACATCATCTACCGCAAGCTTACCACCTTCGTGAACCTTCACATGAACCGCAAGAAAGCGGGCACCATCGCCGCCCTTGCGAAAAAATGCGGCATTCCGGAGGACGAGCTCGTGCGAACCGTCGAATCGTACAATCGTCTGTGCGATGCTGGTGCGGACAGGGAGTTCGCGAAACCGGCCGATTACCTGCAGAAGATCGAGAAACCGCCATTCTATGCCATCGACTGCAGGATAGAGACAATGAAGTTCCCGAGCACCTGCCTGACCATGGGCGGACTGAAAGTAAAGGGGCTCACCTCGCAGGCGGTCCGGGCCGACGGCTCGGTCATCCCCGGGCTTTACGCGGCCGGAAGGAGCGCGGCCGGCATCTGCTCGCGGTCCTATGTGAGCGGATTTTCGCTCGCGGACTGCATCTTTTCCGGGAGGAACGCCGGGGCGCATGCCGCAGCGAAACCGAAGCCGGCACGAAAGGCGCCCGCGTCACGCGGAACCGGAAAGAGGCGATCATGAAACTGGAAGGAAAAGTAGTTCTGATAACCGGGGCTTCCAGCGGCATAGGCCGGGCCGCGGCTATCGAATTCGACAGGGCGGGCGCGCTCGTCGCCGTGGCCGCGCGCAGGAAGGAGCTTCTCGACGAGCTCGCCTCGGCCATGAAGAATCCCCTGGTCCTGAAAACCGACCTGGCCGATGAAAAGCAGGCGAGGGCCATGGTCGACAAAACCGTAACGCATTTCGGAAAAATCGACATACTGATAAACAACGCGGCAACGAGCATCGTCGAAAGCTCGGACCGAATCAAGCGGGAGGACCTGGTCCGCGCCTTCACGGTGAACCTCCTCGGCCCGGTGACCGCCTCACAGCAGGCCTATACCTACATGAAGAAACAGGGGGACGGGCATATCATCAACATCGGAACGCCCGGGTTCATGATAGGCGTTCCCTTCTACACCCCGTACGCATGCTCGAAAGCGGCCTTCTCGGCCTGGACGAGGACCATCCAGGGGGAGTGGGCCGACGCGGGTATCGTCGTGAGCGAGTACTTTCCGGGCTACACCGAGACCGGCGCCGTGGCCGAATCCGCGTACGGCCCCATTCCCATGGATCTCGTCATGAACAGGGGAAAGGGCTTTCTCGCGCGTTACTTCTCCGGCGCGCGGAACGGCGCCGACATAGCCCGCGACCTGGTGGTCCTGGCGCGGCGCCCGCGGCCACTGATGTTTTCTACATTCATGGAGCGCATCGCCGCGTACGTGGCGAACATGCCCGGCATACGCATACCGGTAGTGAAGCGGATGGCCGCCACGGCCAGAAAAAAACTGGGGGTTTAGCATGTGTGATCTCTGCATGAAGCACGGGGCCGGCGGCAAGTGGTACCTGAATGCCGAGCACTATTCCAACGAGATCGTCGAGAGGTACAACCTGCGCGATTTCCTCATGGAGCAGTACACGAATTTCGAGCAGATGTCCGTGCGCAAGGTGCACGGCTTCAACGCGGTGGGAATGGGATACAAGCTGCGCATACCCCTCATCGGCAGGATCATCAGGCACACGGCGGAGAAAATGCTCCACAGCACGAACCCGCCCACCAACCCCTTCAAGGCCGAGGGCCACATCGGTCAGGTGATCCCGCTCGAGGACGCCATCGCGATCCTCGAGACATGCGCCGCGGAGCCCATCATCCAGAAGAACTGCATGTGCCGCTACATGTCCCGAGGGGAAAAAGAGGCATGCTGCATCAATTTCGGGGTCATGTCCGAGATCGTGGACAAGCTGCCGCGTTTCATACCGGAAAAGGACAAGTATTTCCTCACCCGCAAGCAGGCGGTCGAGCGTTTCAGGGAGTTTAATAAAAAAGGATATATAGGCTCCATCTGGTTCGGGCCCTATCCCTACATCAACAACCTGTGCTCGTGCGCGAACCCCGAGTGCGCGGGCCTCAGGCCCAGGGTCGACTACGGCATCAAGTCGATCTTCAAGGCCGAATACATCGTCCACCACCACGAGGCGGACTGCACCGGGTGCGGCGCCTGCGTGAAGTACTGCCAGTTCAACGCCATAACCCTTGACTCGCAGCGCAAGAAGGCCGTCATCGACCTTGACAAATGTTTCGGGTGTGGCGTGTGCAGGCATGCGTGCAAACAAAACGCGATCCATATGACACCCCGCGACCAGGTCGCGGGGCACGAAAAGGACTACTGACAGTGAACCAGATAAAGGGAAAAACGAAGATATCGATCGACTACCACAAGTGCGGCGACGGCGTGGGCGTCGACCCGCGCGAATGCTGCAACTGTCTCAGGGAGTGCAAGCCCGCGGTCTTTCTCCTCCACGAAACGCTCGGGGTTGTCGAGGAAAACCCCTTCGAACCGAAGCGGTGGCGCGTCACCGCGCTCTGGCTCGATCTGTGCACGCGGTGCATGAAGTGCGTCGAATCGTGTCCCGCGGGTGCAGTTTCGGTGCGCTGGCGCTGATACCCGCCCCGCCCGCACGGCGCCGTCACAGGCGTATGTAGTCTTTCGTGGCGCCGGCTATCTTCCGCGATTCAAATTCGTACAACCTTTGTGAAAGCCTCTTGATGCCCCACTGGATTTTCGCGAGCAGGGTGATGACCACGACCCCCCTGTTCCTCTTCACGGACCTTACTATTATCGCCGCGCACTTTTCAGGGCTCATCGCCCTGATCTTCGACGGCAGTTCGCGCGCCGCCTCGTCGACCCCCTTGAACCTGGTGGTCGCCGTGAGATCGGTCGCGATGAGGCCGGGGCACACCGTGGTCACGCCGATTCCGTAAAACGACAGTTCCGAGCGCAGACACTCGCCGAGCGCGATGAGCGCGGCCTTGGAAGCGGCATAGAGCGTGCCGTACGGAAGGCCGGTGATCCCGAAAATGGACGACGTGATGACGACATGACCCTGCCGTCTCTCGATGAATCCGGGCACGAATTGCCGTATGAAGTTGACCACGCCGAAAAAATTGACATTGAACACCGTGTCCCAGTCTTTCCGGCTCATGAGATGCGTGGGGCCGGTCCAGCCTATTCCCGCGTTGCACACGACGATATCGATGCGGGGAAACGCGCCCGCCGATTTTATAACGACACCGGCAACCTGTTTTTCATCCGACACGTCGACCCGGAGCGCGAGCGCCCGCGCCCCGCTCTTTTCGACTTCCGCGGCCGCGGCCCGTACCGCCGCCTGGTTTTTATCGCAGAGAACGAGGCCGCAGCCCTCGGCCGCAAAGGCGTGAGCCAGCGCCCTGCCGATGCCGCCCCCGGCGCCGGTGATGAGCACCACTTTGTCTCTCAGGTTTTTCATGGCTTGCATACCCCGTGATTATCCGACATCGATGCGCGATTCTATCCGTTTCATGATCTCGTCGACAGCCGCATCGGGATCGTCGAGCACGACGGAGCGCGCCCCGGAAGGGCACGCGCTCGTGCACCTGCCGCATCCGATGCACAGCTCCCGGTCGCGTTCGACGCCTGTCCTGGACAGACTGACTGCCTTCATGATGCACGACGCGACACAGGTCCCGCAGCGCCTGCATCGGCCGGCGTCGACCTCGATGCGCAGGCCCTCCAGTCTCTGCACCGAGGAGCGGAGCCCGGCGGGAAAATATCTCGCCGAGCGAAGCACCGTGCAGCAGCAGGGGCAGCAGAAGCACACGGTGAGCATCCTCCCGCGGTTGGGCACCCCGTAGTAGAGGTCGTCCATGCGGACCCTGCCGGTCATGGGGACAAGGCCGAGCGCGATTTTACGCCTGACGTGGGCGACGGCCTCTTCCACCGATACGTGACGCGCGATCCTCGGGTCGATGAGGCGGGTGTCTTCCCCCACCAGCATGCACGAGTCTTCGGCGGGGTATGTTGTGCACCGTTTCGAGTCGCGGCAGCTGCAGCGCCCGATGATCACGCGATGTGAGGACTTCCTGACCAGCTCGACGATGATACGCTCGGTGAGCACGGTGCTGACCGCGGGTTCAATCGCGGCGTTCACGGGCAGGTAGGTGATGTTGAAGTGCTTTTTCGCGAACAGGGGCCGGGTGCCGAGCATGACGATCGGCCCGATGACGGGAAGGCCCGAAAGCCGCGCGACGACATGGTTCAGCGGCCAGTATATCCTTAAAACATCGAGCCACCAGGAAGGACGTCGCGACATGTACGGTACCTTTTTCAAACGGCATGTAATCTGACCGGCAAGAAGAATCGCATCTCTCCGGTCGGTGGATTTCTCCGGCAGTGGATAAATATTTCAAGCCTTATTTATTTCCGCCGTGGCGGCCTTCCCCGACGGCGCTTCACTGGATCGACCACAAGATCAACCTGAAGAAAGACTGACTCGTCGTTTACCCGCGCGATCTAGGAAAAGATCCGGGAAAAATCCACGTCGGGAAGCTTGTCCATGCCGAATGGCGGCAGGTCGATCACCGTGTCAGGGTAATCAAGGCGACGAAGCCGGCGCACGAGCAACTGCCTCGTATCGTCCTCAATATGGGGATGGGCGCCGGGATGAAGATTGTACACGATCCCCCGTACGGGAATGTTCCTCCCGCGCAGCGCCTCGAGCGAGAGCATCGCATGGTTGATGCTGCCGAGCCGCGACGGGCTCACCAGCACGACCGGATAGCCCCGCGCCTCGATATAATCGAGCTGGGTTGTCTCCCCGTTTAGCGGCACCAGAAGGCCGCCGCACCCTTCGACCAGGACGTATTCGTACCTGCGGGAGAGCTCTTCGGCAGCTTGAGCTATCCTGCCCGCATCCAGGTCGACGCCCGCAAGCCGCGCGGCAAGGTGCGGCGAGGCGGGAAATGGCAGGATATACGGGCAGGCGAGGTCATTGTCCTCCGGGAGAGGGACTATCCCCATCATCCTCCTGTGGACCGATATGTCTTCCGAAAATCCCTCGCACCCGGTCTGGACGATCTTCTGGGTGACCACGGATTCGCCCCTGCCGAGAAGATATCTCGCCATGAGGCCGGTCACGTACGTTTTACCGATGCCGGTATCTATCCCGGCGATAAAGCAATACGGCACAGCGGTCACCTCCAGTGTCCGGCGAGGATCCCGGATATGGGCCGGATATCGTCCCACCCGATGTCCGTCCTGAGCGAGATGCGAATCCGCGAGCTCCCATGCGGGACGCTGGGCGGCCGTATGGGGAACACGAGAAAGCCGTGTTCCTGCAACACATCCGACATGCGGATCGCCCGGGCCGCGTCGCCGAGGACGATCGGCACAATATGGCTCGAACCGCGCGTCGCGAGACCCGCGCCGGATATCGCCTCGCGGAACCGCTGCGACGTCCCGAGGAGCGCGTCACGCTTTTCGCGGTAGCGCTCGAGCAGCCCGAACGCGAAGAGGTTCCACCCCGCCACCACGGGCGGGAGCGCCGTGGTGAAGATGAAAGGCCGGACCGTGTTGACCAGGTACTCCTTCACGACGGGCGCGGTCACGGCAAAGGCGCCGAGCGACCCGAGCGCCTTGCCGAAGGTGCCGACGACGACGTCGACGTCGCCCACCAGACCGTCGCGCTCGCACATGCCGAGGCCGCCGGCCCCGAAGACGCCCACCGCGTGCGCCTCGTCGACATACAGCATGGCGTCGAACCTGTCCCGTAATTCCACGAGCCCGCGAAGATCCGCGACATCACCGTCCATGCTGAACACGGACTCCGTCACGATGAGGACCTTCCGGTACCGCTCGCGCGAACGCGAAAGGATGTCGGCCGCCTGCCCGTAATCCAGGTGATCGAACACCTCGCGTCCGGCCGCGGACAGGCGAATCCCGTCGATGATGCTGGCATGGTTGAGCCTGTCGGAGAGTATCAGGTCCCCCTTCCCCGCCAGCGCGGGAATGATGCCGGTATTGGCGTGGTAACCGCTGCTCAGCACCAGCGCATCCAGGGGGCAGTCTGCCTCGCGCCCGGACCGCGCCGCCGCGCGGTACCGGTCCGCGATCGCGCGCTCGAGCTCCCCGTACAGGGGGTAATCGCCCGTGAGAAGACGCGAGGACGAGCTCCCCGGGCCGAACGTGTCCACGATGTTATCGGTTCCCATTTTTTCGTAGAACTCGCGCACGAGCGCTTCATCCGACGCCAGTCCGAGATAGTCGTTGGAGGAGAGGTTGAGGAGCGAACGCCCCCTGTAGGTGACATGCTTTCCACTGCGTCCGCCAACGGTCTTGAGAAAGCGGTACGCGTCGTCCGCCCTGATCCTGTCAATATCCCCTTCGAACAAATTCAGCATGCGCGTATTCATGCGCGCCACGCCCCGGATCGCACCGCCGCCACGATCGCGTCGGTCAGAAGGGCGATATCCACCTCGCCGATGCAGAACGGCGGCATGAGATAGATGACGTTCCCGAAGGGGCGTATCCATGCGCCCCTTTCGATGAAATACGACATGGCGTTCGTCCTGTCCACGGGCCGGTCCATCTCGACGACGCCGATCGCGCCGAGCGCCCGTACGTCGGCGACCCCGTCGAGACCGGCGCACGGGGCCAGACCGGCACGGAGCAGTGACTCGATGTTCCTAATCGCATCCTGCCACGGCGAGGAGAGCAACAGTTTCACGCTCGCGACGGCCACGGCGCAGGCCAGGGGGTTCGCCATGAACGTGGGTCCGTGCATGAACAGGCCGGGCTCGCCGGACGAGATGACCCCGGCGACCCGGTCAGTGGCGAGCGTCGCCGCGAGACCCATGTAGCCGCCGGTGAGCGCCTTTCCAAGGCAGAGTATATCCGGCGCGATATTTGCGTGTTCGCACGCGAAGAGCCTCCCGGTGCGGCCGAAACCCGTCGCCACCTCGTCGAGGACCAGGAGCACGTCATGGGCGTCGCACAACTCGCGCACCCGGGCGAGATACTCCGGCGAATAGAAGCGCATCCCCCCCGCGGCCTGGACGACCGGCTCCAGTATCACGGCCGCGATCGACTCGTGGTGTCCGGCGATGATCGACCTGAACGACTCGATATCGCGCTCATCGAATTTCCCGTCGAACCGGGTCTGCGGCGCCTCCGCGAAAAACTGCCGCGGCAGCGCGTCCTTGAATATGCCGTGCATCCCCTCCACCGGGTCGCACACCGACATCGCGTGGAAGGTGTCCCCATGGTAACCGGAGCGAACGGTGAGCAGCCGCTTTTTGTCATGTTTCCCAAGGGCATGCCAGTACTGTATTGCCATTTTGATGGCCACTTCGACGGCGACCGATCCCGAATCGCAGAAGAAAACCTTCGCGAGCCCCGCGGGCGCGATACCGAGCAGGAGCGCGGCAAGCTCGGCCGCGGGGGCGTGGGCAAGCCCCCCGAACATCACGTGCGCCATGGACGAGAGCTGCCGCGTCACCGCTTCGTTTAGCACGGGGTGGTTGTACCCGTGTATGACCGACCACCACGACGACACGCCGTCGACGAGTTCCCTGCCGTCCGCGAGGCGCAGCCTCACGCCGGAGGCGGACACCACCATCTGCGCGGGCGGGGGATCGGTCATCGAGGCGTACGGATGCCATATGTGCTCACGGTCGATTGCGGCAAGCTCGCTCAATGAATAGTTCGTTTCGGACGGCTTCGTCATACCGGGACCGTCCGGGTATGATGCAGGGTTGTGCGTCGATGCATCTGCTTCTGTATATGCGTCATGTAATTTTGAATATCCGGTTTCGCAGGGTCGTTTATATACCACAGAGGGGAAGAAAAAGGGAGAAATCAACCAAAATAATTGTCCAGCTTCGGCATCCCGTGCTCCATCATGCTACCCGCCCCAGAGCCCCAGCCCGTGCCTGCGTGCGTAGCGGTAGGAGTTCAGGAACCTCTTGCGGTGCTTCACGTTTGGCGGGATCGTCAGCGGGCTCGCGTACCCGTCGCGGATGATGACGTCGTTCAGCATCCGCCCGTCGGAAAGGTACACGTACGCGAGGAGCCTGCGGTAGCGGTCCCTCTTCTCGACGTCGAACACCAGGCGCACCGTGTCGCCCTTCTTCACCAGGCCCTGCACGTGCTTCTTCGCCAGCTTTCCCTGCGCGACCATCGTACCCATGTCGCTCCCGCCCCTGGAGGAATCCCTGCGGGCCTTCCTGTTCCTTCTCGACTCTGGCGCGTCAATGCCGATGAGCCGGACAGGCCGGTTCTTCCCCCGGTAGCTCACCCTGATGGTGTCGCCGTCCGTCACGGAGACGACCGCGGCCCTGTTCCCCCGGGCGTACAGGGCCGCGGGGGAACACATCGCGATAAGGAGTACCGGTAATGCCAGTCGTTTCATGGCGCCGGTCGTACCATCATCCGACGCCGGAAGTCAAACATTCTTTCACCGCCCCTGCCGCGCGCTGCGCGGTCCGCGCCCCGAAATCGAATTGTTCGACCACGATGCCAGTGTCATACACGATTTCGCCCTTCTCGTTCTCGTAGCGGCTCTGCTCCAGCCTCCCGGTGATGAAGAGCTCGGTTCCGGTGGCCGCGTGGCCCGCGATGATGCGCGCGTTGTTTCCCCAGGCCGTCACCTTGTAGAACCCGGTCTTTTTGTTCGCGCCGAAATGCACGTCGTTCGCGATGAAGAAATTGCACACCGCGTTGTTGTTTTCGAGCTCTTTCAGGAGAGGATCTTTGACCAGCCTGCCGTTGATGTGGATCTTGTTCATGGGTTGCCTCCCAAATGCTTGTGATGTAATCCCGCGGGTCCTCCGAAGCCGGATCTGCCCGCGGGTTGCCGTCAATATAAGGAAAAGGGGGATATGAACCTGTACCTGGCAGGTCGAAGTCGCGATTTTTCTTCTCGACAAATCGCGGCGGGGATATCATCATCAGTTACAGTTACGCATAACGAAAACCGGCCTGAATCCCCGGGCCCTGCCCTGGGAAGGGCCCGCGACACACGGCAGGTACCCATGACCGATATCAACACCAGCCGCATTCCCGACCCGGCCACAAAAATCGGCGTGCTCAGGCGCTATCTCCACGTGCTGGCCCTCCTTCAGAACTACCAGGATCGGGAAGAATGGAACGCCACCAACCTGGCCGAGCTCCTGAACATCGAGGAGGGAGGCTCGTCCGTCTCGGACAAGTCCGTGCGCGACTACATCCGGAAAAACCTGATGGAGGAGCTGGGCATACCCGTGACCAAGGTGCAGGGAGGACACCGCACCATCATAGACGAGGCCCTGGATGCGGAGGTGCTCGCGCGCGTGGCGAACATCTACGCTTCGTTCGTGATCGCCGACACCACGCGCGACATTATCCTTAAAAACCTCATCCAGCGCCATCCCGTGGACTGCCTCTGGCTTCTGGCGCGCTACCACTTCGCCATAATGAAGAAGCAGGGGATACGGATAGACTATACCAACAACAGCGGCGAAAAGCTCGCCGACCTCGTCCTGTTTCCCTGGCACCTGGTGATGCGCAACAACAACCTCTACCTGGTCGCCTACCGCCATGGCCACGAAAAACCGTGGCTTCTCATCGTGAACCGGATCACGAACCTGCGGGTTATTGACGAGCATTTCGTGGGCGCGATACCGCCGCTCGACGAGATCTTCCCGGATACTCTTGGCGGCTTCATCGGCGCGCAGTACAGTGTATGCATCCGTTACGGCGAGGACATGCACCCGAAGATGGAGCAGGTGCTGAGCATACTCGAGCCCGACATACACAAGCTCGACGACGGCCGCCGAGAGGCGAGATTCTCCGTGGCGGACGGGCAGTATCTCTGCAAGCAGCTCTTTCTCTACGGAAGGAACGTGGAGATCGTGGAGCCCCCGGAACTCAGGGACATGATGATCGGCATGCTCCGCGAGAGCCTCGCCGCCTACGAGCCCTGACGGGGTAACGCCGGCACGGCATCAATTCACCAGCGATTCCGGCGGTTCGCCTTTCAGCACCCGCGCGATATTCGCGACCGCGGCGTTGATGATTCTTCCCGCGGCCTCGATGGATACACCGGCCACGTGCGGGGAGAAGAGCAGCCTGTCGCTCTCCACCTGCAGCAGTGGATTGCCGGCGGAGACCGGTTCCTCCGAGAAGACGTCGATCGCCGCCCCGGCAATCCTCCCTTCGCGCAGGGCGTCCGCGAGGTCTCCCTCGTTCACCAGTTCGGCCCGGGCCACGTTGATCAGGAACGCGCCCTGCTTCATCGTACCGAGAGCGTCCCTGTCGATCATGTGCCGATTCGATTCGGTGAGCGGCGCGTGAAGGCTGACGATGTCGGCCTGGCCCAGCAAGGTATCGAGATCGCAATACTCAGCGCCGCATTCGGACTCGACGACGGCATCCTTCCTGGCGATATCGGTGTATATCACGCGCTGCAGCCCGAAGGGCCTGAGGCGCATGGCCACCGCCTGCCCGATATTCCCGAATCCGACAAGGCCCCACACCTTTCCTCGGAGTTCGGACGGCCTGAGCTCCATCTGTTCCCACTTGCCCTGCCTGACGCCGGCGTGGGCTCGGAGCATGTTTTTCAGCAGGCAGAGCCCCCAGGCTACGGTGTGCTCAGCCACGCTGTCGGTATTGGCGCCCGCGGTGTTCGCCACCAGTATTCCCGCGCGCGTGCAGGCGTCCACGTCGATGTGCTGGTACCCCACGCTGGGCTGCTGTATGAACTTCAGCTTCCGCGCCGCGGATATGGTGTCCGCGGTGATGCCGCGCTTGAAGGTATAATCCCCGAGGACAATGTCCGCTCCGGCGCAGGCGTTCCGCACCTCGTCATCGGACATATCCTGTCCCGAAATCACCTCGAAGTCCGGGAGCCCCGGAGTCTGCTGGATGAGCAGCTTGACGAGATCCGCCGGCAGGGGAGCCAGCGAAAGTATAACCCTTTCCATGGTATCATCGCGTTTCATGATTGTTACATCCTGACAGTTCAATGCCAAAGGCAATCTTCGGCAAAGATATACCCGCGGATTGTCGTTGTAAATACTATTTTGAAGTGCCGATTCGCGGCCGCGATTATCCCAACGCGACGATCATCCCCTCCCGGAGTCCCGCGACCTCTCGATGCGGCATGGCACGTAACGGTGCAGCGGCGTTCCGACCATGTCCCGGTTGGTGTTTTTCGTCAGCCGGTTGACGTTGAGACCGTATACCTCGTCTCCATAAAGCAGGCCGAAACCGTGGGGAATGAGGACCATGCCCCGGCGCACCTGTTCGGAGACCTCCAGTTCCCCCGTGTCGCTCCCCGCCGTCGTCGTCACCCTGACGAGCTCGCCGTCCGCGAGGCCGAGCCGCGTCGCGTCCTCCGGGTTCATCGCGACCGTGCAGGCCCGCTTGCCCCTGTTCCAGGCGGGATCGCGCATGAGGGTGTTTGCGTTGTAATCCATGTGCCTTCCCGCGTTGAGAACGAAGGGGAAGTCCGCGGGCATCGCAAGCTCCTTCTCCTCTGCGGCCGGGTCGAGGCGTTTCAGTTCCTCCTCGAGCTCCGGTATGTACAGTTCGATCTTGCCGGAGCCGGTCTTGAGACGCGAAAAGTTCTTTTCAGGATCGACTTTCCCGATCATGAGTCCCTGCGGTGCGTCAACCAGGGCCTGGAATATCCTGTTGCCGAGATCCAGGCCCGGTGCGAACCCGATCCGTTCCGCGTTTTCACGCAGCTCCTTCGGCGCGGCCATGAGCAGGCTCCACAGCGCGGCCAGGTTCACGCTCCCCCAGGCCTTTCCCAGGGTCTTTGCCATGACGAACGGCATCTGCGCCAGCGCGGCTGGCTCGCTCCTGGCCCACTCCATGAGTTTCCCGATGTAAGCGAATCTGTCCCCCCCGGCCGCCTCGTACAGCTCCTCAGGGATTTCGGGGACAAGTCCAAGCCTGTCGGCGAGCATGGTGTAGATCTGCGACGCCTCGAGGCAGTTTCCCGGGGCCTCGACCACCGGTTTTCGTATCTGGAAAAATATTTCGGGATACGTGTACGGGAAAAAGGTGCTTTCCCATGTCTCGAAATAGGTTTTGCACGGCAGCACGTAGTGGGCGAAGCGCGCCGTTTCGCTCATAACTATTTCGTTGACCACCAGGAGATCCAGGCTTTTGAAAGCCTCCTCATAGGCCGTCGTGTCGGGGAACGCGCGCAGGGGATTGCAGGCGCTGACGATCATCGCCCTCAGCCGCTCCGGGTTGTCGTTGAGAATCTCCTCGGGCACCACCGACGGCGGATACGAACCCGCCGCCGCGGGAGGCATCCCCGTTACGACGGTCTTCCACGTTTTCGGCTCGCGCTCGTCGGCATGGAAGCCGAGCGGCATCACGAAACCCGGGACCACGTTCCCGCCGGGCACGAAAAAGACGCCGCAGACGCAGCCGAGAATGTGGAGCAGGTATGAATTCAGCACGCTTTTTCTTCCCATATAGATGCCGAGGTCGGGATGGAAGCTCCACCTCCTCGTCGTCATCAGCCTGCAGAGATCGCGTACCTCGTCGTATCCGAGCTGACAGACGGAAAGCGCGTGCCTGATGTCAAAACCCAGAAAGCATTGCCGGATTTTCTCCCATCCCGCAACATGCTTTTCGAGGTAGTCCCTGTTTTCCCATTCCTCGCCGATGATGAGGGATATCATCGATTTCAGCAGGAGGGCGTCGGTACCTGGCCGCACCGCGAGATGAATGTTCGCGATCGAGGCCGTCTCGCTTTTTCTGGGATCGATTACCACCAGCAGGCGGTTCGGATCGTCGCTTATCCGGCGCAGGACCTTCCTGGCCTGCGGCATCTGGTGGCTCTGCATCCCGTTCCATCCCCACGCGACGAGCATCTCGGTATTGTGTTCGTCCGGACCGGTAATGAGGTACTGCTTGCCGAACACGCGTCCCTGCACCCACCAGTGCCCGCTGAATTCCTGCCCGCCAGGGGAATAATAATACTGCGAGCCGAGGCTCCGAAGTATCTGCAGCCCGAAGGCGGTCTCGCAGTGGCCGCCCTGCGAAGCGCCTCCCATGTACGCGAAGCTTCGCGGCCCGTGCTTTTGCACGATGGCGTTCAGCCTTTCGGCGATATCGCCGATGGCATCGTCCCAGGACACAGGTTCAAAATCGTTTCCTTTTCTTTTCAGGGGCTCCGTTATCCTGTCCCCTGGATACTGGTGGGTGATGACGTTCATTCCCTTCCTGCAGACATATCCCTCGCTTTTGGGGTTGTCCTTATCCCCCCGTATTCTGACCATTCTTCCGTTCTCGACGATGACCTCGAGCCCGCAGTTTTGCGAACAAAGCACGCAGCTTGTCTTCAACCAGTTTTCCATGGCGTGAACCTCTCTTTAATACTAACCCGCTTTCAGCGCTTCGACCATCGAAATGATGTGATCAACGGCGTAGTTTACGTATTTATTTACTCCCGTCGTTTTTGAAAGCATCAGGCTCCCTTCGATCAAAGATATAAAAAGCGCCGCGAAAGCGTCTTCATCGGCATCAGGCCTGATTTCTCCGCTCTTTTTGCCGTCTTCAATGATTTTCACGATTGTCGAATGCCAGAGCCTGATGAAGGAATACACCTTCCTCTTGATGAGGGGATTCCCGTCGTCGGAATCCACCGCCGCGTTCATTACCGGGCAGCCTCCCGATTTCATGGCGGCGTCCAGGAATTTTCTGTACGATTCGGCGAACGCGACGAGCCTGTCGCACGCGTTGCTCCTGGCATTGACCGCGGAAAGAATGAGCCCTGAGACTCTGTTAAAATTGAACTCGAGCGCGGCAAGGGCGAGCTCGTCCTTGTTCTTGAAGTTGCCGTAGATCGAGCCCTTGGTAAGTCCCGTGCCGTCGAGCACGTCCGACAGCGACGTGCCCGCATATCCCTTCCTATTGAAGATGGGAGACGCGACCTCGATGATGTACTTTCTGGTTTTTTCGGACTTTTCCATGGGTTGACAAAATATACCGATCGGTATATTTTGTCAACCGGCAATTGCACCGGCATGCCATGGCAACGAAACCCAAAGGTCGGGGTGCACGACCCCGCCCCTGTTTGATTGAATGATGCGCGGTTCGCTGTACTGAAGGTTATCCGACCTGCACCACGGGCCTCCCCTCGATATATCCCCGATAGCCCTGCGGCTCCAGCTGGAAGCGGGGGGCGTCCTGGTCGGCCCAGGAAAACCCGTACAGTTCCGGGTTGTACCTCTTCATCACGTCCCACATGCCGTAGATGGCATCCTCGAATTCCTCGTCCTTGAAGGGAGGTCCCTGGAAGATCATCATCTTGCATGGCTTGAGATCGATAAGATCAAACCCCTCCGGGACCTCGCCCGAATAATCGACCGGGACCTCCACCCCCTGGGCATAACGCGACGTTCCCTTCGGTATCATGGAAGGCGGCAGCCACACGCCCACCGGCTCGTACAGGGCCTCCTTGACGCTGATCAGCATAGCCCACACATCGCACCCGACCTCGTTGCAGTATTCGAAATACTCGGTCGCCCGTACGCCCCTTTTCAATATCATTTTCCGGGCAGGCCGTTCGACCACCTGGACGAAGACCGTCTGCACGTCTCTGTCTGTCGTCTTTTCCGATCTGGCATTTTCCATTTGCTTCTCCTTGTACAGTGTATACCGGTAGGAATCCTTCACCCGATAAGGTAAGAAAAGCTGGATGGGGGGAGTGCGCGTCTTGTACTCGCTGGGATTCATCCCGAACTGTCTGGAAAACGCCCTTGTGAACCCCTCGTGTGTATCGAACACGAAATCGAACGCGACATCGATCACCTTCACGTCGCCGTCCCTGAGCCTGAGCGCGGCCCGCGAAAGCCTGAACGCCCTGATGTAGTCGAACGGCGTTTTCCCCGTGAGCTCCTTGAATATCCTCGACGCGTGCCACGGCGAAAACCCGGACGCCCGTGCAAGGTCGCGCAGGGTTATGGGATCGTTGACGTGGGAGTGAATGTATTCCTGCATGTTCCCGACCGCCTTGACCTTCTCGCTCATCATCGATTCATCCTCCGGTGAAGAGAACATACACGTCGCGTCGCATCCTTTCTTGACCTCAATTGCTCAAATAGTTTTTTTTGCTTTTAATTGATGAAATTACTTGGTTCTCCTGTTCGCATTAACGACCCCCCGGGTACGCATCATGTGACAAACGGCTCATTATATTGATCCAACGACATCGAACACAATGAAGGCGGCATCATCATCGAATGCGGCAGCGCGGGTGAAATGCGTTACCTCCTCTATGATCCTGTCCGCCAATTTCCGGGGAGACAGGTCGGTTGAATTTTTCATCAGCGCCTTCAGCCGTTGCTCACCGTAAATTTCTTTACTGCCATTCAAGCAATCGGATATCCCGTCGGTATACAGGAGCATTCTGTCCCCTTCCATCAGAGTGATTTCAGTTTCCTCAATGATCATGCCCGCGTTCAAGCCGAGTGGAATCCCCCGTGCAATCAGCGTGATGAACTCGCCGGAGCTTCCCCGGTAGAGGAGGGGGGGATAATGGCCCGCGCTGCAATAGCTCATCACGTTGCGGCGGGCATCTATGCTCGCATAAAAAGCGGTCACGAACCTGCTGTCGATCGTGGAGCGGCAGACGACGTCGTTCAGAACGTTAAGAACTTTTCCGGGCGAACGCCTGTCTTCAATGGCGTCCAGCGATGCCTTGGTAATCAGGGAAAGGCAGGCACCGGGAAGACCATGACCCGTAACATCGGCGATAAAAAGCTCGACGAACTCTCCGTTTCCGGACACGGCCAGCAGATCGCCACCCACGAGATCCATGGGGATATACCTCCATTCGACGCGGTAGCCCGGAAACGCGAGCGCGTCCGCGGGCAGGAGCTGACGCTGTATCGATCTCGCGATCGCGAGCTCCTCCTCGATCTCCCTGTTCCGCCGGGACAGCAGGCGCTGGATCTCTTTTGATCTCAATTGCGACTTCACCCTTGTCAGAAGCTCGTCGGCGTTGAAAGGCTTGGTCACGAAATCGTCCGCGCCGCGCTCCAGACCCTCCACCACGCTCCCCGAGTCGGCCTTTGCCGTGAGCATGATCACGGGTATGTCCCTCAGGCCGGCGCTTCCCTTCAGCTTGTTCGTCATCTCGTAGCCGTCCATTTCGGGCATCATCACGTCGCTTATTATCAGATCGGGAACGATCTCTTCTGCCCGCGCAAGCCCCTCCCTGCCATTTACCGCGAACGAGACCCGATAACCGCCTTTCAGAAGTCCGTTCAGAAGCTCACGCATGTCGGGATTGTCCTCGACAACCAGAATCTTTTCCCGCGTATCATCCCGCGGCGCGGCTTCAACCCCCGTGGACGCGGCGGGCGGTTCATCGCGATTCATCAGTTCCGACAGGTATTGCGTACTTTCCGGCCGGGCCATGGCGTCCGTACAGGGTCCCTGAACGATCTCCGCACCCTGAATTTTCGTCGCATCGAGCGGAACGGTGATCGTGATCGACGTACCATGGTTCACGGGATATTCATCTGCATGCCGGCTTTCGATATCAATGCGCCCCCCGTGCAATCGGACCATTTCCCTGACCAGCGCGAGGCCGATACCGGTCCCTTCATGCCTTCTCGCTGTTCCCGTGTCGGCCTGGATGAAGCGCTCGAACACGGTTTGGATCTTATCCGCCGGGATGCCGCACCCGCTGTCGGAAAACCTCAGGAGGCAGTCGCCGCCCCGTTTCCCCACGGTAATGCGCACCGTTCCTCCACGTCCGGTGAATTTCAGCGCGTTGGACAGGAGGTTCATCACGATCCTGTCCATCATTTCGGGATCGAAGTGGAATCGCAGGCCGTCTACTTCACGCTCGATCTCCGCAGAAATCCCCCGCGAATCGAACACCGCCTTGGACGACTCCATCCGCAATTCCATGAATTCCACCATATCCATCAAATGAAGCGACGGGACCATCCGTCCAGCCTCGATCCTGGAGAAATCCAGCAGGCTGTTGACAAGCTTTAGGAGCCTGGCCGCGTTGCGGTGAATCGACCTGAAAAACCGCCCGTCAATCTCGCCGGCATACTTTCCCTGGAGCAACGATTCTATCGGCGAGAGTATGAGCGTGAGCGGGGTGCGAATCTCGTGGGAAACGTTGGTGAAAAAGTCCGACTTGACCCTGTCGAGCCTCTTCAGCTTCTCGTTGGCCTCCCTCAGTTCGTCGGTTCTCATCTCGACCTTCTTCTCGAGATTCTCGTTGAGGTCGGCGAGCTCGTTCTTCATGGTGTTGATTCTGTCGGCGAGTCCGAAGGAAAACAGCGCCAGCATGGAGACGATGCCCAGTTTGGGACCGTGCAGGGCGATGCCTGACATGGTAGAAAACCCGAGAAAAAAAATGGCGGTGGGGACGCTGCTTGCGACCAGCAGGACAACGGCCGGGAGATAAAACGCGGCTGGCCGGGACCCTTTTTTAATATGCAGTATCGGCACCACAATATTATAGATGCAGAGGACAAGGACATAGACGTTCAGAATGACCGTATGATACACGGCTTCTGTCACAGGTTCCAGCGCCAGAGACGCGACAGACATCAGGATGCTGAAGGCTATCAAACCGTTGATCTGCGTGTTGATGAAAGGCGATTTTTCCCTGGTCTGGAGGTAGCTTTTTATAAACAGCGGAACCGGCATCAATCCGAGATAATAGAAAAACGAATGGGAGTTCTTGAAAAAATGCGCCGGCATTTTCTCCCACACATAGTTATACCCGATCCCATCGAGGGTCATGGAGAAGTACGTCAACCCGACTATAATGAGCAGGTAATAAAAATATGACTTTTCGTGCACCGAAAGAAACACGAATAAATTGTATACGAACATGATGGCGAGTATTCCGTAAAACATCCCCAGGAACACGTTCATTGCCAGGAGTTTCGACGACAGATTTCCGGGCGACCACATTCTCGGGACAATCGTTGTCCATCCTTTATGGAATTGATACAGATAGTACACCCGTTCACCGGGGGGGGTCCGGACCGGAAAGATATAAGTGGCGTTGTTCACCGCACGCCTGCCCGCCGGGGCGTTTACGTAGCCCATCGAATGGTATCGGCCGTTTTTGTCAGGATAATAGAACATCGATTCTTCAGAAAAAACGAAGTCGTTTTCGAGATACCAGTCCAGTTCCCCGCCCGAATCGTTTCGCACCCTGATTTTCAGCCAGATTGACCGCTCTCCAGGATTGACAATCGTTTTGCTGTCGTTCTTGACAAATCTCGAGGAAAACCGTTCATTCGAAATCTCGTCGATTGTGATGCGGTGCGTGGCATCGATATATCGCTCCACCCGGTTCCCGATATATGAGCCATTGAGGTTCCCGGGCGCAAGGACAATCTGTCCAGAATCGCATAACTCTGCATGAATACGCGCAGGAACACACAGCGCGAATAACGCCAACGTTATCGCATAACCCCGTGACAGTTTGAACATGACACCCACCCTGCTTCGGGAGCCAAAAGCCCCCGTTCAACGGAACGCTTTTTGTTTATGGTTTAACGATATTCTTTCCGTTATCATGCCCCGTCCCCGCGGGGCAGGGGCTCAGCCGGCTCTTTTCCGCCACCATGGGACGGCACGCGGGATTCATCAACCGAAAAATGGCATCACGGGATGGCGGGAACGCCGCGGCAGGGGGTCAAACCAGGCCCTTGACGATGATTTGTATGGTTTCGGATATTTCGTCCTCGATATCCTCGAAACGCTCGCCCTGGAACATGAAGAAATCATAGCCGCGCATCGCTTTCAGCAGGGACCTCGACGTAAGACTGACATCCTGTATATTGAATACCTTTCGCGCGTTTCCGTCCGCGAGAATCCGTTCCAGGATCGTCTGTTCCTCGATCGTGTATTCGCTCAGGGCGCCCATTATGAACGAATACCTGTTGAAATATTCCGCGATCACCGATTGATAATACGACCAGAGCTCGTACACCTGTTTCGCCCTGGCCAGAAAATACAGCTGCAGCTGCCTGTCCGGCTCCTTTTCCTCGAGTACCGCCTTCATGAGGGCGTCTTTCAGCAGCTGGCCTTCGTATTTCAGCACTTCCTTGATGATATCTTCCCGGTTCTCGAAATAGTGATACAGCGCGCCCTTGGTTTTATTCAGCGACTTGGCGATTTCCTCGGTGCTCGACTTTTTATATCCCATCTTCGAGATGATCTCGCGGGACTTGATGATGATTTCCTTTTTAACGTCCTCTTTCGGCGGGTTCTTTCGTTTCATGGCTCGCTGACTTGTACATTGATTTCGTATCAATTGAAGACAATATCCGCCCGTAACTGTCAAGTATATAATGGTGCCAAGCCGGCGGGTATGATCGGAGCGGACAATCTCTGTCCCGGTTCCGGGCGTTGCGTTCCTTCGCCCTCGCCCGCCGGGTCCGACCTGGCGCTGCGAAAGGACGCCGGTACCGGAACAACGTTATGCGATCGATAAATCGGGCGGAAATGGGCCCCCGCCCGGCCAGGGGATGGGGCCGGCTCCGAGGGTCCGTTTATCGGTTGAATATCGCATCAAGTATCTTCGTTCTGGTGGCGATCAAACCCGGGATCAACCCGGACGCCGCGCCCACGGCGACCACGAGGACCGCCCTGAAAACGAGGTCGCGGTAGTTGATGACCAGCATGGCATTGCCGATGGGCATCTCGAAAGGATGCTCCTTCATCCAGGGAGCTATGCCGTATAGAAGGACGAGCAACCCGATCAGGATGCCGGCCGTGGAATACACGAGGGTCTGGAGTATGTAGGTAAACCGGATCAGGGACGGCTTGATGCCGATCGCCCTGAGCACCCCAATCTGCTGGCGCCTGGACGAAATGTCCACGTAGATGATGATGAATATGGTGGCGGCCGCGATGAGCATCCCGACCATCGTCAGCAGCGTGTTGATATGCGTAAAGCTCTCGGTGACCGAGTCCAGGTATCCGGCGACCTCCCTCCACGAAAAAAACTTCGCCCGGACGTCCATTCCCTCGAGCTCGCGTATGACCTTTTTCTCGTCGCCGGTTTTATCGATGCGAATGATCATGCTCGAGGCCCTGTCGCCGAACTGCGGCATCAGGCTGTCGAATGCCCTGCGCGTTATGAAAGCCCTCTTGTCGGTATCGAGGAACTTCGAGTAAAATATCCCCTTGATGATAAACGTCTTCCTGATGCCGCCCGCCTCCAGCTCGACCGCTTCCCCCGCCCTCGCGCCCCTGAAGGAAAGCGCGTTCATTTCGACGTTCTCCCCGCCCGCGATCTGGCGGCCTATGATGATTTTGTCCGTGTCGTCTTCGTCCAGGTACGATCCCTCGATCATTTTCCCCGATACGTTCGTGACCGACTTTTCCCTTTCGGGATCGATCGCGACGACCTGCCAGGCGCCGTTGATGTTCCTGTACTTCAACCTGCCCGGGACATAGAGGTGGTGGCTGACGCCGCGCACTTTTCCGCAGCTCTCGATTTTTTTGGATATATCCCCCATCGATTCAAGATATTCCGTCCCGTCCGGGGGAAGCATGTAGATATGCCCCATGTGCGTGTCGATGACCTGGGTGTTGACCGCCTCGACGATGCCGTTGAAGAGTGCGGTCACGAATAGTATGTTCACGAAGGCGATCGACATGAGAACGGTGATGAAGAAGAACGTCCACTTGCTTCCGTTTTTAAGGTACCTTGAGACAAGAAAAAAGGGGATTTTCCATTCTCCGATCATTGCATTCTCCCGTCGGACAAGCGTATCAGTTTCTTCGCGTACGCGGTTTCATCCTGTTCGTGGGTGACCATGACGATCGCATGGCCGTGCTCGCTGTTTATCATCTGGAACGTGCGCAGAACGTCTTTCGCCGCGATGGAATCCAGGTTCGACGTGGGCTCGTCCGCGATGATCACCCTGGGGTCATTGACCATGGCCCGGGCGATGGCGACCTTCTGCTGCTCTCCCCCGGAAAGCTGTTTGGTCAGGTGGTGCAGGCGCCCCCCGAGCCCGACCCTTTCGAGAAGGGTCTTTGCCCTGTTTCCGGCATTGACGCGGTTCTCCAGCATCATGGCCGGCAGCATGACGTTCTCGAGGGCCGTGAGCTCGGAAATCAGCGCGTAGTCCTGGAATATGTACCCCAGGTAGGTGAGCCGGAGATGCCGACGGTGCCTGTCAGAAATGCGGCTGACCTCGCGGCCCTCGAAATAGATGTTGCCGGCGTCCGGGCGGTCAAGCAGGCCGAGCTGGTAGAGCAGCGTCGACTTGCCGGAACCGTTCCTTCCAACGACAACGGTGAATTCCTCCTCGTGCATTGAGAGGGAGACCCCCTTCAACGCCTCGACGCATACATCCCCGAGTCGGTAGGTCTTGGTGATGGTATCGATTACGATCAGCTCTTTCATGTCCCCTTCCCGCGCTCAGTCGTTTTGCCCGCCGTGGTACCGGGCGATTGTCCCTTCCATCCACGAGGCGGCCCTGTCAGCCATGCGCTCGATTTCCTCGCGCGGGAGCGAGCCGTCGGCCGCCAGTGGAGGCGGGAATATGGGCTCCCCGATGACCTGCGTGATCCTGATCCACGCGGGGCCCATTTCCCTGCCGCGGAATCTTCTCCGTCTGATGACGTAGACCATTGGCACGATGGGCGCCTGGTGCACGCACGAAAGTATGAACGCGCCCGGCTTGAAGCGGTAGATGGTCTGGCTCAGGAGCACGAGTTCACCCTCGGGAAGAAAATGGACATGGTGCTTTCTCTTCAGTGCCTCGCCGACAGGCCCGGTGATCATCTCGAGGCCCCGGCCGTTGGCGGGGATGGGAAAGGCCCTGTGAATCCTGAGAAGCTGACGGGCGATCGGCACCTCGCAGTTCCTCTGCGCGACCGCGGTATGGAGGGCCTTCGGCAGGACCACGAAATTCGCGAACACCGTGTCGAAGTAATGGCAGTGGTTCGATATGGTGATGCAGCCCTGCCTGCGCAGGATTCGCAGATTTTTCCTGCCGACGGACCTGAACCCGAAGAAGACCGCGCAGCACAGGGTAACCATATACGATACGAGAAAGGGAACGATGATGAGCGCCTCGTACCACCAGTCCATATAGATGAACTTGTACGGCCTGTCAAAGTCGATCTTCCTCGTGTTGTTGACCTGTATGATCCTGTCCCGGGGGATCTCGGGCCTGATCTTCACGTTCATAACAGGCCTTCCTGCTGTTTTCTCATATCGATCGTCTCATTCTGAACGTTCAAGAAAAAATCGTTCTGGATGCTCGTAACCTCGCCGGATATTTCCGATGCCTCGAGCTTGCCGGCCGCGGCCTCCATGAAGAACTTCTCCAGTTCGGGGATGCACCGGTCCATTCGGTAGTTGTCCGCCATATCAAGGGTTGCGCTTTTATACGCGGCAAGCAGCTCCCGGTTTTCGTACCAGTAATCGATCCTCTCAGCCAGGGCGTCGCTGTCGTCCATCTGGAACAGGAACCGCTCGTCCAGGGCGAATTGCGGCGCGGCGCTGTGAGGGGAATTTCCGATCAGGCACGGAAGGCCGCACCCGATGGCCTCAAGGCATGAAAGGCTTTCCAGCTCGACCACGGAGGAATGGAGATACATGTCCGCGGTACTCAGGTATCGGATCTTGTCCTCCTGCGATACGTACTCTATGAGCGGTTTGACCGGCAGTTCCCTGCCCCGCGCCACGAGCCTGTCGGTATCCTCGCCTTTACCGCAGAGGACCAGCTGGATATCGCGACTGTATCTTGATTTCAACACCCCGTCGATCAGCAGTTCCTGGCGCTTCTCCATGGCATGGCGGCCGATATTGAGGATCACGAACCTGTCGCCGAACCAGGCCGGCCGTGTCATCGCGACCGGCTTGTATTCCCTCGGGATGCCATTGGATACCACCCTGCAGTGGGCCCTGCTTCCGTGTTCCAGAAGCAGGCGCGCCGCGAACGACGAGGGGCAGTGCACCGAATCGACCCGTGTGAAGAGACAGAAGTTGAACAGAGCATGGAACATTTTTTCCATCATCGGGCTTTCCTTGCCCATCGCGGAAATGATATTCTGGGGTTGAACATGGCAGGCCCCCGTGACGGGAATCCCCATCTTCCTGGCGACCCTGACCGCCGTGCGCGCCGCGAAGAAGGGAAACTGCACCTGCACGAGATCGGCCTTGTGAAAGGCCCTCCGGAAAACGTCGGCCTTTCCCCTCGCGAAAAGAAAATTCATCTTTTCCAGCGATTCCCTCACGAAGGGGAGATAATATCCCGGTACTTCGTAGAACTCGTAGGGGCCCGTATGCTTCCCGGTGGATACAATCCGGATTTCATGACCGCGCGCGACAAATTCCTCCACGATCCGTTTCGTGGCCACAACGCCGCCGTTGCCGCCGTTCCAGCTATCGATAACAAAGACTATTTTCATTACACATACCCATCCTTTTTAGTGCCATGACTGCGTCGCTTGATCGTGCCGACATGTCGTGGCCCAGTTTTGGGCCGGGGCGGTCCGCGGAACCGTGCCTCGGGAAAACATAATTTTTAAACAATTGAGTATGTCGTTTAAATGTTTAAATTATTGCAAGCTTTTTTTAATATTTTTTATATTTCCCCGAAGCCAGGTTTTACGATGCCAGCCTCGACGATCACATGAATCGGCACTCCCGCTTCTCGTAACTCATGGAGCGTAACAACTGGCATACTGCCGCGCGCGACAGGAACGTTCCCGCGCCAGGGCCAACCGCGAGGGCGTTATCTTCTGGCGGGTAGACGGTGAGGCGAACTGGCGTTTCATGGTATCGGAATTCGAAACGGGGAATGTGCTTCCGCTGGGCGTTAAACGGAAGGAAGAGAGAAATCATTCGCTCGTGGTATACGCGGACCCGTTATTCCGGAGTCCGCTCGAGCTGTACGGGGAACGGTTTCTCAACGGGCAGGTATGGATCGCCGGCGACACGGCTCTACGCCGATCGATCCATTCGCCGAACTAGTCGAAGGAAGAGAGCTTTCCAGGGGAGTCGTACTTTTTCATCAATTTCTGCTGCAGCTCCTGCTCCTTCTGGCTGTAGAAGTTCACGGCGGTGTCTGAATTGATCTTCTTCACCATAACTTCGCAGGTGTCGGTGTGAAAGAATATTTTACGGGTGACGTTCCCGCCCACGCTGTAATTGGATATCCTGATTTTTTCAACATCCAGGTAGTCGATCACGAACTCGACGTTCTTGAGCCCGACCAGGTTCTGATCGCCCAGAACCGATATCACCTGCGCCCCTCCGAATACCTTCGCTGCCATGCAATTTTTACGCGCGCCGAGTTTCATGAGCCCGTCTATCAACAATTCCATGGCATTAATCGCAAAGCGTGTGGGATTGTTGTAATTGTGCAATTCCGCCTTACCCGGCAGCATGATATGGTTCATGCCCCCGATGCCCAGGAGCTGGTCGTACAGGCATACCGCCACGCACGAACCGAGCACGGTCGATATGACCGTCGGCTGGTCGGTCACATGGTATTCGCCTATCTGGATAGTTACCGTTTTTTTCATATCGGAGATCCCCAAATCGAGGCTGATTGCCTCAGCATCATTGTTGTTCCACATGGCCTGTTACCCCGTGATATAATCGCCACGGCATGCCCGCCCGGCATAGATCACTCCGTCATTCACCGATATGACCGGGGAGAGCACCCGGGGATGCCTTTCGTGAATGGCTTTCACCAGTTCGATGCCGTCGGTATTGCCTTTCAGCTGTATATCGATGATAGCGATGTCCGGCATGGCGTCATTGACGAGCTTCAATGCCGCGCTCCCCTCGTCCGCCTCCCCGCGAATTTCGAAAACACGTTCCTCTTCAAGAATGCCGATGATCCCTCTTTTGACTACGGGGTGGTCGTCAATAACCACGATCTTCATAACATATATCCCCCTCCATCTCGAATATCATGACTGGATTTGAGAGAATATGCATCCAGATACACGCTACAGGCGAGGTATCTGGACATAATAATACAGCGGCTTCGGTTTTGTTAGGATAATAGGAAAGTGTTAAAAACGAAACTCGAAAGGGTATTTATTCGATGAAACCCGGCCCGAGCGGCCAGATTTCAACGCTTCCGCAAAAAACGGCTCGACATCCCGGCGAACGAATCCCACCACTACGAGGGGAACGAAACGATGGTGAAAAGAATCATTCTCTGCGGTATGGCGTTCGTGCTGTTTCTCGGCTGCACGAAAGGAGAGGTGAAGGACGAACTGAAACTGCTGCTGGACAATCCCGGCACGGCGAGGGGTTCGGACCTCATGCTGGCGCTGTGCGGCTGGCCGACCCATGCCAGGATGCGGGCCCTCTCCCTCGAAGTGGAGCTTTCCCCGGGGAGCGGGCGAACAACGGGCGAAGGGACCGCGGATATATCCGCGACATACCGCTCGTTCAGCTGCAGGGCCAAGATCGGTTTCAGCTACGGACGGGCATTCGTCGGCGGGCACGGGCTTGGCGGCGGAAATGAAATACAGCTCAGCCAGTTCAGGAGGGAGAACCCGGTCCCCGCCGCGATAGGCGATCCGTCCGGAGCGCGACGGGTGCAGATCGGCACGCTCATCCGCGGCAGGCTCGCCCAAAAAAGCGGGCGCCTTCCCGACGGTTCCCTGGCGGACTATTACTTCATCGATCTCGAAACGCGCCATCCCCTTCTGCATTTTGAACTGGAGGGCGAACGCGGACTCAACCCCGGCGGATACGTGTACCAGGATTGCAGGCCGGCCGGCACGTTCATCTGCAACATGAAGGGCGCCACGTTGCCGAAGCACTGGAACGTCATCCCCCTGAAGCGAGGCAGGGCGGTGATTTTGGTCACCGCGCGCGAAAAGGACGGCGCGTATTCGCTGCTGATCGAGGAGCCCGACGACGGCGTCCGCTCCCTGCTGCGCCTGACGGAGGAATACCGCAGGAAGGCGCGTTGAGGCGGGAGCGTTTATCGCGATAAACGCGCGATCGTGAAAGCATTCACGCGAACCGGACGAAACCGCTGAGCGGGCGGCGCAGCGTGACCGGTTCGGGATAATCCCGAACATATCCCATCCGCAGTATCATCTGAGGGTCGATTCCCGGGCCGTGGTTCGAGCCGATCAATTCGTTGCCGGATGGCATCTCGAGCATCTGCGTCATCGGCTGTATCCCGATGTTCATCTCCCTGGCCAGGAGCGCCATGCGTTCGAACCGGCGCCCGAGTTCGAGCATCCCGCCGACGGTCCTCCCATACCCGGTGACGATGGCATACCCCGCGCCCTCGCGCGCCGTCTTCCTGACGAAATTCATGCTCTCCTTTTTCATGAATGCGCCCTGAAAATCCTCCCGCGAAAAGAAGCTCCGGACGAACCAACCGGACAGTCCCTTGATTTCCATCCCTTCCGTGGTCAGGCCGTCCCTCCTGGCCCTTGCGTCCCTGTTTGCGATCCTCAACCAGCGCGCATGTTCCCGCTGGGCCTCGGCAGAATCGAGCCAATCCCTGAAGGAACCGACGGCGCCGTTCACGATGCATTTGCCATGCGGGCTTTTCATGGGAAAAAAGAAAAAGTGGCCGCTCACGGGCGCGGAGAGTCTCGACAGGTGGTCCCTGCCGATCATGTCGTCGAGATAGCCGTTCTTCACGGTCTTCCTCGATGCAAGGCGCTCGAGCGGATAATTACCTGGCACGGTTTTTTTCAGGGTGACCGCGACCATGTCGCCGGCGAAGAAATCATCGTTCAACTGGCGGATATCCGCATCGAGCCCGAAGGCGCCGGCCGCGACACAGAGGTTCTCGATAAAGCAGCCCAGGGCGAGGACCAGCCTGTGGTTGTGCGGGTCGGTCGAGGTCATGCGGCGCGATTGATCGGCCGCGATCGTCTACCGGTTTTCACTCTCGACGGTGACGCGCCACGGCTGGGTGTTGTGGGGACTCGGCGCCAGGGACGCATATCGCAGTATCGAGCTGCGGACCCCGCCGAGCCTTTTTTCAAACCGGGCATCGTCCGCGCTCGTGGGTACATCCCCCCTCCTGACGCCGGCGCAGCCCGCGGCGCTCATGCCCGAAAGCGCCGTGAGTGAAGCCAATCCCGCTCCGCTCAGC
>CAYRGX010000009.1:0-56979 GCA_964423905.1 uncultured Leptospirales bacterium | reverse complement strand
TCCTTCCTGCCTATCTTCATGGTTTCCCCCCCCCCTTCCAAAAATGGTCCCATCAACGCGCGCACAACTTTTCAAGGATTGCGGGAAATTCCTCGCGGGCCGTCCCGGAGAGATACGGCTTGACCATGCAGTAATAATGCCGCATCCCCTCGTCGACCGATTTTTCCGTGATACGGCGGCCGCTCACGACGAGGAAGCTCAGCCAGAAATCGTTCACGATCCAGATGTTCTCAAGAATGCATTGTATTTCATCCGAGGATTCCGGCAGTTCCACGATGCCGGACGCGACCAGGGTGGCCAGGAGCCCTTCCTGCCGCGCGGTCTTTTTCCTGAGGTTGTCCGCGTAGTGCCGCTTCAGCCTCGGATCGCGGTCGAGCAGCATGGGGAGCTCGAGATAGAAAAAGCGGTACCGGTACATGACGGCGAACCCGTTCCTGACGGCAGTGAAGAAATCTTCCGGCCTGAGCTCGCCCGAAGCGTCGGGATAGATCGCATCGTATTCTTCGGCTATCAGCGCGAATATGGCGCGGACGATCTCTTCCTTGTTCTTGAAGTGATAGTAGAGGGTCCCCGGGCTGATGTTCAGCGCATCGATGATATGGTTCGTGGTGATGTTCGAGACACCGTTCCGGTTGCACAGCTCTATGGTCGCCTCGATGATTTTATTGCGCAGATTCATCGCGGTCCCTCCGCATGGCTTTCCCTGAGGTCGAGGAAGCAACCGGCCCCGAGGCCGGTTCCGGACTGGAAGGCGCCGGGCCCGTACGCATGGTCGCCTGCCCCGATCGACGCTCTCAATGTGTCGAATATTTATTCGAATGTCAACTTATTTTTCGAATATTTATTCGAATTTTATGGCGCGGCGGCCTTCCCCGCCCACGCGCGATAAATGCCCGTTTCAGCCACGTTCGCGATGCCACGCGGCCTTCGGCGAAACGCCTCTTTTGCGACCGCACTACCCGGGAGCGCTTCGCGATTATTTGGATATATCCCCCGTTTTTTTCTTGTAATCCCTCCACGATGATGCTTTCCTACTTCCCGCGCAGACATCAGGGCAAGTCCGGGTGCGCTGCCCCGCCACCACGCCCTTTGCCTTCGATGGAGAATGAATCGGCACACCGCGCCGAAATTTAATATCACATAACTCGAGGAAAAGCCGGGCATCCTTGCCGGACCATGACGATCAAGGGGGGATCACATGAAAAAACACAAAAAGCCGCTGATTGTTCTCGGGGTCGTTGTCGCCCTTCTGGCGATCGCCGCGGTCATCAAGCCGTCGGACCGGGGGGGCTCGTACGCGCCTTACTACTCGCAGATCAACGAAACGCTGAAGGAAGCCGGCATCGCGCAGCCCTGCGCCGTCATCGACCTGGACCGCGTGGACCGGAACATCGCGGCGATGAACCGGGTGATGAAACCGCCGATCGATTACCGGGTCGTGGTCAAGTCCCTCCCCTCGATGGAACTTATCAAGCACGTGTTGCAGAAAACAGGCTCAAAAAAAATCATGGAATTCAACATCGCGCACCTGGAACTGATAACGCGCGAGCTCCCCGGCGACGTTGACATCCTCCTGGGCAAGCCCCTTCCCGCGGCCCTGGCGGACAGGTTTTACGGACAGCTCCCCGCGAGCGCCCGGGTCCTAGTCAGCCGTCGGATACAGTGGCTCGTGGACACGGATGTGCGGTTGAAAGAATACCTGGAGGTCGCCAGGAAATACAACCTGACGCTTCGAATAAACGTAGAGATCGACGCGGGTCTGCACCGTGGCGGCGCCGCGGGCAACGCGGAGCTCGCGAAGATGCTGACGATCATCAGGGACAACCCGAAGCAGCTGATTTTCTCGGGTTATATGGGATACGACGGGCACCTCCCCTACAATCCGCTGTACCTCTGGGCCAAGGAATCCGGCATGAAGAAGGAGCTCGAGAAAATCATGGCCCGGTACCGCGGGTTCGTGGATTACGGGAAAAAGGGTTTCCCGGACCTTTTCCGCGGCGAGCTCACCTTCAACGGGGGCGGCAGCAAGACCTACACCCTGTACCGGAAAGACCATCCCGTCAACGACATCTCGGCCGGTTCATGCGTGGTGATGCCCGCGGCCTTTGACGAGATCACCCTGGCCGACCACAGGCCGGCCCTGTTCATCGCCGCGCCCGTGCTCAAGAAGACACCGCGCTACAGCCTTCCCTTCGCCGAAGCCTTTTACGGCCTTGTCGAATGGTGGGACCCCAACTGCGCGGTGGCGTTCCACGTGTACGGCGGGGGCTGGACCGAGCTCATCGTGGCCCCGGACGGCGTGCAGATCAACAAGATGGAGTCGGGCCCGGCCAACGAGAACCTCCTGCCGAACCAGAGCATGCTCAACGGCTCGAAAAAACTCCGGCTCGGAGTGGGCGATTTCATCTTTTACCGGCCCAAACAGGGAGACGCGATCATGCAGTTCGAAACGATCGTAGTCGTGAGGGGAGGGAAGATCGTGGCGCGCTGGAAGCCCTTCGACAGGAGGCTGTGACCCTCCCCTTCATCCGTTCCCGAGCGAGGGGAAGGTACCGGAATTCGCATTACCCTGCAAGTCTTTGCCCGAGCGCAAAGGCCTTATCCATATCCTCTTTCCAGGCGGTTTCCCTGTGCCTCAGCTTGCCGGCGTGGATTTCCATCGCATTGTCGCCGACGAACCGTTCCAGATCCTTTTCTTCGTATCCTATCGTGTCCACGCTCAGGAGGATTTCTGGTTTCCCGAAACCGATGGTGTTGATCATGAACGCCGTCATGTCGAAGTGCCAGCGGAACAGGGAGGGGTCCTTCTGGTTCTGAGTGAATACCAGCGCGGTCTTCTTGTTCTTCTGCAGGAGCGATCCCAGGCCCATGGTCAGGTAAGGGAACAGGCGGTCGAGCACCATCTTCAACTCGGGCGTCATCGCGCACATGTACACCGGGCTCCCGAAGAGGATGGCGTCCGCCCTCTCGATCTTCCCGTAAAGGGGGGTCATGTCGTCCCTGAGCACGCACTTCCCGTATGAATCACCCTTTTTCTTGCACGAATAGCAGCCGCGGCATCCCGTCATCTTCAACCTCCCTATCTGGATCATCTCTGTTTCCGCACCCGCCTCCCTCGCGCCGTCGAGTGCCCGCTGCAGCAGCCGGGCGGTGTTGCCGGCTTGACGAGGGCTTCCCTGGAATGCCATTACGTATTTCATGCCGTTTCCTCCATATATGGTTTGACATGCGCATGCAGGTTTGTATTACGAGACAAGCAGTCTTCTATTACAATACAATACCAGGAGTCTCGTAATGTCAACCATAAAATCCCGGAAAGCCGGACGCCCGCGCGACGAATCCATCAGGGCGAGGATACTCGATACCGCGATGGGTATACTGGCAAAGCGGGGCTACCGGCACGCGACCATGAACGAAATCGCGCTACGCGCGCGGGTTGGCAAGCAGACCCTCTACCGCTGGTGGAGGAACAGGGCCGAGCTCCTCATGGAAGCCCTGCTTTACAGCGCGGAGGAAAAAGTGGACGCTTACGAGGACCCGGTGGCCGCCTCCACCCTGGAAGGCTTTCTGGCGCGCGTTTTCCAGGTGATCAACAGGGACTCGGGCGTTCTCCTGAAGTCCATGGTCGCCGAGGGCATCGCGGACAGGAAATTCTGCGGTGTTTTCTTCAACACCTTTATCGCGAAGAGGCAGAAGACCCTCGCGGGACTGATCCGCGGGCATGCGTCCTTCGGGGACAAAGACGCGGAAACCGTGAACGCGTTGGTGGATGTCATTTTCGGGGCCATGTGGTACCGGATGATCTTCGAGCACAGGCCGCTTGACGGCGCGCTCGCTTCTTTCCTGGCTGATCTGGTGGCGGGGAGCGGCCCCGGCGCGGGGAGGTCGTAAACCCCGTTCCATGCGTTCGGAAGGCGCGACGCACGAAGTTGCACGCGGCTAACATCCGGGTTTTTTTTATTAACCTGGTTAACTTTTTGCTCGCCGCGTTCCCCATTCCTGTCTATATTGTCATCGAGATCGCCGCGCGCGGGGACGGAATGGCGACAAATAGTTAACCAGGTTAACTATTTGTCGCCGCAATACCATCGCCCTGGCGGCGGGAAAGCATAGTCAAAGGGAGAACGAGCCATGACATATTACAACCTTCACCCCAATACCCAGATCAATTTCACCTTCAACCGCCTGCTCACGTACGGAGACCGCGCGGGGAGGCTGGAGGAAATCAAGGAAATAGCGTACCGGTTCAAGGATTTCAACAGCTGGTTCATCGAATGGTCCGCCCTCGCGCAGAAATGCGGACGGGAGGAGCGCTACCTCCATGCGGCATACGCATACCGGATGGCCGAATTCCTCGTGAAGGACGGTCTCCCGAACAAGGAGGAATGTTACCGGAAATTCAAGGAGAACTTTTACCGCGCGTTCAAGGAAGGAGAGATCGAACGCCTCACGGTCCCGTACGAGGGGAAGACCCTGCCGGTGATACGGATCAGGGCGAATCCCGAAAAAGGGGTGCTACTCGTTCACGGCGGGTACGATTCCTTCATGGAAGAGTTCTATCTCACCGTACGCGACTTCGCGACCGAGCATGGCTACACGGTCGTCATGTTCGAAGGCCCGGGACAGGGGCAGGCGCTGCGCGACGGGTTCACGATGACCCACGAATGGGAAAAACCGGTAAAGGCCGTCCTGGATCATCTCGGACTGGACGACGTGACATTGATCGGGATATCGCTCGGGGGATACCTGGCCCAGCGCGCAGCGGCATTCGAGCCCCGGGTGACAAGGGTCATATCCCACAATATCTGCTACGATTTTATCGACGGCCTGATCCGCTGGATGCCGCCGGTCCTCAACAGAACATTTCGCATGATGTTCTTTCTCAGGATGGGTCGCGCGATCAACCTGCTCATCGGGGGGCTCATGAAAAGGAACATGGGACTGAAGTGGCTCGTGGAGCACGGCATGTTCATCCTTGGCGCGAAGACACCCTACGAGTACTACCGGCTGCTCGCCAGGTATACCATCAGGGACATCGCGCACCTGGTCAGACAGGACGTGCTGCTGCTTGCCGGCGAAAAGGACCATTTCATGCCGATCGACCACTATGAGAAAATGAAAAGCGCCCTCGTCAATGCGCGATCGATTAAAGGCCGCGTGTTTACCGAGGCAGAGGGCGGGGAGCAGCATTGCCAGGTCGGGAACCACCGCATTGTAATCGGCGAGATACTCGCATGGCTGGACGGATGCAATACCGCAAAACAATAACCAGGGCATGTATCGCGGCGCCGCCCGCACGGGATCCTCGCGGACGGCCCGGACGTTCACTGTGCCGGCATTCCGGTTTCACGATAGCCGGATGCCGGCATTCCTTTTCGCGCCACAAAGGCTCCTCGAGCCGCCGTCGCGTTCCCGCGGTCAGCACCATGCCGCGGGAGGCGCAGACAGACGGCGGCCGGCGTATTAATTGTTGACCGATCGTTAACCTCATTAACCATGTCGCCATGGCAACTGAAAACGCTTCAGCGGAAATACTGCGAAAGGGAACCATCCTGGTGGACAGGCTGGTGCAGATCGCGAAGACCCCGAGGGACTTCGGAACGGGGGTGCTGCTGTACGCATCCGAGCTGCATATCATCGAGGCGGTCGGGAAGAATCCGGGCATAAATGTCACCGAGCTCGCGAACGCGCTGGGCATATCGAAACCGGCGGTCTCGAAGTTCGTGAAAAAACTCGAGCAGAAGCGCCTAATCAAGCGTTACCGCGAGAAGGGAAACGAGCGCGAGGTGTTTTTTTCGCTGCCCGCGAAGGGGCGGGAGGTCTTCGACGCCCACAGGAAGTTTCATTCGAGAACCGATGCCGACCTCGTGCGCATCATCCAGGGCATGAGCGAGGAGGAACGGCGCGTCATCGAAAGATTCATCGACCGCATCGAAGTGTATGTCTCCCGCCTGGAAAACGGGGAAGGCGATGCCTGACCGGCCCCGCGACTGACTGCTCGACATCCACATGCGTGAATTCACGAGAGCTCCCTATCGGCGAGGAAGACACCCCGGGCGATAATGCGTACCATATAACCAGAGCTCGCGACGCGAACGCATAAAAACATCGACCACGGGAGGAAAAATACGCATGATCCTCATGCCAATACCGGACATGGATTTCGACCCCGGCGAAACAAGCGTTCCATGGAAAATTTTACAGGATAACGGCATCGGCCTGACCTTCGCCACGCCATCGGGAAAACCCGGCAGAGCGGACACCAGGATACTGTCCGGGAAGGGCCTCGGTATCTGGAGAAAAGCGCTCATGGCCGACAGGGACACGATCAGGTGCCACGCCCGGATGGAAATGGATGAGCAGTTCAGGAACCCGCTGAAGTACGATGACATCGATCCCGCCGGTTTTATCGGGCTCCTCCTCCCGGGAGGGCACGCCGAAGGAATGAAGACGTATCTCGAATCCGGAGTGCTTCAAAAAATCGTGGTCCGCTTTTTCAGGGAACGCAAGCCGGTGGGAGCGATATGCCACGGCGTATTGCTGGCCGCCCGCAGCATCGATCCGGAAACCGGGAAATCGGTGCTGTACGAATACCGCACCACCGCGTTGCTGAAACGCCAGGAGATGATCGCCTACAACCTCACCCGCCTGTGGCTTGGGGATTATTACCGGACGTATCCCGTAACGGTCGAAGACGAGGTGAAATCCTTCCTTTCTGACAGTACGAATTTCATCCGGGGCAACTCGGGATTCTTCAGGGATTCCCTGGAGACCACGGGACACGGTTTTTCAGTGCTCGACAGCAACTACCTCTCCGCGCGATGGCCGGGAGACGTGTATCATTTCGCGAATGAGTATGTCGCGCTGCTGAAACGCAACACCACCGGCTGATCCGGCGATACCGTGACCGTCCCCGCCTCTTCCCCTCCCGCCCGATAAAATGCAGTTGACTCCCCCTCGGCTTTTGTTGTCAGGTACTCATGCCGGGCGAGAGCTCCGCCCGGCACAGGCCATATCCATATTAATGGAACGATCACAGCGTGCCGGCATGAATGCGGCAACAGCGGCCTTACAGGTGATACTATCCGCCCATGGACATGATACGAATCGTCATCTTACTCGGGGCAGTCCAGGGACTGATTACCTTCCTGGTCCTTTTTTCATACAGGAATTCGCACAAGAAGGCGAATTACTTCCTTTCATTTGCCGTGCTCATGATGGCGATGAACCTGTTTGCCGACTATTTCCTTGACGACCGTGCCGGGGAGGGGTTCCTGAACCACGCCCACCTGCACCCGCTGACCGGGTTCGCGTTCGGCCCGTTGATATATTTCTATGTGCGGGCAATGGCAGGGTTTACCATGCCGAAGAAATCCGCCATCGCGCTCCATTTCGTCCCTTTCTGCGGCGCATGCATCTACGTGGCACTGTGGCTGATGCCCCTGCCCGGTCCCGGTCCCGGTCGCGTGCTCGCGGAATATTTTGTCGTCATCGAGGTCGCGTCGCTCCTCTACATGCTGTCGTTCACTGTCATGGCCATCGCCCTCCTCGTCAGGCACGAACGGGCGATCAGGAATTCATTCTCCAACGTGAAGAACCTGAGCCTGATGTGGCTCCGCCTGATCATCATCTCCACCGCAGTCATCATGTTGTGCGCGGCCGCGTTCTACGTATGGAGGGGATATTTCGACATACTCTGGCTCATGATCGCGTTTCTCATCTATGTCATGAGCTACATGACCCTGCGGAAGCCGGAAATCATTGCGGGACAGGTGGATTTGGAAAAGGTCGAAAAGTACCGCAACTCGCCCGTGAACGGCGACATGCTCCGGGAGGGCAGGCTCGCGATCGACCGGTTGATGGCGGAAGACAGGCTCTACCTTGACAACGAGATCACACTCCCCCTTCTCGCCGAAAAAGCGGCCCTGCCCCTTCACCACGTCTCCCAGATTCTGAACCAGGCATACCAGCAGAGTTTTTACGAGTTCATCAGCCACCACAGGATCCGGGCCGCGAAGGAGATGATGCTGTCGCCGGAATTCGACGAGCAGAAAATCATCGATATATGCTACCGCGTCGGCTTCAACACGATCTCCGCATTCAACAAGGCCTTCAAGAAAGACACGGGCATGACCCCCACGCAATTCAGGTCCGGCAGCAGAAAGAGTTAACACTATCCTGCCCCCGGGGCAGCATCCCGCCGCTTTATCTTAGCTCTCTATCGGCGAAGAAGACACCGTACTACAATTCCTGCTATCTTTTCCCCATCAACGAAGCGTTCGCGGGGACCGGACACCGGGACCTTCGCGGCGCGTAATAAATCATCAAAGGAGAATGTAATGGCATCGAGAAGACGAATCATCGCACTCGGGATCGCGATCCCGCTGGTTATCGTGCTGACGCTGCTGTCGGCTACGGCCCTGCTGTATTACCGCCAGCTGACGAATTCGCGCGCGGCCATGACCCCCATGAACACGCGCGAAGTGTACGACGGCGTGTACGTGTGCAGAGCCGCCTGGTACAACAACTTCTGGCTGTTCAGGACCGACTGCGGGCTGGTGGCGTTCGACACGGGACTCTACCCGGAAAAAACCAGAAAGGAAATGGCCAGGCTCGGTCTCGACCCGAAAGACGTGAAGGCCGTGTTCCTCACCCACTCCGACCAGGAACACGCGGGCGGGGTCGGAAACTTCCCCAACGCGAAGGTATACCTCGGCAGGAAGGAGGTCCAGATGATCGACGGCTCCACCGGCAGGGCGCCCTGGCCGCTGTCCATCATCTACTACAACGAGCTCAAGGTTCCGTACACAACGCTGGAAGACGGGGAAGAAGTGGACGCGTGCGGCCTGAAGGTGAAGGCGGTGCGCTGCCCCGGGCATACGCCGGGGCTCATGGTGTACGTGGTGGGAGACAAGCTCATCACCGGAGACTCGATGGGGCTGGTGAAAGGACGTGTCGCGACGTTCAACGAGTACCTCTTCGTGAACCTCGACAATAAAATGATGGAAGCATCGATAGCGCGCATACTGGCGAAACTTCCCGGGATCAGGAGCATCCTTACCATGCATTACGGATACACCGACGACGCCGACGCGGCATTCGCCGCATGGAGAAACAGGTGAGGTGCCTGCTTCCCGACCGCGGGAGGGAACCACTCCCGCGATACAATCACAAAAGGGGAGAAGATCATGATATCAGACAAGAAAAAAACCGGACTGCGGCTCCTGGTATCGCTCGGCGTGCTGCTGGTCCTCGGGGCGGGGTTCTACGGAGCCTACAAATACGTCCGCGTGCAGCATCGAAAGCATTACAGACCACTCGCGTCACAGGAGGTGATGCCCGGCGTCTACGCGATCAAAGACGATTACGTGAACGCCTGGTTCGTGAAAACTAACTGCGGTCTGGTGGCGATGGACACCGCCATGAATGCGAACACCATCAGGAGGGAGATGGAAAAACTGAAACTCGACCCGGCGGACGTGAAGGCCGTGTTCCTCTCGCACTCGGACGCGGAGCACGCGGGCGAGTTCGGGGTGTTCCCCAACGCCAGGGTGTACATGTCACGCGAGGAGGTGCGGATGGTGGACGGGTCCACGTACCGGATACCGGTGATACTGATGAAGAACAGGATATCCGTCCCGTACGAGACGCTCGAGGACGGGCAGGAGATCGAGGCATGCGGCGTGAAGGTCAAATGTCTCCTCACTCCGGGGCACACGCTCGGATCCATGTCGTACGTGGTGAATGGCACGATGCTTTTCGGCGGGGACACCCTGAACATGAGAAACGGCGCCATCGAGGTGCTGGACAAGGGCTTCGTGAACATGGATCTCGACGCGATGAAGAGATCGATCACCAGGCTCTCTAGGCTCGAAGGCGTACAAAACGTGTTTACCCTGCATTTCGGGTATGCCGGTTTCCATGAGGCATTTGCGAACTGGAGGGCACGGTAATCAGGCGATCCGTCAGGGCCTTTGGCGCCTGCCGGCCCCGGCGGAGAAGCCACATCAACACATCCGGGAACGGATTTTTCCCGGAAAGATCAAAGGAGGTTGTGACCGATGGCAAAAAAGATAATACTGGGCGTCCTTTCCGCGGCAGCGGCGATCATCATTGGGTTCGCGGTGTATTACGTGATCGTCCTGCTGGTATACCGGACACTTCCGTAAACGCGACAATGGTCGGATTGGAGAAAAATCGGGACAGTCGGCACGGGAGGCGTACACTGCGCCTCCCGTGTTTGCCGGATGGGGGATGATGGGGATATGCTTCTATGAAGACACATCTTTCCCCCGGAGGTATATCCACCTGCTGAAAATGAGGGGCGCGACGAAGGTGATCCAGAAGCCCATGAACCAGTAGCGCGCGAAATCCGCGAAAGGCGCCGCGGGCAGGATCGCCTTCAGGCCCTCCTTGACCAGGAAGAGCCCGGCGAACCCGATCGCGAGCTTGATGACCGCGGGCAGAATCCCGCCGCGCGGGAAGAACGCGATCCGTTCCGCTGCGGCATACGCGCCGACGAGAAAACCGGAGAGCACCCCCATGTAGGCGTGCATCGCCCCGCCGGGCAAGAGGGCGGCCGCGAAAGCCGGGACCGCAAGCAGGAACGCCATCACGAGCGCGCGGCGCATCCTGTCGAAATGTTTCTCCGCGAGAAGGGCGAGCGGTATCAGCACCGCGAGGCTCAACACGCCGAGGATATATCCCCCTATGACATCGCCGAAATGGTGCACGCCGAGGTAGAGCCTCGAATAGGGAACGAGCACGATCATGAGTGCGCCGACGACGAGCACGCTTTTCTTGCGTACAAGATACATGATCGTGCCCCACATCGCGACCGATCCCTGCGTGTGGCCGCTCGGGAACCCCGGGTCCGTGGGCCTTAACTTCACGCTGAGCGCCCTGAAGCCCTCGAGCAGCTTTTCCGGGTCGGGCCTGGGATTGCGAAAGATATCCTTGACCATGTCGTTCAGGGATATCGAGACGAGGAACACGCACCCTATCACGATCGTATTCCTTTTGTCGTAGCACCAGTACAGGACAGGGAGGAAGAGGGTGTAGAATAACTCGTCGCCGGTGAAGGTGACGGCCACCATGAACATGTCGAACCAGGTGCCGATGAAAAGGTGCAGGGTGTTGAGTATCTCCTCGCCGAAGAAAAAGGGATGCTGCAGAATGGATTCCATTGGCGGTCCTCCCGCAATGCTAATTTTTCCGGATGATGCTGTGAATGCACAGGCGCCTGAACGCGCCCCCGCGTGCAAAATACTACACGCCCGCGTCCGTCGGTCAAGACAAAATGCCGCAACGCGCCGGAACGCGGCAACACCGACCTGTCGGTCCCGATGATGGACGTGGACCATTTCAAGGACTTCAACGACACCTACGGCCACCAGGAGGGCGACCTGGTCCTGACCGCCCTGGGCAGGGTCGTGACAGGCGAGCACAGGGAGGAGGATAGCGCATGCCGTTGCGGCGGCGAGGAGTTCGTCCGCGACCGCGCCTTACGGGAATACCTCATTCGCCATCCCACAAACGGTCCGACACGAGAACCTTCTGGTTGACGTAAAAAACACCGCGCTGCCTGCGCATGAACGACCGAACGCGCCTGCCGTACCGGGTGTCGACAAGATCGTTCGCTTCGCGCGGGTCTTTTTTCAGATCGAAGAGGTATTCCTTCTTTGACTTGTCGTGATACACGTATTTCAGGGGATAATCAACGATACAGAGATACTGTCCGTTGTACGGCTGCACCAGGTACACCGGGCTCGGTCCGCCGCCAGGCGCGAGAATCGAGCGCCCCGTGAAATGGCACCGGACGCCCCCGATCCCGGCCGCGTCCAGCACGGTAGGCGCGATATCAACCTGCGAATACGGCCCGTCGATCCTGCGCGGGGACAGGAGCCCCTCCCATAGCATGAGAAACGGCGTCCTGAACATTTCCTCGTAAAACCCGGTCTCGTTGTGGGAGATGCCGTGCTCGTTGACCGGAAAGCTGTGGTCGCCGGTGATGATGATCAGGGTGTTCGCGAGATAGGGACGCTTTCGTATTCCCTCGATCAGCGTCGCGAGCCCGCGATCGGAGAGATGAATTGAATTCGCATAACGCTCTTCGATCCCGGCGGGCTCCGGATAGAGAGCGCGCCTGTCTTTCGGCAGGTGATCGAACCACATGTGGTTGGATATGGTCGCAAGGGTCGCGAAAATCGGCCTGCCCGCGTTCTTTTCATGGACGGCGTCGATCCGCTCCAGACATATCCTGAAAAACACCTCATCCTCGGGACCCCATCCCCACACCCGCGGAGAATCCGTTTCCTTCAGAAATTCGTACGCCGAGTGAACCTCCTGAAATCCCGCCCGCCGCATGAAACGGCCCGTGTGTTCGAACGAGAGCTTCTGCGCGGCCTGGACGAAAAGCGTGCGGTATCCCGCGTCTCCCATCACCGCGGGAAGCGCCCTGAACCGCAGCCCGGGGAAGTTCGTGAACAGTTTTCCCCTGATGCTGGGGATAACGGAAAGAAGGGCGGCGGTTTGTCCCTTCGAGGTCTGGACCGAATTCCCGTAAAACCGCTCGACGTACACGCCGCGGCCGATCAGCGAATTGAATACCGGCGTGATCTCCCTGCCGTCACCGGTTTTTTTCATCACGAAACCCGCGTTGTACGATTCGACCATGACGAGTATGACGCTCGGCCGCGTCGGGCCGCGCGACACGTTCGAGCGTTCCGAAAACGTGCGCATATAGGGATAGCCCCTGATCTCAATCCCGGTCACGCGATCGTTGAAGGGATACCGGACCATCTCCCTGAAAAGCTCGGTGATCCCGTCGTACGTCCTTAGCGGCAGGCACAGCACCAGAAGATAGATCGCGACCGCGGCGACGGTCCTGGACCGTCCCGTCCCGGGTGAGATCGGGCTCGCCAGAATGCCTTTTCTCCAGTGCGCGACAAGCAGCACTGCGACGAATATCCCGAGTCCGATCAGGAGCGGGCGCGGGAACACGCCGGTGATCACGCTCAGCGATTCAAGGTGAAACCCGATCGAGAAATTGTCGATGACCAGTGCGCAGTTCAGGGGGATATGCGTCACGAGGTGGTACGCGTGGACGAGAATGAAAAGGACGAGAAAGACCGCGTTCGCCGCTATCCGCACAAACCTGATTCGGTACGTGGCCATATTGATCAACTGAACGAGGGCATTGATCGTCACCAGGCTATAAAGGACGTAAAAGGCAGACGCGAACGACAGGGTAAAGGGACGTATGCCGTACTGCCGCTGGAAGCTCAGAAGGAAATACAGCATCCCGATGCTGGCTATGATGTTCATGAAACCCATATCGAGTGGGATGCGTGCGTACAGCCATTTGAGGTGATAGATGACCTTATCGGCGATGTTTCGTACGTTCATGGCGCCCCGTCATTGATCCATGTACCTTTTCAACAGCGAACCGGAATATCGTTATCCGATCCGGTAAACTGCCACATGAAACGAACATCCTTCGTTATTCGCAACCTTTTTATGTCATTTTTTGAACGCATCGCCCGGGACAGGATATATCCGTGGTTGCCGCCGGGGTGCTGCCATATCTTGTAATCGAATGCTGTCCTGGGAGGATTGAACGCATCATGTCAAAATGTTTGGAACGAGCCGCGGACGTCACTACGGGTGTCAACGGAATCGCTCACCATGGGCCCGTCTTCACCACAAAAAATGCTGGACAATCGGGTCTCGCCGTATTCCACTCAGCAAGGAGCCATGAGATTGCAGCACCGCTGCATTTCATTAAAGCGATATCCGGCACATGCCAACAAGCGGAGGAACCCCATGACCAGATTACTTGCCGCCTGCATACTTCTATCGGCCGTTTTCTTTTACTCCTGCGCAGCGGAAAAGAATGCCGGGACCGACGCGTTCTCGGTGATTCATTCGAGGAAAAGCGTGAGAAATTTCACGGGCGGGGAGGTCAGCAAGTCCGATCTCGAAAAAATTCTGCGCGCCGGCATGGCCGCGCCGACGGCGGTCGATTGCAGGCCGTGGAGCTTCGTCGTTGTCATCGACAGGGCCGCGCTGGACAGGCTCGCCGAAGGCCTTCCCTTCGCGAAAATGCTGAAGCAGGCCGGGGCCGCCATTGTCGTGTGCGCGATCCCGGAAAAGGCCCACCAGGGGAGCGCGGAATTCGCGATCATAGATTCCTCGCTCGCGGGGGAAAACATCCTTCTCGCCGCGGAGGCCCTGGGCCTGGGAGCGGTCTGGACCGCGGCCTATCCCGATAAGGAAAGAATGGATTTCGTCAGGAAGGCCCTGGGGATCCCCGAAAAAGTAATCCCCCTTAACGTCATCCCCATCGGGAAGCCGACAGGCCGGGATAAGCCGAAAAACAAGTGGGAGCCGAAGAACATCCACTGGGGAAAATGGTAGGCGCTCCGGCCCGGGGCGACAGCGGCATCAAACGCCGCCGGCATTCCCGCTAATCGTCATCCGCGTCCCTGACCGTGTACTCGTGATCGTCCACGATCCTGGTGCTGTTATACACGATTTTTTGCAGATCGATCGAGAAGGTATCGAAATACTTCTCGAAGAAATCGTCATATTTTTTTTCCAGTTCAGGGTCATCGTGGATGCCCTTCCCATTGACGAACCTGCTTATTTCATCCGGGCTCATCCCCTTAAGTTCGGGATAATCATCGATTCTCAATCGCAACGGCCCGTACCATTTTTTTTCATGATACTTTTCGTACAGTTCGATTTCAATATACCGTATATCCTTCGTTGCGGTACTCTTCTGATTCTTTTTAACGGGCATGCAGGTGCTCCTGGACGGTCGTCAGCGATCGTGATACACGAGAATGTTCGCGGTAAAGAACGATCACAAGGACATAACACCCGATCGATTTCCCGATCATGTCGATCCCCCGGATTTTCCGCCCGTTACCCGAACCCGCTTCCGGTTTGATTATATCCTTTTACTGATTGTTCGGTCAAGACTTTTACTGCCGGTTGAGGTATTTCTCTGGTGCGATGGAACCAATAGGCGGGTGATGACACGCCCCGCTCCGCGTGAAATCGCAGGGTTTTCCCCGGCGATTTCACGCGGTGGATGCCCGTCACCAGTTGTCAGACTTCCGCGACGCGCACGCGTCGAACACATGCTCGCTGATATTTCGGTGCTCGGCCCTGAGCCACTCCCATGTCTTCCCGTCCTCGATGGGACCGGAGAGCTGGCAGAACTGGTACGGCCTCGGCTCGTTCTTCCAGGAAAAGTTCTTGTGATTGATCCTCACCTTCCCGTCCTTGATGTCCACGATAAACGTGTAGAAGTAGCCGCACGAAGGCGGCACCGCTCCGTAGGCCTGCCCCACGATCTTGCCGTTCGCCCGGTCCTTGAGTTGCACGACCGTGTTCGCGGAGCGAAAGCTTTCCGCGATGTTCGCCTCGATCTTCAAAAAAAGCTGCCCCCTGGTCATGCCCTGGAACTCCCTGACGTCCACGACCTCGCGCTGCTCGGGCGGAACTATCGCCGAGGCGCATCCCAGCGCCATGAATAACGCGACAACACACACCTTTCTCATATGCTCTCCCCCTGTTTATGAATTGACATGCATGAAACGTACTGATGAAACGGCGAGCAGCCTGTACCCGGCACGTTGATGCGGCATTATTTGGATATACTCCGCTCTACTATGCTGCCACATTCACCATACGGTTCAATGTTACGGCAGTTATATCCCCCCCAAAAAAAACGCCCGGATCGGCTCTAAAATTCTTGCCATTTCGGATATCGCGTGTCATGTGAGACATAGTGCGTTGCTGCACCATACCGCGTGCGACGTGGCAAAAAAAAGACCGCCCCGCGACCGATGTACGAATGATGACCTGCACGACGGTGAAATCCAATCAGGGAGCGCGAGGCTTCGGGACATTATCCCCGGGGTTGCGATCGGAAAAACGGTATGATATTATTTTTCACATCGGGGCATGCACACCGATTCGCTCCGCGGGCCGTGCCCCCGCGCAGACTGTCATGAAACGAAGCGAACACCATGCGCGTTGAACAACATCTTTGGTCGGAAGGACATGCCTGGGACCGCGGCCTTGCGGACGCGAACCCGAACGCGGGCCTGGTCTTGGTGTTCGGCGCGACCCCCCTGCTGAAAAACGGGCCGCTCCTTGACCGGGTGCGGGAGGTCTACCCCGGGGCGCGCATCTGCGGCTGCTCCACCGCGGGCGAAATCGCCGACGTAAGGGTGTTCGAAAACACCTTGAGCGTCACCGCGGTCGAATTCGCCAGCACCGGCATCAACGTGGCGGACGCGTCGATCGCGGACATCGCCGAAAGCCGGAACGTTGGCCGGCGGCTGGCCGACGAGCTGAAAGGCGGCGACCTGGCGCACGTGCTGGTCCTCTCGGACGGGCTCGGCATCAACGGCAGCGACCTGGTCAGGGGCCTGACCGAGGGCCTTCCTCAAAACGTCCCGGTAACGGGCGGGCTTGCCGGCGACGGCGACCGCTTCCGCGAAACTCTAGTAATTTCAGGCGGCAGCGCGCGCCGGGGCACGGTGACCGCTATCGGTTTTTACGGCGGCAGTATCCGGACGGGATACGGATCCGTCGGCGGCTGGGACCCCTTCGGCCCGGAACGCATCATCACCCGCTCGAGCGGCAATATCCTCTACGAAATGGACGGCAAATCGGCCCTCGGCCTCTACCGGCTCTACCTCGGCGACCAGGCCCGCGACCTCCCGGCCTCCGGCCTGCTCTTCCCCCTGAGCCTCAGGATCGACGAGGGCGAAAGGCCCGTGGTCCGCACGCTCCTGGCCATCAACGACGACGGCGGCATGGTCTTCGCCGGGGACATGCCGCAGGGAAGCTACGCGAGGCTCATGAAGGCCAACTTCGACCGCCTGATCGACGGCGCGGTCGAAGCCGCGCGATCGAGCGCGGGCATCCTGTCCCCGCTCCGGCCGGAGCTCGCGGTGCTCATAAGCTGCGTCGGCAGAAGGCTCATCCTCAAGCAGCGGGTCGAGGAGGAAATCGACGGGGTGCGCGAGGAGCTGGGACCGCGCGCGGTCCTCACGGGATTTTATTCCTACGGCGAAATCTCGCCATTTGCCCAAGGCGAGCGCTGCGACCTCCACAACCAAACCATGACCGTCACCGCCTTCACGGAGACGTAAACCGATGCACAGCCTGCTCAAGCGCCAGCTCAGACGGCATTTTAAAGACGACGATTCTTTTGTCGAAAAGTACTCCGCGTTCCTCGGCGACGTGGACGCCGCCTACCGCCAGGGCGATTCCGACCGCCTCATGCTCGAGCGCGCGCTCGACATTAGCTCCATGGAGCTCCTCGAGGCCAACGCCGGGCTCAGGGAGGCCATGCTCAGGTTCGAGAGCGTCATCGAGAAAAGCCCGCTGGTGGCGATCCAGGGTTTCGACCGCGAAGGCGTGATCATGCACTGGAACCGCTCCAGCGCCGACCTCTACGGGCTTGACGCCTCAGAAGCCATCGGTCGCCGCCTCCAGGATCTGATCCTCTCCGGCGACGAGGCCCTGGCGTTCATGGAGACACTCGACCGGATCTGGGTCTCAGGCCAGCCCGCCCCTCTGCAGGAACGGAACACCGTTACCGCGGACGGCGAAAAACGCACGGTCTACTCCTCAATGTTTCCCGTGTTCGACGCGGGGGGCGTGGCCGAGGTCTTCTGCATGGACGTGGATATTACCGAGCGCATACGGATGCAGTCGCAGCTCCTGCAGGCTCAAAAGATGGAAGCCGTGGCCACCCTGGTCGGGGGGATCGCCCACGACTTCAACAACATCCTCGGCGGGATCATCGGGAGCCTGAGCCTCATCGAGATGCTCATCCCGAAGGACGGTAACGACGCCGGAGGCGACCTGGTCAAATACGTGAACACCGCGCTGGAATCCTCCCGCCGCGCGGCCGAGATCACCAAAAGCCTTATGACCCTGTCCCGCAAAAGCGAGCTCAAGCTGGAGGAAGTCGACGCGGCGCATTCCCTGCGGAACGTGCTCAAGCTCTGCAAGAACACCTTCCCCAAGAACATTATCCTGGATTTCCTCATCGGCGACCGGCCCCTGCCCATCAAGGCCGATCCCGTGCAGATAGAACAGGTATTCCTGAACCTGTGCGTGAACGCCTCCCACGCCATGACCATCATGCGGCCGGACATGGCGCAGCAGGGCGGAATACTCACGGTGGAAACGCGGTTGACGACCTGCGACGAATCCGTGTGCGCCCGCCACGCGGAAGCGATCCCCGGCATCCCGTACGTGACGGTGAGCGTGCGCGATACCGGTGTCGGCATGGACGACGAAACCCGCAACCAGGTATTCGATCCGTTTTTTTCCCTGAAAAGGCAGGACCAGGGCACCGGGCTTGGGCTTGCCCTTGTGTATGGTATAATAAAACAGCACAGCGGTTTTATCGACGTGTTCTCCGCACCCGGAAAGGGTTCCACATTCGAGGTCTACATACCCTCCACGGGTGAGATACGCGCCCACCGGGACAAATCCTCGCCAGCCGAGGCCCTCGTGCATGGCTCGGGTAGGATACTGGTCATCGACGACGAGAAGGCTATCCTGAGCATCGCCCGCGGCATGCTCGAGATGTGCGGTTACGATATTCTTACCGCGGAAGGCGGCACCGAGGGAATCGAGACATACAGAAAGGAGCACGACAACATTGACGGGGTACTGATGGATCTCGCAATGCCCGGCATCTCGGGACTGGAAGTGTTCGCCGCCTTGAAGGAAATCAATCCGGGAGTCAGGGTGCTCATCACCTCGGGACTGATCGATGATGACGAGCTCGCGAACGCACTGGACAGGGGGGTAATGGGTTTCCTCCAGAAACCATATACCGCTGCAGAGCTCTCGACAGGTGTAAGGAGGCTGCTCGAGTAAAATGTTCAACATTAACCTAAAAATATGATTGACATGTCAGTCATATTTTTATTACATTATCTTTGAAGCTGGAAGAATACCAGGGTCAGTCATAACTGTTGGGGAAATAATTTACATCAGAAAGTGCGTTTAGCATAAGGGATTTGCAAATGTTATTTTTCAGGAAAACTAGCAATAAGGGTTTTTAGCGACTTTTAACTTAATAGTGTTAAATTAACATTATTAAGTTATTTATATATATCCGATGATTTATTTCATATATGGTAAAGGTTGGATATTATGACAAACAACAACAAATACGTGCTGGCCATTGATCTGGGAACAAGCGGTCCCAAAACCGCCCTCATTTCAATCTATGGCGAAGTGGTCGACAGCGCATTCGAGGAAACTCCTGTCATCCTGAGCCATGGAGGCGGCGCCGAGCAAGACCCGGAAGGCTGGTGGCGAACCATCATGTCGACCGCCAAAAAGGTCCTCGACAAAAAACTGATTCCCCCTGAAAACATCATCGCGGTGAGCGTTACCACCCAGTGGAGCGGCACTGTCGCGGTCGACCGGGATGGAAAACACCTGATGAATGCGGTCATCTGGATGGATTCCAGGGGGGCCGAGCCGCTGAAGGAAATCCTCTCGGGCCCGCTCAAGGTCAACGGGTACCCGATTCTAAAACTGCTCACCTGGCTGCGGCTGACCGGCGGCGCGCCCGCACAATCGGGCAAGGACCCCATCTGCCACATCCTCTGGATCAGGCAGTGCTTTCCCGAGATATACGAGCGCACCTACAAGTTTCTCGAACCCAAAGACTACGTAAACATGCGCCTGACCGGAAAGTTCGCGGCGACCTACGACTCGGTCCTTCCCTGCTGGATGACCGACAACCGCAACCCTGACAAGGTCGACTACAACCCCAAGCTGGTAAAAATGTCGACCATCGATCGCGACAAGATGCCCGACCTCATCCGCGCGGTCGACATTCTCGGCCCCCTCAAGAAAGAAGTGGCGGCCGAACTGGGGCTTTCACCGGACACGCCCGTTATCGGAGGGACTCCCGACATACCGTCCGCCTGCGTGGGATCCGGCGCGGTCAGGGATTACGAGGGGCACCTCTACATTGGCACCTCGTCGTGGATTTCGGCCCACGTGCCATTCAAGCGTACCGACATCGCCCACAACATGGGCTCGTTCCCGAGCCCGGTTCCGGGTCGATACCTCCTCATCACCGAGCAGGAATGCGCGGGCAAGTGCCTCACCTGGCTGCGCGACAACGTGATCTACCACAAGGACGAATTGCTCCACGAGGAGAACGTTCCAGACATTTACAAGGTGATCGACAAGATCGTCGCGCGCACGCCCCCCGGAGCCAACAATATCATGTTCACGCCTTGGCTCTACGGCGAGCGAACCCCGGTCGACGACCACCTGATCCGGTCGTCCATAATCAACATGTCACTCGAAACGACCCGCGAGGACATCGCGCGCGCGGTGTTCGAAGGCGTGGCGCTCAACCAGAGATGGCTGGTCCATTACGTGCAGAAATTCATCAAGCGGCCGTTCGAGTACCTGAACTTCATAGGCGGCGGTGCGAACTCCGACATCTGGTCCCAGATTCTCTCCGATGTCATGAACTTAAAAATCAGGCAAATCAAGGATCCCATACACTCCAACGGGCGCGGCGCGGCATTTCTCGCGGGCATCGCGCTGGGCCTCATCACCGTGGACGACATCCCGAACCACATCCAGGTGAAGGCCGAGTACACGCCCAATCCCGCGAACCGCGAGCTGTATGACGACATGTTCAAGGAATTCATCAACCACTACAAGATGCAGAAAAAAGTCTGCGCGCGGATGAACAGCAAAATGTACCTGAGCTGCGCACCCGAGCCGCAACAGCGATAACAAGAGGAGGAGATCGTATCATGGAATACCAGGAAATCAAATCACGGAACAAGGAGCTGCTTTCGAAACCGGTTAAGTCCCTGCCCCCGGAAACAGTCGAGAAATTCAACAAGCAGTATCATGAAAAAAACAAGAAATCGCTCGAGATATTCGAGAAAGCAAAGGAGCTGATACCGGGCGGGGTCGAGCACAACCTGAGCCAGAACCACCCCTTCCCCATCGCCATGGACCGCGCGAAGGGCTACACCGTGTGGGACGTCGACGGCAACGAGTACGTGGACTACCTGATGTGCGGCGCCCCCATCATCCTGGGTCACGCCTTCGACGAGCTTGACGAGAAGATCATCGACCTCATCCGGAAGAAGGGCCCCGCGACGGGCCTGACCTCCGAATACGAGCTTCTCGCGGCCGAGGCGATCATCAAGCACATGCCCTCCGTGGAATCGGTCAGGTTCCTGCAATCCGGCACAGAAGCCGACATGGCCGCGCTCCGCATCGCCCGCGCCTACACCGGCAAGCAGAAAATCATCAAGGTCGGCGGCAGCTACCACGGATGGTCGGACCAGATGGTCTACTCGCTCCACGTCCCCGGCACCGGTTCCCTGAACTCGAAGGGGATTCCCAAGGAGATATATGCCAATCTGGTCGACGTGAAGCCGAACGATTTCGAAGCGATCGAAAAAGCCTTCAAGGACAACGCCGACAACGGCGGGGTCGCGGCCGTGATCGTCGAGCCTGTCGGCGGCGAGTCCGGATCACATCCGGTGCACCCCGACTGGAACAAGACCATCAGGGAGCTCTGCGACAAGTACCAGTCGCTCCTGATATTCGACGAAGTCGTGACGGGCTTCAGGCTCGACATGGGCGGCGCGCAGAAGTATTTCAATATCACCCCGGACCTGACCGTGCTCGGCAAGATCGTGGGCCACGGCTATCCCTCCGCGGGCGCGGTCGCGGGCCGCAAGGACGTTATGAAGGTCTGCTCCGGCGGCATGGGCGAGAAGATTTACGTCGGTGGGACCCTCGCGGCCAACCCGATCACCTGCGCGGCATGCTATCACGCGATCACCATGATGGACAAGTATGACGCGGTGAAAAAGGCGACGGATTACGCGAACAAGCTCACCGCGGCGATGAACAAGCTCTTCGCGACGCGCGATGACCTGGGCTTTTTCGTATACAACTTCGGGCCCATCATGCAGTACGTGACGACCGGCTTTTTCGCGGTCGACCTTTCCGATCCCGACGCTTTCATGCAGATAATGAACCGGAAGGCGGCCGCGGACAGCTACCAGACCGTCACCAGCGTGCTGGGGCTGTGTTCCCTCGCGGGAACGCGCATGTACACTTGCATGCAGCACGATGACAAGTCGATGAACAAGACCCTGGAAGTCTGGGAACAGCTTATGTCCCTGATTCCCAGGTGATTGAATATAACCGAGAAGACAAGAACAAGGAGGAACCAATATGGTGGAACTTTATGCGGACAAACCGATCGCGCTGCCCGAGGGCATAGACATGGAAAGCCACGTGATCGCGACCTACTACATGTCGGTCGACAAGGCGTGGGACATGGCGACGCTTGGACAGGTTCTCGCGATAGAACAGACGACCGGGACCTGGGTGCCCGTGCCCGGCGAAACCCCGGAGATTCGCGCGAAGCACGTGGCGAAAGTCATCGGGGTGTATGAGGCGCCCTTTTACGAGTACGCGGTGCCGGCCGACGTCACCGACCGCCAGTATATCATCCAGATCGCGTTCCCTTCAATCAACATGGAAGACCAGCTCCCGATGATGCTGACCGCGACAATAGGCAATATCTCGATGGTGCCGAACTTCAAACTGCTCGATCTCAGAATACCGAAAGCGACCCTCGATCAGTACCAGGGCCCGAAATTCGGCATCGACGGCTGGTGGAAGGCGCTCGGCATCGAGAAGGGACGGCCCCTGCTCAACAACATGATCAAGCCCTGCAGCGGTTATCCGCTGGAAGTAGGCGCCAAGCTCTTCAAGGAAGCCGCGCTGGGCGGCTGCGACGTTATCAAGGACGACGAGTTGATCGCCAACATGCGTTACAACGACGCGGTCGAGCGGGTCAAGACCTACATGGCAATCGAGAAGCAGGTTTACGAGGAAACCGGCGAGCACACCCTGTACACGGTCAACGTCACCGACAGGCTGCCGCGCATGTTTGATCTTGCGAAACGCTGCATCGATGCAGGCGCCAACGCGATGATGGTCAACTACCTGGCGGTGGGACCGGAGGCCATGCGTGGCCTTGCTGAGGACCCGGGAATCAACGTGCCCATCCTCGCGCACATGGACCTTGCCGGCGCCTACTACATGGCCCCGAACCAGGGAATATCCTCGCCCATCATTTTCGGTAAATTCGCCAGGCTCTGCGGCGCCGACTCGATCGTGCTACCCTTCTCCATGGGTGGAAAAGCGATGTACATGCACGAGCGCTATATGAGCACGACGCGCAATCTGACCTTCCCCATGGGCAACCTGAAGCCGACCATGCCGATGCCTTCGGGCGGGATCACACCCGCGAACGTGAACGACATCGTTCTTACCAGCGGCAAGGATGTCATGATCGGTTCCGGCGGCGGCATCCATGCCCATCCCCAGGGACCGCGCGCGGGTGCCAGGGCGCTGCGCCAGGCCATCGACGCCGCGGTCAAGGGCATCAAGCTCGAGGACTATGCCAAGGAACACGAAGAACTTGGCGTTGCGCTCGGCGTCTGGGGCAAGAAAACGGATTTCAAGATTTAACCTTTACCTCCTAATCGGGGGGCCCCGTGCCGGCCGTAGTAGAACCGGGCAGGGGCCTTCCGATATTCTTTTTTTATCGATTGAACAACGGTGAACAACTGTGACCTGCGATTTTTTTCTTCACGACGATCCGAACCTGTACCACGCCTGGGCGCCCTGGTTCTCTCACGAATACATCACGTACTATTCCGTCGCGGGCCTGCACAGGCTCATGTCGCTCGCCCCGGTAGAAGTCAGGGCGAACCCGGAACCCGCTGATCCCGTATGGCCTTCGGGCCCGGATCACGTGGACCTGTTCAGGGAAGAGTATTCGGATACCCGGTCTCTCGATCCCCTGTGGTCGTTCAGTTACCACGAGCGTAACGGCTCTTTCGCCACGATCCCGCCGGCGGGGAAGCGCGTCGAGCCGTGGAAAGTACTCGTGCTCTACAGCACCGAGCCGGACCTGGACCTGGACTGCGGCCTGGAACTGCACCGCCTGCAGAAATTCACGGGAGGATCGCATGGCTGGCGCCACATGCGCTTCCGGGTATTTCCATTGCAGCTCGGCATCGCGGACACGTCATTCTTTTACATCTATAAAAAGGCACGCGCCCTCTTCGCAGCGGGCGAGCCTTACTGGGGATGGCGCCACCTGTCACATTGCACTCACTACCTGGCAGACCTGGGAAATCCTTTTCATGTCAAGGCCGCGCCGGGAGGAGTGGTGGCGAAACACCTCTTTTCGTTCAAGAAGCTTTTAAAGGTGGTATCCGCCGTGCACCAGGGTTTCGAGGTCTATGCCGAGCGTCGTTTCCGCACGGGCCTGCCCGAATTCAGGGAATCGCTGGTGAAAGGCGCCCGCGAGGGTTTTGAGTCAGGTGGCCGGGTCGACACGGAGCTCGCGCAATACATCCGGAGGGCGGAGCGCATGCTCACACCCATGTTCGATTTCATCCGCGACCAGTTCGGCGGGGAATTGCTCGGCGCCTTCGACAGGCTCGACAGCAACCCGGACGTCGATACCGCCATCGTGACCAACATGTGCTCGGCCGACGCTGCGCGAATAATTTTTCGGGATCGGCACGAAGATTCGCTTAAATATCTTGACCGCACGACCGCAGATATCCTATATTATGTTGGAAAAATGCTCGGAATGATGTATTCCGAATGCATGACGTTTTTTCCCCGTTCCTGATACATAAATAAATAAGGGGGGATATAACCATGGCAAATGGAAATGTCCGGTATCGCGTCTATCCCTATCGCTGGGTCGTTCTTCTCGTCTACTTCGTTATCAACATGGTCATCCAGATTCAATGGCTCACCTTCGCGCCGATCGCGCGGGAAGCGCGCGAGGTGTATCACGCGAGCGCGATGCAAATAGACCTGCTCTCGATGATCTTCATGGCCGTTTTCATCGTCGTGTGCATCCCGGCGTCGCACATCATCGATAAATTCGGCATACGCAAGGGGGTTGGGATCGGCGCGCTGCTTGCGGGGATATTCGGCCTCCTGAAAGGCGCCTTTGCCACAAGTTATGCGGCCGTTTTCGCATGCCAGATCGGGCTCGCGGTCGCCCAGCCTTTCATAATGAACGCGGCCACCAAGGTGGCGGTGCACTGGTTTCCCATCAATGAACGCGCGACCGCGGTCGGGCTGGCCACGCTCGCGCAATTTGTCGGGATCATCATCGCGATGGTGGTAACGCCGATCCTCATGGTGAAAACGGGCGACACCTATAATATCCAGGCCGTGCTCCTGGTCTACGGCGTGGTTTCCGCGGTCGGCGCGATGCTCCTGCTCGCGTTCATGCGGGAGTATCCCCCGACGCCACCGGGCAACGAAGGCGAGGAGGAGCGCCTGCTCACGTTTGCCGGCATAAAGCACATTGTAAAGAACAGGGACATGCTGCTGCTCATCGTCATATTTTTCATCGGGCTCGGCATCTTCAATGCCATCAGCACCTGCATCGACCAGCTCTGCGAGCTGAAGGGATTCAACACCGAGCAGACGGGCCTCATAGGGGGCATGATGCTCATCACGGGAATCGTGGGCGCCATCCTGCTCCCGCCACTGTCGGACAAACTCAGGAAGCGCAAGCCATTCCTTTTCGCTTCCCTGATTCTGATAACGCCGGCGATCGTGGGGCTCACGATTTTTAAATCCTATACCGGCATGCTCGTTTCGTCCGGCGTTCTGGGGTTTTTCCTCCTGGGAGCCGGCGCGCCGGTAGGTTTTCAGTTGAGCGCGGAGATAAGCTACCCGGCGCCCGAGTCGCTCGCGCAGGGGGTCATCCTTTTCGCGGGCCAGGTGTCGGGGATACTCTTCATCATCTGCATGAACACGCTCGGCATGATAAACAGCATGATCGGCTTCCTGGCGCTCACCGTGGTGGCGATCATCTGCGGCGGCATAATGAAAGAATCCCCTCGCATCATGGCACAAGGGGATTCATCGTTAAAACAATAAGCCGGTGAGAGGCGGGACGCCTGAAATCGGGCGCCCCGGCCCGGGTCAATGCCTCACCTCACTTGTCGACCCTGGTCCACACCTCGGTCCTCCCGAAGATGGGCGCGCCGACGTAACCCCTGACATTGAGCTTGTTCGCGCTCTTCATCGACATCTTGCACTTGTAGGTCTTCCCGTTGTCGGGATCGTAAATCAGGCCTCCGACCCATTCGCCGTCCTTGTACGCGAAATTCCACAGCATGACCATGCCGAGCACAGGATTCTTGCGCTTCGCCACGTTTGGGTTCTTGTCGTCGAGATCGTTAGGCGACTTCATCCAGCTGATCTTGCCGCAGAATTTTTCGCCGCACTTGTAGATCGTCACCTTCGCGTCCCCTTTCGGAACGAGCCAGGTGCCGAGGGCCGAAGAACTGTCGAACGCCATGAGCATCGACTGCGAAACGATCAGCGCAGAAATCACAAACAGATACAATGCACTCTTTTTCATACGCGGTTCTCCATTATAAAATTGGCGGGCACCGGTTATACTAAAAACGTTCGCCTGTAAACGCAAGCCTTTTTGATCCGGAGGGACCAATTCGGCCCGACAAAACTGCTTGACATTGTTTGTGTACGCGCATGGTATATCTCCATAAAGAGAGACTCCATTAGATAGCATCACCGCTAATGAAAAAAAAATTCCACAAGGATACCTTCGATAACATACCGGAGGACAAGCGCACCCGGCTCATCGAGGCGAGCATCAGGGTACTGGGAAAGAACGGCATTGCCAACGCGAAAATCGAGGATATCGCCAAACAGGTGGGCATATCCTACGGATCCATCTACACCTATTTCGCTTCCAAAGACGACCTCGTCCACACCATAATATCCATGGGCATGGACATCCAGCGGAAGACCTTCCGGGAACCGCAGGGGCCCATGGAGACCTTCGAGCACATCGAGCTGGTCCTCCGGAGGGCGTTCATCCTCGGCAGGGAGCATCCCGAGTTCATCTGTCTCTGGCACGAAATGAGCCTTCCCTCGAACGATCACTATTCACAGCACACCGAGGAGCTCTACCAGCTCGGCATCGTCGAGTGGAAGGGCATCCTCGGCAGGGGCATCGAAGCCGGCGAGATCAGGAAGGATCTCGACGTCGAGGCGACGACATTCATACTCGACTGCATCGCCTCCCAGCTGCTGAGGTACCACATGTCGGACTACCAGAAGAGCAAGGGCCAGGTCCATTTCCCCCGCAACGCCGAAGACCCGATCCCGGTCATCATTAAACAGCTGAAAGACATGCTCTCCTGATCCGCTTCCCGGGCGCGCCGCTTCGCGCCGAAAATATCATTGACGTTATACATGCAACAGATGATCATATAGTAAACAGCTTCATGAAACGTACAGGAGGAAAAATACGATGGATCGAACCCGCGCGGCCAGGACGACTCCCTGTATCATGTTCCTTCTCGTGGTGCTACTTGCCGGCAGCGGCACCGTTCCCGGCCTGGTGAACGCAGAGGACTATACAAAATTCAACAACAAGAAGAAACGCCAGTACCTGTCCGAGGCGCAGATACAGAAGCTCCCGCCGGCTGTCAAATCCTTGAAAAAAACCTACGCCAGGGGCGACAGGGTGATAACGCTGACGTGGGCTGGCACGTGCAAGATAGACGAAGCCGGGTATATCGACGAGATCATGTGCAACGAGGGGCATGCCGGGACCATCCTCGGCAGCATCAACTCCGACAACAACGGCGTCGCGATCGTGCGATGGGACCGGCAGGTATGGAAACCGATCAAGTTCAAATCAAAGCCCGTGATGCTGGACGAGTTCGACGCCGCGATTCACATCGATTATCTCGGCCCTGGCCCGGCCAAGGCTGAAAAATAGCATCGAACCGGGATCGCCCCGACCCCGGAAAGGTACCGACAGGAGGCAGACCATGACGGAAAAGATCATCCGGCAGGACAACAGCGTGCTCACAGGTTACTTCGACGACCGGCCCATCGACTTCAATTACGGGGATTACGTCCAGCACGACGAGAAAGGGAAGAAGAAGGGGCGGCTCTTCCATCGATACAATTTTCACGTGTTCAATTACCTGGGAATCGTGACGGAACGCTGGATGGCGGGGCTGGCCGCGGTCAGCCTGGGATTCCTGGACAACGTGTTCGCCTACCTCATCGACCGCGGCAGGGGAATCGTATATCAATATAACAGCATCAAGCCGACGATCTTCGCCCCCTCGGGCCTCTACCGGGGCGTGCAACCCGACCGGTACGATGTCGCCTTCAGGAAGGGCCGGTCCGAGCTCGCCATCTCGAAGGACGCGAGCGGCAAAAGCCTGGAGCTGCGGGCCCGGTTCGACAGGGATCTTTCCGTCGAGGCGAGCTTCGAGTACGACCTGAAGAAGCAGCGCCCCCTGCGGGTCGCGAACACCTCGGGGCTCACGCACTGGGGGTTCACGGAGAAAAACCTCCTGGCGCGGACGAAGAAAATCGCCATCTCGCGAGGCGGCGAGACGCTCGACGCCGAACCCGGCAGGACCTTCCTCATCTACGATTTTTCGGCGGGATACATGCTGCGCCACACCGAATGGTTCTGGATCGCCTTCTCCGGCAGCGACGGGCGCACGGGCAAGCCCGTGGGCGGGAACTTTGCGATCAACAACAACTATCCCGTGTTTTCCGAGAACGGGCTCTGGATCGGCGGCGAGAGGTTCTATTTCCATAACAACATCGTGTACTCGTTCAGGGACAATGATCCCGCGAAGGAGTGGAACCTGTACACGGTCAACGAAAAGGGAACGAAGGACGGGCGGCTCGACATGGTGTTCGTCCCGGGGAGCGCACCGGATTTCGTCAGGCAGGAATACCTCTCCACGGGGCTGGTCAATTCGAATTTCCGACAGCTCTTCGGAACGATCTCCGGAAGTTATCGCGAGGGAAAAAAGAAATACTCTTTTTCGGACATCTTCGCCATCGCGGAAACACACAGCGCGGACTGGTAGGACATACCCCCGCATGCAATTGCGCTTTCCGTGGATGCGCGTTATCGCGTCTCCACGCGAATCGCTTCACTGCGTTCCGGCGCCCGCCGGCGCTTATCAATGATATCGACATGCCATCGGGCGAAAGAGACTCGCACCATGGCCGATACGCGGAGCCTTTTGATGGAACTGGCATTGTTTGATTTCGACGGCACAATCACGAGGGGGGATACGACATTCTCGTTCATACGATTTTTCCGCGGAACGGCAAGACTCTACATCGGGGTCGTGGCGCTCTTCCCGATGTTCCTGCTATACCGGCTGAAGGTGATAACCCATCACAGGGCCAAGGATATCACCCTGGCCTATTTTTTCGGAGGGTGTGACAGGGACGAATTGATCGAACGGGCGAACGCGTTCGCGAGGGAGATTCTGCCCCGCATGATTCGGCCCGCAGCGGTTGAGAAAATCAGGTGGCACAGGGAGAGGAAGCACACAATCGCAGTCGTCACCGGGTCCCTTGACATTCTCGTCGGGGAATGGTGCAGGGAGCACGGCGCCGAACTTATCTGCACGAGGCTCGATATGCGTTCGTCGCGCATTTCCGGGCACATCGATGGGACGAACTGCTTCAAAGAGGAAAAGGCCCGCAGGATCAGGGAACAGTATCGTCTGGATGAATTCGAAAAAATATACGCCTACGGCGACAGCTCCGGCGACAGGTACATGTTCGATCTGGCGCACGAGATCCATTTCAAGCCGTTTCATTGACCGGTGCGCAAAGATTCCACTCGCCTCAACAGGTTTACTTCCTCATCATCGATTCAAAATCACGTACGAGCACCGGCCTGATAATGGACGTCCAAAGCGCGTAGCCCCGCTCGTTCATGTGGATCCGGTCCCATGTAAAAATTCCTCTCTTCAGCTCCCCGGACGGCTCGAACATTGCGTTGCTCACGTCGATAAAAGACATGCCCGGCAACCCTTCCATGTATTCCGCGACCAGCATGTTCGCCTTTTTCATTGCCGGCCAGCAGTCCATCCGGGAAGGCGACGGTTTTATCGACACGTAGTAGATCCGCGCCTCGGGCAGTTTCGCCCGGATATCTCCGGTCAGTTTCACGACATCATTCAAAACCTCTTCCGGCGTCCGGCGTCTCCCCACGCTCATGTCGTTGTCGCCGCAGTAGATCACGACCGCGACAGGACGGTGCGGATAAACGATCCGGTCGGCGTAGTGGATGAGCGCGGGCAACCTCGAGCCGCCGAAACCGCGGTTCGTGACCGGCAGGGGATGCATGTCTCGCCCGAGAGTCTTCCAGAAACGGATACTCGAGCTGCCCACAAAAAGTATGCCTCCCGGAGTGCTGACCTCATTTTCGAAGTCCCTGATATCGCCCTCCCAGACCGTCGGGTCCTCGCTCGCGGCCTTTGCATACATCGAGTAGAGCGCGATCGAGCACACCACGACCGCTATTAACAATACCGCACACGAGCCAAGGAGCGCGTATCTGGTTTTCTTTTTCATGGCACCACCCCGAGATGAACAGGTTCATCGAATTATCCGTATGACTGAACGCGTAAAATGGCAACCTGTTTTTTCCCGGCATAACTGATCCCGGCAACAGACAATCCTCATTGCCATGCGTCATCAGTCTTCAGGCCATCCTCGTTCGACGCCGAACGATTCTGCTCGTGGAATAACGGCGCGTGCATGCACCTGCCGCCAGTGTGCGACGACCCGGACAATGCATGCTAAAACTGCATCACGACGATCGAGACCATCATAACCGCGCCCGAGCTTGCGGCCACATAGGTATGATGGACGTACTGCCCCTTCCTCTTCGACGCGTTCCGCGCATGCCTGCCGTCGGCCTTTGCCGACACGATCGATCCTATGAAACCGGCGGTTGACACAAGCCCGAGAATGACATGGGCGTGGTGCTTCGGCGTCCAGGAATCGGGCCTGAACACGTTTCCGTACTGGATGAATCCCGAGGTACACGCCCCTATGGCGAGTCCGGCGGTCCCGTACGACGATATCGCGTGGATGAGCTGCTGTGCCCGCGGCGGTTTCCTCCCCCTGTCCCTGTCCCTGTGGTCCAGGATCCCGGTGACCATCGCGGCGAGTCCGAAACCGAGCGTGCCGTACCCCAGTATGGCATGCGCCGAGACGCGCGGGGAGTATGTCGGGATGGGGACGTTCTTTGTCGCGCGCCAGTACTGCTCATCGTTGGTGAAATAATTAATAGTACCGTCGTATCTTGAATAACCCGTTCCTGCGGCAGTGGCCTCCGCAATCGCGATGGATGACAGCGTCCCCGCCAAGATCAGCGTCATGAAAAGAACCCTTTTAACCACCTGAACTCTCCGTTATGTGACATTTCTTTGATGGACAGATGATATTAATATAGACACTGGAAGCGCAGACGCACTTTACATAAGATAATTTATTCGTCCGGGAGCAATGGGGATAGTAATCTCGACAACTGCGGCGCGGCGACCGGTCAGCGCGGATACCGGATATCGCCATAGAGGATTCGCATGTTCTTTCCCACCACGGCCAGCGCCTTCGACCGCGACATGAGACGGGTCAGCACGAACGCGGCCAGGCGGTTCATCCGTCCCGGGATGAGGCTCGGTTTTTTCCCGAGCACCTCCAGCGCCTCGACGACAACCTCCGACGCCTCCATGAATGGCGCGCTCCGCAATTTCTCTATCTTCGCCCCGGATTCGTAGAACCCCGGCGTGTTGGTCGCGCCGGGGCTGAGGGCCAGAACGTCGACCCCGTATCCGCGGAGTTCCTCCCAGAGGGCCTCGGCGAGCACCAGAGAGTATGCCTTGGTCGCCGCGTAATTCGCGAGGAGCGGCGTTACCTGCACCGCGGACGCGGAAGAAAGGAAGATGATCCCGCCCCTGCGACGGTCCGCCATGATCCGCCCGTACTCGCGCGCGAGTAGCATGGGGGCACGGCAATTGATCGAGATCGTGCGATCAAGGTTGGAGTGGTTCATTTCGACGAAATTTCCAACGGTCCCCCACGCCGCGTTATTCACCAGCAGACCGATCTCGCGCCGCGCTGAGGCTTTCCGTATCGCGGCAGGAAAATCCGGATTCGCCAGGTCGGCAACGACAGGCACGGCCTCAACCCCGGTTTTCCGTATATCCCCGCACATGAGCCGGAGCGGCTCTTTCCGTATGTCAACCAGCACCAGGTTGAGCCCGCGCGCGGCGAGCGCCCGCGCGAATTCGGCGCCGATACCCATGGCCGCTCCGGTAACGAGCGCCCAGGGTCCGTAACGTTCCCCGAATGACAATTCTCCCATTGCCGCAACCCTCCCCCACTACAATAAAGACGCCATGATGATGCCGCAGATAGCCGCCGGCGCGCCCTCAATCAAAAATGATCACCTTCCCTTTGCGGATTGACTCGGGCGCGATCAATCCCCTTTCCACGAGTTCGGAATAGACGCAAACCATGTTCTTGCCGTGGCCCTTTGCGTAGTAGAGGGCCCTGTCCGCGCAACCGACGAAAACCGGGGGACTTTCCTCGCCCGTGATCTCGACGATCCCGATGCTGACCGTGATGGTGTCCATCTGCGGGAACTCGTAGTCTTCGACTGATTTTCTGAACCGCTCGAAAATGGATCGCGCGATATCAACGGACTCGGCCTGCATGACGATGATGAACTCTTCGCCCCCGAAACGGAACTTCATGTCGTTCGTCCTGAACACGCCCTGCATGATGCGCCCCACGAGGATGAGTATCTCGTCCCCGTAGAGATGGCCGAAGGTGTCGTTGACCTTTTTGAAGTCGTCGATGTCGATGATGCCTAGCCAGAACCTTTCGAATTCACCGGAGCGCCTTTCGTTCTCGGTTCGGTCGATGTCCAGCCTCCCGCTTTTTCTCAGCTCGATGAGCTTCAGGATCCTGTCGTCGAAAATCTTGCGGTTCAACAGGCCCGTGAGTTTGTCCATCTGGTTGTCGATGAGGACCGTTACGTAGTTCTCGTATATCCTGACCAGGGATTCAATCAGGTGGGAATCGGCACGGGAGGATTCGCGGACATCCACCGCGATGTATCCTATGTGATTGTTCATTACTTCGACCGGCGCCACGGACAGCGCGTGATCGTTGATGTTCGCGAGCGAGGCCTTGCCCCCGCTCGACGCCTCCACGAGCGGCGCGAGAAGTTCGTCCGGACTGGGAATGAAATCGATGGCGCACGACGGTTCATATCCCCCCGGTCCGAAGCACGAGATGCCCTTGATGCGCTCTTTCTCCGGCAACAGCTTGATGAAGTACGCCTTACGGCACGGTATCACCTCGAACATCGTCCTGAGCAGGGACAGTTCAAGGAGCTCGATATCGCGACTTTCCGTGATGCTTACGATATGGTTCAGGAGTTCGCTCTGGTCGATCATGGCGGTTCACCGCTCCGCGTGATTGATCATGCAATGCCTGGCCGCGCCGTTTCCGCGCGGTGTGCGGGGGTCATGCCCCCGCCGTCCCGAGTACCGCCGCGCTGTCAGGCACGTCGCCGATGTTCTTTCCGTAATAGGCATACCTGATGATCCCGCCCGCGTCCACGACGAACACCGCGGGGAGCTGCATCTCGTTCCCTTCCTTCTTTCCGTGGCTGAAGCCCCCCCGCGCGGCCCTCAGCGCCTTGAGGATGACCGGGGGCGCGAGGTACTGGAACAGGTTGCCGGGCGCGACGCCGTACAGGGCGAAGAGTTTTCCCGCCGGGTCGCATATGATCTCAAACGGCAGCGTGGATCCGGCGAGGCCTTCCTTCACCGTCGCGGGATCGCTCTGCAGCACGACGAAAACCTTGATTCCCGCCGCGGTAAACGCGTCGTGGTCCCGGCGAAGCTCCCCGATCTTCATCTGGCAGATGGGGCACCCCGCGTAGCGCAGGAAAAACAGCGCGCTCCTTTTATCGCGTGTGGTTTCGCGGAAATCGAGCGCTCGTTCCGAAACGGTGTCGTAGGTGAAACCTGGGGCGTTCATCCCTGCCGCGAGTCTCTCTGCCATATCCGGACCTCCTCCGCAATGTGCGGGCCGCGCACGCGCGCATCCCCGCCGCTGCGGCATAGTAAATCCCCAATCCGCCGGCCTGTCAACACTATTCGCGTGGACGGGCTTTTCCCCGCCGGGCGCGGCCGCCGAGGGGCGCGCGGGAAACGCCGATCATGTCCCAGTCCTCCTCGCCGGGCAGGAACGGCGCGACGCCGCGCTTGCGGAAGATCTCCATCGCGGCCCATATATCCCCCTCCGTCGGAACCGCGAATTCCGGCGCCGGTTCCATGCCCAGCCACAAACGCTTGTCGTTGCCCATGCGGTGATAGGGCACGACGGTCACGGCGCGGATCCCGTTTCCGCGAAGCAAGCCCGCCCACGAAAGGACGTTCTGACGCGCTCCGGTGACGCCGGGGACGAGCGGCATGCGCGGCCAGAGCTTCGCGCCGCCGCTTCGCGCGCAGTCCATGAGGTTTTTCTTGATCGTGTCGTTTCCCGCGCCGCAGCGCCCGCGGTGCTCGCGGTCCGAGAAAAGCTTTATGTCGAAGAGCATGAGATCGATTTCGCGAAGCAGCAGCTTGAGCGCGCCCGGCTGGACCATGCCCGAGGTCTCCATGGCAATACTGATTTTCTTCACGTGCAGGCTCTTCGCCAGGGCCGCGCAGAATTCGGGGTAGAGGCCGGGCTCCCCGCCGGACAGCGTCACCCCGCCGCCCGAGTCTCGGTGCAGGGGGAACTCGGACGACAGCCCGCGAACCAACCCGTCCACGGTCGCGGGCGCGCCGAGACCGGTCAACGCGCCCGAGGGACAGGCATCGACGCACCGCAAGCACTTTCGGCAGAGGGCGGGATCGCGGTATACGGCGCGCGTTCCCCCTCCCATGGGGCACGCGGCCGCGCACCTCCCGCACGAGATGCAGAGGCTTTGCCTGAACGCGACCTCGGGGCCCGGACTCCACGACTCGGGGTTCTGGCACCACGCGCAGCGGAGGGGACAACCCTTGAAGAACACCACGCTGCGGATTCCGGGCCCGTCGTGGAGGCAGAAATGCTGTATCGAGAATACCCGCGGCGCGTCAGGAGATGCCATGGGCGGTTCGTTCTATGATCTCGTCCTGCACCGCCGGCTGCAGGTCGTTGAAGTACGCGCAGTACCCGGCCACGCGCACCACGATGCCGGGATACGACCGCGGATCCAGCTTCGCCGCCCTCAGCGTGTCCGCGTCGAGCACGTTCACCTGCGCCTGCATGCCGCCGCTCATGACGAAGTTGCGCAAAAGCCCGGCGAGCGCCCGGGCGCCCGATTCGCCGCCGACGGACTTCCGCTCGAACTTGAGGTTCAGCGCGTAGCAGTTGCCCCAGCGCCCGCTGTCGAGCGACGCCGCTGAGCGGAGCACCGCGGTGGGCCCCCCGCACTCGGTCCCGTCCACGGGCGCGAGCCCGTTGGACATGCGCTCGCCCGCGCGCCTGCCGTCGGGGAGCGCGCCGGTTTTCCTGCCGAAGCCTATGTGGCAGGTCATCGAATAAAAGCCGGGGATATACCGGCCGCCGCGGCTGTTCGTCCGGGCCGTGACCGCGTCGGTGAAGGCGTCGGCCGCGACCTGCGTCATGGCGTCAGCGGCGGCAACGCCGTTGCCATAGCGCGGCATGCGGCGTCTCAGCTCCGTGCGCAGGTCCTCCCTTCCCCCGAAATCGTCCTTTAAAACGCGCACGAGCTCCTCCAGCGTCATGCGGCACTCCTCGAAGACCAGGCGCCTGATCGCGAAGAGCGAATCCCCCGCCGTGGCAAGGCCGGCGGCCTGTATGGAGGTGTAATCGTACAGCGCCGCGCCCCACGTGACATCGAGTCCCCGGTCCATGCACCCGGCGGTCAGCATTGAATTCACCGGCGTCGTGCGCCATACCCGGTATACCGCTTCAATGCGGGTGATCACGCCGGCCATGTCGTCGATCCCCTTTTTCACCTGGTCGCGGAACGCCCGGACCACGTCGTCGAAGGACTTCATCGCCGCGACCGGCGCGGTCTTCGCGCCGATGCGCCTGCGCGACCCGAACCGCCTGCCCCCGTTCAGCGCGAGCTCCAGGCAGATCGGCAGGTTGAAGAGTGCCGCGTCCGAGGAATTGTAGGTGCGCCCCTGGCTGCACATCTCGACGCAGCCGATCACCGCGTAGTCCCGGGCGTGCTCCCTGCTGATGCCCGACGCGACGAGCGCGCGGACGATCGCGTCGTCGCCCATGATCGACGGCTTGCCGCACCCGAGTTGCAGCACCCTCGCCGCGCGGTCCACGAGCCACGGCGGCGTGGCGGCATGGACCCGCACGTGCAGGGCCGGCTCCCTGGTCCTCACCTGCGCGTAGGCGTCGAGAATGACGCCCGAGAGCTCGTTCGTCGCGTCCCTGCCGCGCGCGTCGGTGCCTCCCACGGTGATGGCCTGCGCGACCCCGTTCCCGCTGAAAAACTGGTCGATGCGCTCGGAGTAGACGGGAATGGTTTCGCAGGTCTTCAGGCAGAAGCTCGCGAGGATCTCCGTGGCCCGCTCGCGCGTGAGCCTGCCCGAGTCGACGTCCTTCCTGTAGAGCGGATAGAGAATCTGGTCGAGCCTTCCGAACGAAAGCCCCTGCTCGAAGTCCTCCAGGTTCAGGGCGATGTGAACGAGCCAGCAGGCCTGTACGCCCTCGAGAAAGGAACGGGCCGGCTCGTACGGCACCCTGCGGCATGCCGCCGCGGAATCCAGGAGCTCCGCCTTCCTCCGCCCGTCCGTAGCGGGAAGCATTGCGATGCGCTCCGCCTCGTCCGAGAGGTTCTGCGCCATCCGGCGGATACCGGCCACGGTCAGGCGTACCGACCGGTAGAACGCGGCCTGGTCTTCGTCGAGGGGGCCGCGGGCATTTTGATTCTCCTCGAGGTACTGCTGCGCGCGGAGGTCGACGGACCTGAGGCCCTCGTGCACCACGGCGCGGTAATCGACGCACTGGTGGCCTATGCCCGCCTCTTCCGTGATGAAATACCGTTTCGCGAAGAAAAAATCGATAAAATCGGAAAACCTTCCCGACAGGATGAATGCCCTGCCCGCGACACTGGTCAGCACGTACTTGAGCCCGAGGCGCACGAGCGTGATCTTTTCGCGCGTGCTCATCACAAGGGGGATCGCGCGGCGCCGCATTCTGAAGACGTCTTCCAGGATGTTCACCGAGCCGCCCTCGTGGTAGTAGTTCGCGGCGATTCGTTTGGAGGTCATGTTGCCGATGACGAGCTCCCCGTCATAGATCCGCGGCTTCCTGTGAGAGAGCACGTAGGCGAGGGCGCTCGCCCTCCGCACGAACGGGTGCTCGCCCTTTGCCCGTTTTCCCTCGGGGGTCTTCCAGAACGAGTCGAAGAGCGATGGCCGCTCCAGGCAAACGGAATAGGGCGCATCGAAAAGCGCCTTCCTGATGTTCCGTATCCGCTCCGCGGGCTCGGTGAACCCGGCGCGGGAAACGGTCTTCGCGCTCCCCGCGATGCGCCGGGCGGTTCCGGCTTTTCTTGTCGATGTTGCCATGGCGCCGCTCCTTGTGTAACCGGCTCCCCGTCGGGACGTTACCGAAATGTGGTTATATGTGGGATACCTTCATGCCGCCATTATATAATGTATGCGTGGGAGGGCCCAGCGTCAACATGTTCCGCGCGCGGAATCACCCCGCCGCTTCGCCGTTCTCGAACACCCAATGCAGACTTTCCGGAAGATCGCGGTAATCGACCGCGGCCGCCTCGCCGGAGAGATCCACCGAATTGTAGGTATGCCAGTAGAGCACGGGCACTTTCGCGAATTCCGGGTCGCGGATACGGTCGAGAAGAGCCGCGAAGGTCTTGCCGGTATATGTCGGGTCGAGGGATATCCCCTCCCTGTCCTTCATGATCTCAAGAGCTTTGCGGCACTCGTCGGTCGCGCACCCGTAGCCGTCGCCGAGGTAGTCGTTGATGACGCGCGGCGGTTTCACGGTCACGTCGGGCACGCGGGGATCGGCCTTTTTCAGCAGGCGGTGTGTCTGCCTCATGAGCTTCGCCACGTTCTCCGGAGTGGCCACGGTGATCGGCCCGACGCAATCGACGCTTACCCGCACGCCGATGACGGTCGTCGGGAGCCCGGCCAGGAGCGCGCCGAGCGAAAGCCCGGCCATGGTCCCGTTCGATCCCAGGGGGCAGAAGACGTACCGAGGCGCGGGCAGGAGCCCGGCGTCGACCTGTTCCCCGAGCTCGAGCATCGCGTTCACGATGCCGACCGTGCCCACGGGTGAGGATCCGCCGGCCACGAGGATATATCCCCGCGGGTGCGTGAGGCGCTCGGTCACCAGGAGGGACGCGCCGGTCCTGATCATGCCTTCGCGGTACACGATTTCGGCCCCGTACCGGCTGAAGAGGAGCAGATTCTGTTGCACATAACGATTTACCGGCTGTTTGAAGAGCACAAGCCTGCACCCGAGCCCGAGCTTCCTGCAGAAGACCGCGGTGGCGAGCCCGTGGTTCGTCCCTATGCCTCCCATGGTGATGACCCCGGTGCACCCGCGGCGCTTCGCGTCCGCGAGGGCGAACTCGAGCTTTCGCACCTTGTTCCCGCCGTAACTCCCGGAAGAGCGGTCCTCCCGCTTGATCCACAGGTTCCCGTGGCCCAGGTGCGTGAGCCGCTCCACCGGCGTGGGGAAATCGCCCAGGGGGATACGGGCGATCTTCCCTTCAAGTCCGGGAAAGCGTTTGAAAAGCGGCGGGCGGCATCCCTCGACCGTCGACCGCGGCGCGTCATTGCCGGGCCTTGCCGTCACGAGTCGATCCACCTGTCGTTTTTTATCGCCGCGAGCATATCCACCCCGCGCCCCAGAAGAAATCGTTTACGCATAACGTAATACGCCACGCCGGACAGGATGAACCCCAGGAAAAGGGCGATCTTGCCCGGGGAGCCGAGATCCGCGAGTATCACCGCGCAGAAGAACAGGGTCATGGCAATGCCCACCACGGTGCACAGGTAGAGCATGAACCCCTTCAGCTTGAACGCGGAATCGCGGTACTTCTCGGGGAACCGCTTCGGGAGAACCATCGCGGAAACGAGCACGGGGACCATGATGATGATCCCGCCCAGCGCCGAATAACTCGCGAACGTCTCGAGCGACAGGCCCGAATACACGCCGGCGATCGAGAAGATCCAGAAGAAGACGAACAACAGGTGGGCGGTCCCAAACCGCCGGTTGATCGAACCGAGCCGGGCGGGCAGTATCCCGTCCCCGATGATCACGAGGAGCGACTTGGTGCCCACGATGAAGAGCCCGTTCAGCGTGGTGGTAAGGGCCAGGACCGCCCCGCCGATCACGAAGAAGAGCAGTCCCGCCTGACCCATGGTCTTTTTCCCGACCGCGATGAGCGGTTCCTTGACCCCGGTGAGCTCCTGCCACGGCACGGCGTTGACCGAAGCGACCGCCACGCAGAGATACACCACCATCACGACCGGGAATGCGATGAATAAGGCGCGGGGGATGACCCTCCCCGGGTTTTTAATCTCGTCCCCGAGCTCGATGATGCCGTTGGAGCCCAGGTAGGTGAAGGTGAGCAGGGACACCCCGAGGAAAAGGCTCCCGGCGCCCTTCTGGAAGATGCCATCGAAACGTTCGGGATGGATCTCGACAAGCCCGCTGGCGGAGAAGAAAACGAGTGCGCCGATGAGCACGATCACCATGATCCCCTGCACCCGCGCCGCGATGTTGACGCCCAGCACGTTGATCACGCAGAAAAAGGTTATGAGCGCCACGGCAAAGGGCTTCTCGGGAAGGTCCGGAAAGAAGACTGCCAGGTACCTGGCGCACGCGATGCTGTACAGCGGTATCTGGCCGAAGAAGGTCGCAAGCACGTATACCCACAGGCCGGTGAAGGTAAGGCCCGGAGAGACCATCCGGCTCGGGTAACGGTAATTGCCGCCGGTGACCGGGATGGCCGACCCCAGCATGGCCAGGGGCAGCATGCTCAGGAACACGGGCACGACCGCCAGCGCGTACGCCACGGGAAGCGCGGGCCCCGCGATCTTGAGCACGATGCCGGTAAACACGAAAATGCCGCCGCCGATGGTGGTGCCTATCGCGATGAATGCCGTCTCGGGCAGGCCCAGAACCCGCTTCAATCCGTCAATGGCCATGGGAACCTCCTCGTGCGTTCGATAACGGCGCTTTGCGTTCCCGCCGGAGCGCGGGCCGCGGAAAGTAGCGGGAAACGCGGCGGGACATAACTCAATGCGCCCCGGCCGGCGCGCCCCCGCCCTCTTTCTTCAGCCTGCAGTTCTCGATGCATTCGTCGTCGCAATTTTCGTTGCAGGGCTCCACGTGGATCACGACCTTGGCGTCCGGGAAGTGCCCCTTTACTCCGGCCACGATACGGTCACCCAGCTCGTGCGACTCACTTACGCTCATCTCCGGGTCAACAAGGAGGTGGAACTCGTAAAACCGCTGCGATCCCGATTTCCGCGTCCTGAGCTTGTGAAAACCCAGCACCCTCGGATACTGCTGCCGCACATATTTCCCGATAAGCTGCTGGTCCTCCCTGCTGAGGCTCGCATCGAGGAGATCGCGGACCGATTCCAGCGTCAGGTCGTAGGCCGCCTTGACGATAAGGAGCGCCACCGCGATCGCCGCGACCGGGTCAATCCAGGCAAGATCGTACCCCGGGAACACGAGCCTGGCGATCCAGTAGCACAGGAGCCCCGCCATGACCCCGAGCGAGGTCCACACGTCGGTGCGCAGGTGCCAGGCGTCCGCCTTGAGCGCGATGGAATCGGTTTCGTTCCCGACCTTGAACAGCATGTGCGATACGAAGAAATTAAACGATGCAGAGATCGTCATGACAAGGACGCCCCAGCTCACCTGTTCCATGTGCTGAGGGTGCTTGAGCTTCTCGACCGCCTCGTAGATTATCCATCCCGCCGCGAAAAATATGAGCAGCGCCTCAATCACGCCGGAAATGTTTTCCACCTTGCCGTGGCCGAACGCGTGATGCGTATCTTCGGGTTTTCCCGATTTTTTCACCGCGAAGAATGCAATCACCGCAGCCACGAGGTCAACCGCCGAATGGATGGCCTCGGAAATGACCGAAACAGAGTTGATCAGGATCCCGATCACCAGCTTCATCACCACGAGCGAGCAGTTGGAAGTGATCGAGAGAAGCGCAACGCGCTTTTTTTTAGAAATGTTGTCCATCGTTACCCCGTACGACAGAAAGAATGAACGGCCCCCGCCGGGCGTGGATGCGGTCGCGGCGAATGCCCCGCCCCCGGGTCGTTTTTAGTATCAGGCAGCCGGTCCCGTCACGTCAATTCAAAATTCGCCCGGTTTCGCATGTCGTGGCGGCTCCGGTCCGCGAGGCGGCCGGACCCGCGCGCGTGACTGCCGGTATCGGCCGAAAAGCACGCAGGCCATGACCGGTATGAACACGAAATAAAAGCCGGGGCCCGAGATGAAGGCCCACATCTTTCTCGATGCGTTTCGCGACGCATATACGACCGCGAGCGCGTGGAGCGCGACGTAAACCGACATGACCGCGAGCGATAGCTTGAGCGCGGGGATCGCCGCGCCCGTGAGCGTCCTGCCCGTGGGCATGTAGCGGCCGAAGTACTTGACGATGAACGCGTCGGGGGCAAACACGAAGAACAGCAGGAACGGTATGCAGAGCGCCTCGATGATCGCGGGCTTGAGCAGGAAAAACCTCGCGTCGCCGGCCGCGATCGAGACGCCTCCCATTACTGCGATGAGCGCGAGATCGCCCAGCAGGAAGTAATCGAATTCCCCCGTCACGTACAGGGTGATCCCCGCCTGCACCGCGGTGCATGCCACCGCCGAGACGATCGATATGACCGTGTTCTCGATGACGGAATCGACCACCACGAAAATGAGTATCGGCAGAAACTGCAGAAAAAGCAGTGCCATGGGACGCTCCATGAATACTGATTCCGGGAAATCAGGCAGGCGGGAAACCGCGCGGTGCCCCGCCCGTTCTATCGTCGCGGGAACATGCGTCAAGGATAAAAGCGGCGGGCACGGGTCAACGGGAGCGCGCATCGAAGCCGATGCGTATATCCCCCCCCCATACCCCTTGAGAAGAACCGGGAATGCCGGGATGTGCATGCCCGGTTACGGAAAAATGGCAGGATACGCACCGATCCGGAAAAATGGATTGCAAAATAGAAACCGCGATCAAAGCTCGATAAGGATGGTAATATGAAAGAGCTTCTTGAAAAGGTGAGCGGCGATCCCTACGCGAACATGCTGGGCATCCGCGTCGATAAAGTCGAAAAGGGATATGCACTCTGCTCGGTGACGATCACCGAAAACATGCTGAACTTTCTCGGCCTGGTACACGGCGGGCTCATCTTCAGCCTGGCCGACGTCGCGTTCTCCGCCGCGTCGAACAGCGACCACACTCCTTCGTACGCGCTCGATGTGAGCGGGTCCTTTCTGCGGGGCGTCGCGGTCGGGGACTCGGTCGCGGCCGAAGCGCGCCTTGTCCACACGACGCGCCGCACCGGCGTCTACCGCATGGACGTCACGAGGAACGGGGAGCTCGTCGCCACGTTCAACGGGACCGTGTTCCGCAAGACCTGATTGTTCCCCGCAGGCGATCCGCCTCACGGATGGAACGGAACGCGAATCCGATGCTATTTCCATGACGAAAATATAGATCGATACACCTCCCTTCCGTTATGACCTGCCGGGTGAAACCCCCACCCCCGAATGGCCATTGTTCCCATAGAAAAATCCACGGTTTGTTGTATCATTAATAATGGGACGGCACGACCGATTTGTCACGGGGTAAAGCGCGCGGGTGCACCCTTTTCATGATCCTTGTATATGGAGGACAATCATGGACAGATTCAATTATTATTCGGATTCGACGATACCGGGTATTTTCAGAAACAGGGCATTTTTCTATAAAAACGAAGCATTCCTGAGGCGCAGGGGCCCCGATTCGTGGATCGATATATCCTGGGAGGAAACGGACCGAACGGCAACGGCGCTGTCGTCGTACCTGATTCGCTGCGGCGTGGCGCCGGGCGACAAGGTCGCCATCTACTCCGAGAACAGGCCTGAATGGATCTTCGCCGACCTTGCGATCCTCTCGGCGGGGGCCGCGGACGTAACCGTGTACCCGACGAGCTCGCCGTCGGAGGCGGCCTACATCATCAACGACTCGGACACGAAACTCTGCTTCTGTTCCGGCAGGAAGCAGGTGGAAAATCTTCTGTCGATCAGGGGCGAAATGCCCCGCCTCGAAAGGATCGTCGTTTTCGACGACGCGGATTGCACCGACGAAATGGTGACGACCCTCGATGAGGCGGTACGCCGGGGGAAGGAAGACGACCATGGCGAGGAAATAGACCGCCGCATCCGCGGGATCGACCCGTATGACGTGATGACCATCATGTACACCTCCGGGACCACGGGCCCCCCGAAGGGCGTCACGCTTTCCGCGAGAAACATGACGGCCGAGCTCCAGAATTTCGTCGTGCACCAGCCCCACCCCGTGCGCGACGTGGTCCTTTCCATACTGCCGCTTTCGCACGCGCTCGAGAGAAGCATCGGATATTATCTGATCATGTACACTGGCGGGTCGCTCGCGTATTCCCGGGGAACCGACAGGCTCCTCGAGGACCTCGTCGAGATAAGGCCGACCGCCATGATCAGCGTCCCGCGGCTGGCGGAGAAACTGTACGAGGGCATCCACGCCAAGGCCGCAACCGCCCCCGCCCTGAAAAGGATCATATTCAACTGGGCGCGTAAAACGGGATTCCGCGCGGCGCCCCATCTCAACGCCAATAGCCCGCTGACCGGAATCCTCAGATTGAAATACGCCCTCGCGTGCAAGCTCGTGCTTCACCCGGTGCGGGCGGCGATCGGCATGGACCGCCTGAGGGATTTCGGCATCGGAGGCGCGCCCCTGTCAGAGGAGATCCAGCTATTTTTCAGCGCCATGGGCGTGTTCATGCTCCCCGGTTACGGCCTCACCGAAACGGCCCCCGTCACGCACGTCCAGCACCAGAGGACGATTCATCCCATCAGGCCGGGCAGCGTGGGGAAGCCCCTCCCCCTGACCGAATGTAAGATCGCCGACGACGGGGAAATCCTCGTCAGGGGGCCTCAGGTCATGATGGGATATTACGGCAACCGGGACGCCACGGAGGAAGCATTCACCCCCGACGGCTTTTTCAAGACGGGCGACATCGGCCGCATCGACGAGGACGGCTACCTGTACATCACCGACCGAAAGAAGGATATCATCATCACCGCCGGGGGCAAGAACATATCGCCCCAGGCGATCGAGGCGAAAATGATACTGAACCCGCTCGTCGAGCAGGTGACGCTCATCGGCGACAGGAAGAAATTCATCACCGCGCTCATCGTACCTTCGTTCGAGAACCTCGCCTCGTGGGCGCGGCAGAACGGCGTCGCCGACACGTCCCCGGACTCGCTGGTGAGAAACACCGGCGTCCTCAGGCGCTTCGACGCGATCATCGAGGAAGCGAACGCCGGGATGGGCAGGGTCGAGCAGATAAAGAAGTTCACGCTGCTCAAGGAGCCCTTCACCCTGGAAAAGGGCGAGCTCACGCCGACCCTGAAAATCAAGCGCAAGGCGGTGCAGGAGCATTATGGGGACCTCATCGAGAAAATGTACGCCGGAGAGGAATGATCGGCGATAGATAATCTCCTGTCCGAAAATAAAGGATTGCCTTCCGTGCGTCAGCCTGTATATCCCTCTCCTGACGCAGATCGGAACACAGTATAACAACCATCTCAATTATCTCGTTGTTGGCTCTCTATGTAAAAATTGATATCATATGGGTCGTGCTGACAGGAATAACAGTATCAGCCGTTTTCCTGTAAAAATCAGGATCGCCGCAAATTATGGATGACGCGAACATCCCTTTCCCGCATTATATTGTCTGACACGATATCCGATGAAATCACGGAACGGGATAATGGTCTTGAAAAGAGCATTGATGATATTCCTGCTGGGCGCATGCCCCCTCGCAACGCAGCCGAAGGATACTTTCGTCATTCAAGTTGGTGCCGGTTTTCGTGGGAGGGGGCGGAGGCTGCTGAATATAATCTGAAGAGGAGGTACCTGTTGAAAAATACCGAAGGTTTTCCCTTCATGGTGAAGCTCGGCCTGCTTGGAATCCAAAGCAGGAAGGCGGCATTGGCGTACTTCTGGTTCAGCAACGCCCTGTCGTTGGTTTCCCTGATAGCGGGTTTCATGAATCCGATGTTCTTCATCGGTTTATTCTTCCTTTTTTCATCCCTCTGGTATTGGCTGTGCATCAAGTGGGTGGACAGGAATGCCCGCTGGGATAAATAAAACTCCTTCTGCCCGGAACTGCCCGCGGCCGTTCAGAAAACCATCCGGAATGCGAGGCGCCTGAAAGGGTACGACTGCATCCATGAGCAATCGCCGCCATACGAAGCATCCGCTGGATGCTTCGTATGAGAAGCAGTATCATTCTTTGCGCTGCAACTCAGTGCCGGCATCTCACGTGAGTATGCCGATATCCGCGGATATATCCCCATAATTGTATCACATACATCAAGTTGGCTCTTTATTGTATACCGGCCATGGTACATAACGAATTGTCATTTGAATCCGGCTTTGTCCGACGAAACCTTTTTATAAAAATTCCTTGATATGATGTCGTAACTATCATATGCTGTCCATATATAAAAATGGTCACCAATCGTCCCTGTTCCACACAACAGAATCCGACCAACGAATTTAACGTTAGGGTGCGTTTATGCCTTCACACATCGAAGTAAAGAAAGTCTCCGGAAAGAAAATGCTTAAAGAATTCATCATGCTCCCCTGGACGATCAACCTCTACAAGGACGATCCCGCATGGGTGCCGGCGCCGATCCGCGACCAGTGGCACATGTTCGATCCCGCGAAGGGGTACTTCTTCGAGCACGGCGTGGTGGATTATTTCATCGCGTACAGGGACGGCGCGCCCGCGGGAAGGATAACGGCGCATACCTACTCACGGTGGGAGGAAAAATTCGACAGGAACACGGGATTCTTCGGCTTCTACGAGTGCATCGAGGACGACGATGTCTCGCGCGCGCTCCTGGACACCGCGAAGCAATGGCTCCGCGAAAAGGGCAAAACCAAGATGCTGGGCCCCTACAGCTTCACCACCTACGATTCGGTCGGCATCGACGTCATCGGGAACGAGGTGATGCCGGTCATCACGCTCTTCCACTTCAAGCCCTACTACCAGAAACAACTCGAGACCTACAGCCTTGCCAAGCAGGTTGACTGGTTCTGCTTTCTGGTGACGCCGAGCAAGATGGACCTGCCGTTTTTCAAGAGGCTCGCCGACGACATCAAGGAGCGCCATCTCAAGGAGGGCATCAGGTACGTCCAGATCAGCAAGAAGGAAATCGCCGCGCGCGCAGAATCGGTGAAGCGCATATTCAACGAGGCGTGGGAGGGAAACGAGGCACACCTCCCCTTCACCGACCGTCAGTTCGACTACATCTTCGGGGAGCTGAAGCCCGTTATCAATCCCGAGCTGGCCTACTTCGCAGAGAAGGACGGGAAGACCATCGGGTTCATCTTCACCATTCCCGACGGGAGCCCGGCCATGAAGGCGCTCGACGGGCACCTCTATCCCTGGCGGCTCGTCAAGGCGCTCCTGGCCTTCAAGAAAACCACGACGCTCAGGACCATCCTCATGGGAGTGCTGCCCGAATACCGGAACAAGGACATCGATGCGGTACTCATCCTCTACACCATCGAGAACGGTCTCAGGCTCGGGTATACCTGTTCCGATTGTTCCCTGATCGCGGAAACGAACAAGAAGATGATCGGGTCCCTCAAGTACCTCAACGCGGACAGGTACAAGGGCTACCGGGTCTACGAAATGCCGATCGCGTAACGCGCTCTTCCGAACGGGATGCCGCGCGGAACGCACGATCCGCCGTCAATTTTTTCATTGACGGTTTTCCTGCGATCTGATACGCGTATAGGCATCCATGTGTCAGGTCAGGAGCGGCGACATGAGAAAGACCTTGTGCAGCATCGCGGTTATCGCGGCCATACTCCATGCTGTCACGGCATCGGCAGGAACGCAGCCCGGCCCGATATATCCCGTATATCCCCTCTCTTACAACATGACATACCCGTTCTATTCGTACGGATCGTCCGGAATAATGAAAAGCCTCGATCCTGACGCGCCCAAGAAGAAGGAGGCGGTCATCACAAGGGCTTCAGGGGTGGGGATGGCCCACAAGGTTTTCGGCTACACCACCGCGGTCGTCGCCACAGCGAGCGTGGTCACGGGATTCCTCATCCCCGAGCACAAGGCCCATACCATCACCACGTATTCCACCGCGGGGCTTGCGGCGCTGTCCACGATGACGGGATACATCGCCTATTACGATGTGATCACCTTCCGCGGCGGATTGACCACACAGAATTCGCACGTGATTCTCGGAACGCTGTCCACGGCGGGCCTACTCACAAGCGCCATCATCGGCGCGCTGAAAGTCAAACACTGCGCGCCGGGCATCGCTTCCGGCGTGGTGCTCTATGCATCGATAATCGTGATCCACTTCTGACCGGTGACACAGGACGGCCCTACCCATGTGGTTCTCGATGGAAAACTTTTCCTTCTTTATCTTGACATAATCGCCTCGTTCCCCATCCTACATGAAAATCAAACAATCCTCCGGGCACGGGGTCATGCATGCTGCAGAATTCATTGAATCGCCTGCGAACGAGCAGGCATTACCAGAGAAGGCCTATCAGGGTGATCAATTTCATCATCTCGTCATTACAGCGCGCGGGGATCGCGAGGATATGCCTGGATGGCGACTACCTGGTCGAGAGGGCCATTCACGAAACGGGTCTTTTCGACTTCGGTACGGACGAATTTCGAAAACCCATGGAACTGCTGATTGACTCGCTGGAACACGAAGCGCGCCTCAATCCCGTGGGAAGGTTCCTCGCGCAGCAGTCGCTCCTGCGGATACTGAAAAACAGGCTCATGGCCGAGGAGCTGTTCAGGAACCACCCTGAAATTAACGACATGAAAATCGCAAGTCCCGTCATCGTGATGGGCCTCGCGAGGGCGGGAACGACAAGGCTGCACAGGCTGCTCGCGTGCGATCCCTCGTTCCACCACATCAGCTCGTGGGAATCATGGAACCCCGTGCCGTGGCCCGAAAGCTTCACCCGCCGTCCCGACCCGAGAATCGCGGTCATCGAAAAGGGCCTGAAATTCGTCCTGTACATGTCACCTGGGATCGCGGCGGTCCACCCGCTCGACGTTCACGCACCGGAGGAGGAGCTCGGCCTGTTGCAGCATTCCTTCTCGAGCCAGCTCTGGGAGGTGACCGCCGCCGTGCCCTCTTTCACGCGCTGGATGGAACAGCACAGCCAGCTTTTCTCCTATGAATACATGCTCCGGCTTCTCAGGCTCGTCGCGTGGTTCCGCGGTATCGATGGCGGAACGTGGGTGCTGAAATCGCCGAACCACATGCAACATTTCGCGGAAATGGCGGAGGTCTTTCCCGATGCGCGGCTCGTGTACACTCACCGCGATCCGGTTCGCTGTACTGGATCGATGTGCAGCGTGGCCTGGAACGGCATGGTGCGCGATACGGACCGTCTCGACGCGGCCGGGGTCGGCGCCGAGTGGTTCCGCAAGGTGGACATCATGCTACGCAGAAGCGAGGAGGGAAGAAGCTTTTTCCCGAAAGGACAGGTCGTCGACCTTCTCTACAAGGACCTCAACGAAGACCCGATCGGCCAGATACGGAAGGTGTATTCCTTTCTCGGGAAGCAGCTTTCGCGGGAAGCGGAGCGCGCCATGCGACACTGGCTCGCGGACAACGGCAGGCACGCGCAGGGGCCGCACCGGTACAGGCTCCAGGATTTCGGCCTCGACAAGGATTCGGTGGAATCGCGATTCGACTGGTACAGGAAAAAATACTCCATACCCTTCGAGGACAGGGTCGAACAGGTGCACGAGGAAGACGCGTGATCGTCACTTGTGGTCCATGGCGATGACCCCCTGCCAGTCGGGTGGCATGCCGTGGATCTCGTAGTACTCGCAGCGCTCCCTGAACAGTCGTGCCGCCCTGTCGCCGGGGTTGCTTTCTATCACTCCGCCGAAGAGGTCCTTCGCTCCCGTGAAATCGCCCGCCCGGTAGGCATTAAGGGCCTCTGCGAACATATCCTTCGTGGCGAGCTTTTTCTCGATGACCTCGGGAGGTTCTCCGTCGATGATCTCGTACACCAGCACTGACTTGTTCTTTCCCTTCACCTGCACCTCGTCGAGCAGGCGGCAGCGGTATTCCCCGCCGCCCCCGAGCCTTTCAAGGAGGTCCGCGGTGACCATGATCGTGGCGCCGTAGAGCTTGGTGAGCCCCTCGACGCGGGACGTGAGGTTGACCGAATCCGCGATCACGGTTCCCTCCATCCGCTCAGCGTATCCCACCGTGCCCAGCATGAGCGACCCGGTGTGGATGCCGATACCCATGGCCACCGGTGGCACGGGCCCGCGGTCCCCCCGGGCGTTGAACCCGGCCAGGCTCTTCTGCATCATGATGGCGGCCTTCACCGCGTCCGAGGGATCGCCGGGAAAGAGGGCCATGATGGCGTCCCCGATGTACTTGTCGATGAAGCCGTTGTTGTTCTCGATGGCGGGCCCCATCCGTTCCAGATAGCTGTTGATGAAATTGAAGTTCTCCTGCGGAGTCATTCCCTCGGATATGGAGGTGAAATCGCGGATGTCCGAAAAGAGCACGGTCATCTCCTTCTGAATCTGGTCGCCGAGCTTCACGTCGAGGATGCTCTGCTTCTCGAGCTGGGCCATGAAATTCCGCGGGACGAAGCGGCTCACCGCGCTGTTGAACTGGTAGAGGCTCAGGTGCGTGCGCATGCGGGACAGGAGCTCGTGCCGTGAAAACGGCTTGGGCAGGTAATCGTTGGCCCCGGAATTCATGCCCTCCACCAGGTCGCGCACCTGGTTTTTCGCGGTGAGCATGATCACGGGAAGCTCGCTCAGCGAATATTCCTCCCTGAGGCGGCGGCACACGTCGTAGCCGTTCATGACGGGCATCATGATGTCCAGGAGCATGATGTCCGGTCTCGCGGTCTTGACCAGCTTCAGGGCCTCCTCGCCGTTCGTCGCCTCCAGCACCTCGTAGTTCTGCAGCCCGAGGAGGTTGATGAGCACCCTGCGGTTCACCGGCTCGTCGTCGACGACGAGCACCCTGGCCGCGCCGGGACCGGCGGCCGGCGTACCCGGCGCGACGGGTTCCTCCGCACGCTCGGTCTCGTCGATGTCGGAGAGCCTGGTCATGCGCAGTCCGGTGCGCGCGTCGGGCCTTTTTTCGGAGGCCTTCAGCCAGAAGGTGAATTCCGACCCTTTCCCGGTCTCCGAGCGCGCCGTGATCTCGCCGCCGTGGAGCTCGATGATGTCCTTCGTGATGGAGAGCCCGAGACCCGTTCCCCCGTACACACGCTGCGTGGACGCGTCAACCTGCTCGAAGGACTCGAAGATCGCCCCGATCCTGTCCGCGGGTATTCCGATCCCGGTGTCTTTCACCGATACGTACACCCTGCTGTTTTCGACGCGGGCGCCCACGGCGACCGATCCTCGCTCCGTGAACTTGATCGCGTTGCCGACGAGGTTGTGCAGTATCTGCTCGAGACGGTTTTCGTCCGCCGTGACCGCGGGGATATCGCGATCAACGTTGTTCACGAGCTCCAGGTCCTTCCCGTGGACGAGGGGTTTCGACACGGCGAGCACCACCTGCACGATCTGGGCCAGGTCTACCGGTTTCAGCGTGAGCTCGATGTCCCTGTTGCGCAGCCGGGAGAAGTCGAGGATATCGTTCACCAGGCTCGCGAGGCGCTTGCCGCTCGAGACGACGAGGGAAAGGTTCTGCTTCATCGCGGCGCTGACGGTCCCGGCCGCGCCGTCGATCAGGGACTCGGCGATGCCGATGATGCCGTTCAGGGGGGTCCTGAGCTCGTGGGAGGTGTTGGCCAGGAACTGGTCCTTGAGCCGGTCGAGCCTCCCCAGGGACTCGGCCTGCTCTTTAAGTCGCCGGTTCATCACGTTGATCCTGTCCGCCAGGGCAAGCGAGAGAAGGACGATCTCGATGGAGGAGCCGAGCTGCACGCCGGTCTGCGTCAGGAAATTCACCGGCAGGGCGCCCATGTCCGAGAGCACCTTGACGATGGCCCCGACCGTGAACGCCGAGCAGGCGACGAGGAAAAAGAACGTGGCCCGACGGTTCTTCATGAGCCCCATGATGATCGCGTACACGGCCGTGGCGCCCGTGACGAGCGCGAGGATATAGAAATACTTCATGCCGAGGGCCAGATCCACCGCGGCGAGCGCCCCATACACCAGAAAGAGGCCCGCGAGGATGTTCAGCAGCCATGATACGCGCGGGGAATGCTTTTTCATCTCGAGGAACTGGTTCGCGAAGAGCATGAGGAAGCTGGTGAACAGGGACAGGAAGAACGCCGGCGCGTAGTAGTTCCACCCCGGGCTCCCGGGCCACAGGTACTTGAGGCCGTAATTGTAGAACGTGAACTGCCACATGCCGATCGTCGCGATGTAGAGCACATAATACAGGTACCGCGATTCGCGAATGGACAGGAACAGGAACAGGTTGTACACGGCCATGACCAGGATGAATCCCATGTACAGGGCCTGTACGAAGTCGAAGTCCCCTCGCCAACGGTAAAAGGCCTCCTTCTCCCAGATGGAAAACTCCAGGATGAGCGCCGGGTACGGGGAAGGCTCGGTGCGGATGTAAAAATAACGCGAAGAATCGAAATCGCCGGGCAGGGCAAGGACCAGCCCCCGATCGGGAATGCCGCGCCTTTCGTAGGTGCCCTTCGCATCGACGCGCTTCGCGCGATACGTTCCGTCGGGCACGGGTACGTACAGGGTAAACGACGTGCTCCAGTCCTGGGTCTCGATGACGCGGTCCCCCGCGTCGCCCCGCGCCTTCCGTAACTTGAACCGCGCCCACACCGGACGGTCCCCCTTGGGAAACTGCCTTGCCCCGGGGTCCGCAGGCGAGAAGCGCCCTGACCAGGGCGGCCCGTCCAGGCTCGAGGCTTCGACCGGTTCCTTCTCGATCATGTACTCGGCGACGGGGGACAGGGGATACGTGTCCCGCGATTTATCCAGGACGATCTCGCCTGCACTGGATGCCTGTGCCGCGATCGCGACCAGTACGGCGGCGAAAAACGCCGCGCGCAGGACCGGCGGGACGGAAAATCGCGAATCCCTCATCATTCCCCTCCAATGTCGGTCGGCTGGAGTTTCATCGAGACCGGGTCCGCGAAGAGGCTCATGTTGTTGCGTCCGAACTCCTCGAAAAAAAGACCGCGCAAATCCCGGTGTTCGTGCGACGTCATCGTATATCCCCATTATCGTCGTGAACGTGATCGCGACTGAGGCCCCGCCGTTTCCGGACGTTTAATAGCCCGGCATGCATATCGCTCGAGGACGATTAACTCTTATATCGGGCATGCAATATTTTCCATTAAAAAATGTTGCGCGCACGAATAATTGTCACAGAATGCGCATGTTCAATGACGATATGGCAGTCGGCATGTCCGACACCGGAGGAAAAATCATGGATCGTTTCAGAGATTGTGTCGCGATCGTCACCGGGGGAGGTTCCGGCATCGGGAGGGCCCTGTCGAGGGCGCTCGCCGCGCGGGGCGCGAAGGTCGTCGTCGCGGATATCAACTTGAAGGGCGCCGGGGAGACCGCGGATGCGATCGCAGCCGCGGGGGGATGCGCACGTGCCGTGAAACTGGACGTCACCGACCAGGAGGCGGTGCGAGGCCTCGTCGAACGCACGGTCTCGGAATTCGGAAGGCTCGACTACATGGTCAACAACGCCGGCATCGGCATGGGTGGCAACTTCGAGGATACCGAGCCCGCCCACTGGAAGCAGATCATCGACATCAACCTGTGGGGAGTCATATACGGTTCGCTGTACGCGTACCGCGCCATGCTGAAACAGGGTTCCGGCCACATCGTGAACGTTTCGTCCCTCGCGGGACTGACGCCCTCGTTCATCGCGCCGTACGCCGCGACCAAGTACGGCGTCGTGGGACTGACGCTCAGCCTGAGGATACAGGCCGCCCTGCGCGGGATCAGGGCGAGCGTGGTCTGCCCTGGCTTCGTCAGGACCCCGATCTACGACACGAGCGTGGATGTGAGCAACGAGCTCTCCGAAGCCGAGAAGAAGGAACTCTTCGCGAAATTCGAAAGGCTCATGATCGAGCCCGACCGGTGCGCGGAGATAATCCTGAAAGGAATACGCAACAACAGGGCCATCATACCCGTGACGAAGCTGGCATGGATGGCCTGGCGGTTGAACAGGTTATTTCCGGAATTGCTCGTCAGGCTCACGACGAGACAGACAAAGAAGTTTGCCGAACGCAGGAAAAAGCCGGCAGGCGTCAAAGATCGAGCGTGAAAAGCTGTTTCCCGGTTCTGAAATCGAACCCCATGAGCCCGGCGCCTTCAAACATCAGCACGACGAGATCTCCGGAGCGGGACACCTTGATCTTGTTCCTGGTGAAAGTCATTCCGGAAAAGGACGACGAGTCCTCGTCTATCTTCATTCCCTTGAACAGCCCGGACTGCGGCACGGTCCACTTCCGCTTCCCGTCCGGGCCCACGCAGGTCATGATCCTGTCGGCCTTCTTGCCGAGCTGGTTAAGGTAGATGATGACGGCGCACTCCCCGTCCTGGTAATAGATTGTCCCGTCGAGAAAAACATTGTCTGACAGCGGACGTAACTCCATGTCGGTCATGCTCAACCGGTCGCGACGGTGGCGCGCGGACATGCCGTGCGCGGCGGAAATAGCGTCGTGGGACCCCACGACCCGCGAAAAACGCCTCAAGTGTTCCATCTCGGACATGCTCCACCGGTCGCCACGGTGGCGCGCGAGCATGCCGCGTGGAGCGCGGATGGCGTAAAGGCGCATCCTCGCATTGCTTCCGGCTTCAGGCGACAGCACGAAGACCGTCGTCTGTTCCTCGAGATTCTCCATGGCCTTCAATCCCTCGGCCATTGACGGATAGAGCCGTTCCTCTCGAATGGAATAGACCAGGTCGTTCCTGCCATCTTTCGTGTTCAGCGTGACCAGCCCCGATTCCCGGTCGTACACGGCCTTCACGAGCCCGCTTCCGAGCTCGGGATGCCGCGCGGTGAAGGCGCGCGTGTCCATGACGGGCTTGCCGGTGTGCGCGTTCCATGCCATGACCTTCGGCTCCTCGTCGTGGAACGCGTCTGCGATATAGTATACGGTGAGCCCGTTCCCCGCGATGTGTGAATTGATGAGCGCGGCGCGGTGTGCTATTTTAATGGTCCTCACGACTTTTTTCGCGGAAGGATCGTACTCGTAGAGCCAGGCCTTGCACCCGAGGCATTCCCTCCGGGAAGAGTAATGGCCGGGCGATTTCGTGGATGACACGTAATCGAACGAACCGTTGGTCAGGATCCAGAGGTGCGCGGCGCCGCTTTCCAGGGGCACGATCTCGAAATCGAGTATATCCCCCCTGAGCGTGTTCGGCGATATCACCGGGCCGAGTATGAAATACGCCGCGAGGAGAAGCGGCACCCCGAGGCCCGCGCCGATCAGGACCAGTCGAAGGGGAATTTTCTTTCCGGGCACCGTGCTCATGGTATTACCTCACCGCCGCATTCGGACATCGCGTTTCGTTGTGCGCAACACGCACCAGTGTACTCTAGCATGGGGAAAGTCATCGCGTCAATTGATTATTCAAGAAAAATACACCCCGCCGCGACAGGAAGGGGGATATACCGGCGGGTTCACGATCGCCCAAAATCTGTTTGACAGGCCTCGCGGATCGATGTAACGAAATAAATGGATACACAGAACAGTGGATGGGGATCATATTACAAGGAGACACTCGATGAGAAACGCAATCTTGTTGTTCATGGCATGCGGTATCGCTGCGGCACAATGGTCATATTCGGAAGGAAAGACCGGCGTGAAAGGCGCCTCCCTGAACGTACTCTCCGTGTCGGGTATCAACCTGCGGCAAGAACCCACAACGACGTCGAAGGTCCTGGTGCTCGTTCCGTACGGCGCGAAGCTCACCATTGAAGAAGTCACGGACAGGTCGCAGGACGTGGACAATTTCAGGGGCAGGTTCGTGAAGGTGACCTACAAAGGCAAGACCGGGTACCTGTTCGCCGGTTTTCTCTCATCGCTCCCGGCGCCGGATCTCAAGAAACCCACCAACCTCGACGGGTACGCCGTGAAATATCTCGGCAAGGGAGCGAAGAAAGGCGCTGCCACGGTCTACCCGAACGGCATTATCCACGAGGTGCAGTCAGGTGAGGGATCATACGCGCAGAAGCTGACCGTTCCGAACATCAGCCTCGAAGAAGGGTTTCTGATAGCCAGGGCGCTCGCATCGACGCTCGACGCGGGATTTACGGGCAGGGAGCCCTTCCCGAAAAAGAACGCGACGTACGACGAAACCGTCGGCGGGAAAAAAATCCAGACCGAGGTGACAATCAACAAGATCGAAAGCGGCACGTTCCACGGAATCAGTAAAACCATGGAAGCACATATATTCATGATTTCGGTCGCATCCGCGGGAAAAGGCAGGGTGTTGATTACCCTGTCAGCGGCGGACTGATTCGCGCTACCACGGGCGAACGGGATGGCCCGCGATGATGAAATGGCATCGATATCGCGGGTGATGCACCCGCGCGCGGTTTTACATGTTCACATTCCAGGTGGCGCATGAGTGTCAACGCCGCACACGCAATAAAGAGGTTCGCATCATGCATCGCATCGTCATCAACGTCTCCTTCGCATTGATCGCGCTGTTCGTCGCCTTCGTCGAGGGTTTCGTCAATCCCTTCATTATCTGGAACCTCGTACCGGTAATATTCGGTTATGTCCTGCTCAGGATCGCATTGAACAGAACGGAGGAAGGCGCGGGCAGGACAACGCCCGCCGCGTGCTATAACGTCATTGCGGTCGGGTTCGTGCTGTTTTGCCACGCGGCCTGGCTTATCGACCTGGGCGGGCTGGCAAGCGGTTCATCAACATCGGCGCTGATATTCATTTACATTCCGGTCATAGCGCTGATCGGCGGCGCCGCCGCCTACGTGCTGGGGCTGCTGGCATGGTCGATCTACAGGAAGGCGACCGGCACATGATCTTCCATGCGGAAAGTCACCTGCCGATCTTTTTCGCCTTTTTCAGGTCGATAGGGCCGGACAGTTCCGCCTTGCGCGACTGCTTGTGATACACGCATACGTACGCGGCATGCGCGCCATCCTGCGTACCGGTGAGTATCGCGATACCGTAGGATTCGCTCCCGTACTCGTCCACGGCGATCGAAGGGTTTTTCAGTTCAGGCGGGGCGAGTTTTTTGCACGCCCGTGCCACGTCAGCGCGGAACTCCTCCCATGCCTCGCCCGACGAGCCCTTCAGCATCGCAGGGGAAAACGTCACTGTCACGACTGCGAGAGTCGCCATGGTGAATATAAGAATCTTTTTCATGCAATGTGCCCCCTCTTGGTCCGATAACTACGCGGCGTAACACGTCGCTGGATACACCTGCCCCGGCACGGACGAGCGGTCAAGCACAATGCGCATGTTCCATCGATGTGGGACCGGAGCGATACCACCTGGCGCCGGCTCCCGGGCATCGCACCGTGACCGGCGTCCGTGTATCAATCTATGCGATCTTGTTCGTCCTGCTCCAGATTTTCTGTTCCTGTGCGGCCTTGATCAGGTCCTCCCTGAAATCGGGGTGCGCGATCGAGATCAGCTTCTCGGCCCTCATCCACAGCGGCGCGAGCTTCAGGTTCACGCAGCCGTACTCGGTCGCGATGAAC
>CAYRGX010000008.1:0-135916 GCA_964423905.1 uncultured Leptospirales bacterium | reverse complement strand
GTGGGCGAACCCCTGAACCCCGAAGCATGGAACTGGTATTACAACAAGATCGGCCGCGGCGAATGCCCCATCGTGGATACCTGGTGGCAAACCGAGACGGGAGGAATTCTTATCACCCCGCTTCCCGGCGCGATCGACATCAAGCCCGCCATGGCGACGGTTCCCTTCTTCGGCGTCGAGCCCAGCATCGTTGACGATGCCGGCAAGCCCCTCGAGGGAGTATGCGAGGGCAACCTCTGCATCAACCGTTCATGGCCCGGACAGATGATGAGCGTTTACGGGGATCCCCAGCGTATGTTCGACACCTATTTCAGCCAGTTCCCCGGCAAATATTTCACGGGTGACGGCTGCCGCCGCGACAAGGACGGCTACTATCAGATCACCGGCCGCGTGGACGACGTCATCAACGTATCCGGCCACCGTATGGGTACCGCCGAGGTCGAGTCCGCCCTCGTATCGCACCCGAAAGTCGCCGAATCCGCGGTTGTCGGCTATCCGCACGACATCAAGGGTCAGTCGATTTACGCATTCGTAACCCTCAACACCGGCGTCGAGAAATCCGATGAGCTTAAGAAAGAGCTCATCGCTCACGTTCGCAAGGAGATCGGCCCCATCGCCACTCCGGAACTCATTCAGTGGGCTGACGCTCTTCCCAAGACCCGTTCGGGCAAGATCATGAGAAGGATTCTCAAGCGCGTTGCCGCCAAGGATTTCGATTCGAAAAACTTCGGCGACATATCCACGCTTGCCGATCCGACCGTGGTCGAGGTCATCGTCAAGGGCGCGAAAGAAGTATACGGCGTCAAGTAGACTGGAACATCCAGAGATACCAGAAAGGGCCGACCCGAGAGGGCCGGCCCTTTTTTTTATTCCGGATGATGCCGTTACGAAGGGATCGCGCGCGAAATAGTCAGCGATTGGGTCCCGCGGATTTCCTCATGAAGTAATCCTTGAAAAGGCCCGGGTCAATCGCGATGAGACGCTCGCGGATCTGGCTGATCCTGTCGAAGTTGTAGTTCTGGAATTCATAATAATCGAGCAGCCAGAGGTATTTGTTGATGAGGCGTGGCAGGATACTCGATTTTTCGAGCTGCGTGTCGCTCATCCTCTGGTAGTGAACCTCGAGGTTGTAGATGTCGTTCTGGATGGTGTCGATCTGGTGGGCGCTCAGGTTTTTCCGTACGTAGAATACATCGTTCAGGAACGCGTAGACCGGTATCCATTCGACCTCGTCCCTGGATTCGCCGCGTTCGTTCTGTATGATGCCGATCAGGTCCAGGATGGGCTTGGCTTTGAGGAGGGTCATGTCGATATCGGCCGGGTTCAGGAAAAACGCCTCGCGGAAGCACAGGAGGCTCCGCGGGATGTCCCCCAGGTGGAAGTAGGCCTCTCCCAGGATCGAATACATTTTCGCGCTCGTTTTGCTGCTGCTCCTGGCATATTCCATCGATTCTACCGCAAGGTTGTATTCCTCGAGCCTGAGAAAGCATTCGCCGAGATTCAGCAGGTATGAGAAGCTCTGTGCGGTATCCTGTTGCTTGTTGAAGGCGGTCCGGAAATGGTCTGCTGCCGTGATAAAGGTATGGCGCATGGCAGCCCTGTACGCGGATGACGAAAGCATTCCCTTCTCCGCGGCATAGTCCTCGAAGCTCTTCCATTCGCGGATGAGGAATTCCGCGGCATCCTTGCCCTCGGCCTTTTCCTTGATATATTTTTCGCGGTTGTGCCAGAAACGGGCGCAACGGTAGCTTTCGATCAACCCGGGGTAGTCGGGATTCATGTCCAGGAGCCCGTCGAGGATTTCCACGGCGCGTCCGTACTCTCCGCGTTCTATCAGCTGGTAGACCTCGTTGATGCTGTTCAGCACGGGATCGTCCGAGAATGTCATCTGGCCGTTTTTATCCATAGCGCCCTAAAGCTCCAGTGAGTTTCCCCATGAGCTTTTGTCCTTCTGGTGGGTGAACAGGATAATCTGACGCTTCCCGCTGACCTGGCCCAGGATCTCCCTGAGGCGGCTGCTGCGCTCCTCGTCCATGTTCTGGAAGGGCTCGTCGATCAAAAGCGGGAGGTTCATGCCGCTCTTGGAAAGGTGGTCGGTGAGCGCCAGCTTGACCGAGAGAGAGAGCGTATGAAGGTTCGGGGTAGGGATTTCGTACGGCACGCTCCCCTCGCGCATGAGACGCGTGAGCGCTTCCTCGTCGATCAACGCGGCGTACTGGCCGCCGGTCAGGTAGTTAAAATAATCCGCGGAAGCCGCGGCAAGTTTTTTCAGGCTGTTTTCCTCCCTTCTCTGGACGGCCGCCGTCAACCTGTCTTTTATAAAGCACAGCGATTCGTGGTTGGTGTTCCAGGTCTGGAGGGCGCTGTCATGAATTCCCCGTTCGCGGACGAGTATTTCCCGCCGTTCGTCATCGGTCGTTTCCTCCTGGATTTCGCTCTCGATCTGGGAGAGTATATCCTCCTTGCCCGCGATGGCGTTACGGTTGAATTCGATTTCACCGTCGACGGTTCGGATCAGGTCCTCGATCGTCCCGATCTCCCGCTCGATATTGTCCACCACGGTGATGGAGTTGAAGCTCGTATCAAGTTCGTCCATCAGCTTCTTTTCTTCCTTCTTGATCGCATCGAGCCGCGCCTTGACTTCCGCGAGATATTCTTTTTCCTTTAACGATCCCTCGATTGACGAGAGGTCCTTTTTACGTTCGATATATTCGATCGAATCCTCGAAATACTGCATCAGGTATCCGTACAGTTCCGAGACCCTGAAGTCCTCGATCTCGCCGCTCCTGTCGTGAAGCATGTCCTTGAACCGCTTCCTCAAGGTTTCGTGTTCCTTCTCCAGGGTTTCAAGCTCTTTTTCCCTTCCCGCCATCAAATACATGATAACGAGCGCGAGGTTGGCGGGGACCGCCGCACATGCGATGACGGCCGGTATGATGAACGAGTTGCCCGACTGGCTCAGGCTCCTGGCGAGCATGAGTGCGAGCGCGGTGGCGATGGGAAAATCGAGCGCAGCAAGCATCCATTTCAGGCGCCGTCTTTTTTCCTGGCCCGTAAAGTAGAGATCGTTGAGCCTCTGGTTGACGTTTCTGAGATCGTTGAATGTCTTTTGCAGTGCGTCCAGGTCGCTGTCCGGGGCGGACGAATCGAAGAGGTGGGGATACTTCGAATCGATCTCCTTTTTTATTCCCTTCGCGGTCTTGATCTTTTCCTGTTCGGTCGAGACCTCGTCCTTCATGCGATCGTAGTCTTCCCTGAGCGTCTCGAGACGTTGCATGCTTTCTAGCGCCTTTTCCAGGATATCCTTCTGGCCCTGGAGGGAAGCTATCGCCGCGCGATGCGCCGCTATTTCCTGCCCGATGGTTTCCTTTTCCTTCGAGAGCTTTACCTTGCGGCCATCCCTGAGTTCCGCGATCTGGAGCTCCCTGTCGATGTCCTTGAGCGTCTTGCGATGAAGGATAATGCTGCCGATATGTGAGTCGTCGACCGTGCCGGCCGCGTTAAACACCGACGCAAGGTTGCAGTGGAGCCTGTAAAAGTGTGACTGGTCTTCGAGCAGTATGCCTCTGATCCCGTTATAGTCGAGCAGGACGGTATCCGAAAAATCGAAGGGCGCGGGCATGAGCGCCACGTGCGAATACAGTTCTTTGGGGATGGTCGTGAAAAATATTTTCATCTCACCCTCGGGCAGGCTGCCCGCGACATCGGGAACGGCTTCCTCCGATCCCCTGGAGGCCGGGTATTCCGAGTAGAGCGTGCCCCCATCGTGTTCGGAATCTTTCAGTATCTTGTAGTACTTTTCGCCGCTGTTAATTATCCTGTAGCCCGACTGGAGCCCGAGGCCGATTTCAATGTGCAGCGAATCCCAGCCGTCTTCGCGAAGAAGTCTCGGGACGGTCCCCTCGCGCCACAACCCGTCGATGAGTCCCCTTGCCAGCAGGCTTTTTCCTGCGCCGTTTTTCCCCGTCACCACATTGAGACCGGGGACGAACGAGAGGGACTTGCCGGCGAAGAGGCCCTTCCTGGTGACCAGGCATTTCAGATATTGCACAGCCAGTCCTCCATGGTCGTGAATCCGTGGCGGCATATCCTGTGCAGGGAGCGTGCGAGGTCCTGTCGATCGATGCTTTCCGGGACGGTGCCCGAGTCGATGGAATTCTTCAGTATCCTGAAAAATTCACCCCGAAGCGAGTCCTCGGCCATGAACTGCTCCGCGAGGAGCTCGACGGACGGAATGCTGAGATCGGTCACGCTCAGGCGGTAGTATTTTTCCCCGAGTTCTTTCAATTCACGTTCGTTCAAGGCAAAGGCCCTTTCTCCGGTGATCGTGAAATCCATGATTATTTTTGAAGACGCCGAACCCTCGAGTATATCCCTTACCGCGGAAAAGGACTGGAGCCCGGTACAGTCAATCTCGCACGTCTGGTACTGGAGGGTGTTGACCGTTATCCGGCGTATCTGCTGGAGCTGACCGTTTTTCAATGTCACCGAGAGCACATAGCGGTCGCCTTTCTCGAAGGAGGATGCCGGTTCGGGGCTGCCCGGGTACGCGCCGATAATGCGCTCGTGGAGCTTGAACATGGTGAAATTGTGATTGTGCCCGAACACGTAAAAATCCAGGTTAAGCTTCCTGAGTTTTATCCTGTTGAGGTTCATGCCGGTCTGGGCGTCGTCGTCCTCGTCCCCTGCGGAGAATTCCACGTAAAAAAGCCCGATGTGGAATCCGTTATCCGAAACCTTCGAAAGAGTCGTGATGTCTGCGTCGTCCCCGGGAGGCATTCCGTAAATGTAGAGACACTGGCCCTTGATCGACATTTCCAGGGGAGATGTTTCCTGTTCCCGTGTCAGCACATGGGTAACGGGAAGGTCCCACACCGGGGCGATGACGGCCCCGAAGGAATCGAGTTCCCCGTCGCCCGGGGCGTATATCACGTCGATTCCCGCCTGCCTGAGTCCCTCGAACTCAACCATGATCTCGCGCATTATTTCGGGAGCGAGGCCGGGCCCGTCGATGAAGTCCCCTGCGATCAGGACGATGTCGTGGTCGTAGCACAGCCCCATGATGCGCTTGAACGTGGCCATGCGGGCCTCGGTAGGAACGGGGATATCGCTCTCCGCGATTCCGAGGTGGAGGTCCGAGATGCAGAGTAATTTTATGTCAGTATCCTGGTTCTCGTCCATATGATAATGCCGGGACATGATGATACGGGCGCGGAACATGTCCGGTCAGACCGCGCCATATCAATATTGTCGTTGAAAATTGAGCTATTCTTGAGAAATATAGCCTTCCGGGGGCATATTCGCGTCAATTCCTGCAAAAACGGCCACTGGCGGACGTACCGCATTAATACCAATATTTTTATTGACAAACAGCAAGGGTGGTTGAAAAGGAAGGTCTTATTTCTACGAACAGGGTATAACATGACAACACAGGAAACGAATCCCGAAGCCACGGGGAAGGTCAAATCCATCTATTTCAAGACCTTCTTGAGGATCGCGGCCATTTTTGTTGCCGGGTTCACGCTTTATCTTATAATGTCGACCATCATTCTCTTCTTCCTCACGAAACCCAAGAAGGAAGTCCGCGTGCCCGATGTCAAGGGCAAGGAATTCTTCTCTGTCTATAACAGCCTCGTCAGGAAAGGGCTAAAGCCCGTGGTGAAATTCAAGGATATCATGGACATCGACGACGGCCTCATCCTGAGCCAGTATCCCGAAAAGAACAGGGTCGTGCCTGAAAACAGCAGCATAACCCTGGTCGTCAACCGGAGCACGGTGCTTCTCGAAGTCCCGAAGCTGGTTGGCATCCCGTTCCCCATGGCCCAGAACAAGCTGAAAAACATCCACTACCACGACAGGACCCTGTCCCTGGGACTGGGCGTCGTTTCCTACATTCCATCCAATACCATCGAGGAGTCCATGGTCATCGACCAGCAGCCTCCCGCGGGTGAAAAGATCACCCTGGATCGCAGGATCAACATGCTGGTTTCCTCGGGTAAAATCGGCACCGACCCGGTCATGCCCGACCTCACGGGCCAGTCCATCGAGCTGTGTTTCGACCTGCTCGCCGCGAAAGGGCTCCGCGTGCTGATCGACCCGGTGAAGGTCGAGGAATCCTCCCTCTCCGGTCTCATCGCGGGCCAGTCAATCGAGCCGAAAGCCGCCGTGAACAGGGGGGACGAGGTCGTGCTGAAGGTGCAGTATTACACCGCGCCGGTCCGTGCCTACTCCGCCTACGAAAAGGTCGAGTACAAGATACCTTCGGAATTCCAGGAAGGGCTTTACGAGGCGCTGGTGGACGACGCGAAATCGAAGCGAATACGCTTTTCGAGGCAGATGAAACCCGGACAGATGATGCTTTTCATCTTCTTCAGGGAAGGCGACGCCAAGGTGAACATCCTCTGCAACAAAAAGCACATGAGAACGATGAATATCGATGCCGACTGACGGTAATGACATTCTCATAGCTCCTTCCATAATCGCGTCCGATCTCACGACCATGGGCCGTCAGGCCGAGGAATTCGATCCCTCCGTGGTCGACCTGCTGCACATGGACGTGATGGACGGAAATTTCGTACCGAACCTCACGTTCGGCCCCGCGTACATCGAGCGGATGAAGGAGCACACGCCGATCCCCCTCGATGTCCACCTGATGATAGAGCGGCCGGAGCGTTCGGTCGAGTCGTACCTGAAATGCCGCCCCTGGGGCGTCACCATTCATTACGAGAGCACCAGGTTCCCCGCGAGAATACTCTCGGAGATCCGAAAATCGGGCCCGGTCGCCGGGCTTGCGATCAATCCCGCGACGCCGGTGGAGGCCGTGTATGACTGCCTTCCCTACCTGGACATGGTCCTGGTCATGTCGGTCGATCCCGGATTCTACGGCCAGTCCTTCATGGAGCCGGCCGTGGGCCGCATCGAGAAACTCGCCCGGCACCTGGAAGCGTCAGGTCAGAAGCATATCCTGATCCAGGTCGATGGGGGGATCAATGCTGACAATATCACGCGCGTGGCGCGCGCAGGGGCCCGGATCGTTGTAGCGGGAAATGCCGCCTTCAGGGGAGGGGATGTCAATGGCAGCGTGGCGGAGTTGAAAAAGCGCATTCGCGCCTGAAACGGATTGCCGTTTCGGCGTGGCGGGGATATATCCAGCTCTTTAATGGTGCATCATCCATCGAAACAGGGACGTCCATGCCCAGGCGTGGGCGTAATTTTATTTTGTTGACAAAAAAAGCGGTTCTAAAATTAATAAGTCCTCAATTATTTTCAGGAGGTATGCTACTTGGCGGTTAAGATTCGCTTGCAGAGAATCGGCACAAAAAAGAAGCCCTTTTACCGCATCGTCGCTGTTGACAGCAGGGCCAAGCGGGACGGAAGAATCATCGAGCAGCTGGGCCGGTATCAGCCCATCGTGCAGGGTGAGCAGGTCCTTCTTGACGAAGAAAGGGTGCTTCACTGGCTCGGCAAAGGAGCGCAGCCGTCCGATACTATCCGCACGATGCTCCAGAACAAGGGCATCTGGAAGAAGTACACGGGCTGATCGCGGCCTTAGTCTGGAGGGGGCATGGATTACAAGGATCTTGTCGAATACATGGTAAAATCGCTCGTCGATCATCCGGATGACGTGGAAATCCGCGAGGTCGAGGGCGAAAAATCGACCATCCTGGAACTCAGGGTGACGAAAGAGGACATCGGCAAGGTCATCGGGAAACACGGGAGGATCGCCAGGGCGATCCGGACCATCATCAATGCCTCCGCGACAAAATCCGGGAAACGGGTCGTTCTGGAAATTCTTGATTGAACGGCACTAGCGAGTATCTTCGTGTCGGGATCATCGTCGGCGTGCATGGCCTCAAGGGCCGGCTCAAAGTGAGGATAACGACCGACTTCCCCGAGCGCCTGACAAAAGACCAGATCGTATTAATCCATAAAGATAATTCCTATCAAGGATACCGTATCGAAGAATTGACCGCCACGGGCCCGGGGATCGGTTTTCTCAAGCTGGAGAACGTGCGGGACAGGGACCTCGCGGAAAGACTCGCGGGTTGCGAACTGTGCATAGACAGAGCCGAGGCGGAGAAGACCCGGGCCGAGCTGCTCGACGAGGACAGTTATTACTACTACGAGCTCATCGGCTGCTCCGTGGAACGCAATGGAGCCCCGTTCGGCGAAGTCGTGGACATACTGGAGGCGGGATCGGGCGAGGTCCTGGTCATACGGGACGGTGCGGGAAAGGAGCACCTTGTCCCGTTCGTGGAGTCCATGGTCGACACGACGCGTATCGCGTCCGGCATTATAATGATTTCACCGGTTGAAGGCGTGCTTGATATTTAAGGTTCTCACACTTTTTCCGGAATTTTTCCAGTCGCCACTGGAAACGGGCCTTCTCGGCAAGGCGGTGGAGCGGGGCCTCATCAATGTGGATATCCGCGACATCCGCGCCTATACCCGGGATTCGTACCGAAAGTGCGACGATTATCCCTACGGTGGAGGGTGCGGGATGGTCCTCATGCCGGAACCCCTGGAGAAGGCCATACTGGACGCGAAGGGGACCGGAACAAAGGTGATCCTCACCTCGGCGGGCGGAAGGCCGCTCGATCAGGACACGGTCAAGTCGCTGTCCCGGGAAAAGGAACTCTGTCTGGTCTGCGGCCATTATGAGGGCGTTGATCAGAGGATCATCGACCGTCACGTTGACCTTGAAGTGTCCATCGGCGATTTCGTCCTGTCCGGGGGCGAGTTCGCCGCGATTGCGATCATCGACGCCGTGGCCCGTTACGTGCCGGGCTTCATGTCGAACGAAGGTTCTCTCGATTCCGAGAGCTTCGAGGAGGACCTCCTCGAGCACCCTCACTACACCCGGCCCGTCGAATTCGACGGGATGAGGGTCCCGGAGGTGCTCATCGGCGGGAACCATGCCGAGATCGCCCGGTGGCGTCTCGAGCGCAGCATAGAGAAAACCAGGCTCGTGAGGCCTGATCTGTATAGAAAGTATTTGCGAAGAAAACTATTAGGAGAGTGATCCATATGGATATCATGCAGGCCGTTGAAAAGGACATCATACCGGTTTCGCGGGAAATCAATTTCGAGGTCGGCGATACCGTCAAGGTACACTACCGCATCGTCGAGGGCAACCGCGAGCGGATACAGATATTTGAAGGCATTATTATCGCCATCGATAACAAGGGCTTGAGCAAGACCTTTACCGTCCGCAAGCTGTCCTTCGACGTCGGCGTTGAAAGGATTTTTCCTGTGTTCTCGCCCCGCATCGCCAAGGTCGACGTGGTGCGCAAGGGCAAATCGCGCCGTTCGAAGCTGTACTTCCTGCGCGAGCGCCGCGGCAAATCCGCCAAACTCAGGGAAGCCCAGACGAAAACGACCAGGGACTCGGAGAAGGTCGCGGCGTCGGCGAAAAGCGCCGGCGAACCGAACGCAGGGGATGAAACCCCTTCGCAGTCGTAACGTTCCCTCCGGCGGTCACCAGCGCATTGTAGCGTGCGGCCGCCGTTACACTTCAGTGTGAGGTCCGATGGACGTTCCCTCATTCGATCTGGAACGAGGACTCATCAACGGGGGACATGACCTCGTCGCAGGTGTCGATGAGGCCGGCCGCGGGGCCCTTGCCGGGCCCCTTGCCATCGGACTTGTCATCTTCAAACGCGAAACAATCGAACGGAATGAGGACCTTCTCAGGGGGGTCCGCGACTCCAAACAGTTGACCCCGTCCCGTCGCCGTGAGCTCTCAGGCCTGGTCGGGCGCGTGGCGCTTGTCGCCAGGGTCGAGCTCGTATCCCACCGAAGAATCGACGCATCCAACGTCAATGCCGCCACCGCCGCGGGGCTGCGCTCCCTCCTTTGCCGGATCTCGCCCGCGCCGTCAGTCGTCATGATGGACGGCTCGTTTAAGTTCGACGTCGGCGTCCCGTTCGTCCCGGTTATCAGGGGCGACCGGCTCTCCCTGACCATCGCGGCCGCATCCATCATCGCGAAGGTGCGCCGCGATTCGATCATGGAAAAGATCGATTCGCTCTACCCCGGTTACGGTCTTGCCAGGCACAAGGGCTACGGGACCGCCCTGCATATCCGGGCCATCATGGAGAACGGGTATACGCCAGTGCACAGGATATCGTACGAACCGGTCAGGAGCCGTTTTTTCCCGGATATTCCAACGGAGCCGGGTCTGTGAGCGCTCCGGGCGGCGGCTCCATCACCCTGTCGGGCAGCCTTGAATCAATGGCCTACCTCCGGTCGCTCAAGCGCGGCACGGAGGTCCCGGCGCGCATTGTCGAGGTCAAGGGGCCGCGTTCGGCCGTCATCGAAATGGGAGGACGGAACATAGAGGCCGAGTTCCATGAGGGCGTCCCGCGGGCGGACGCATTTATCCTTTCTCTCAAGGAAAAGAGCGGCACTTCATTCGTGTTCAGGATGAACCTGCCAGGCCCGCTCGGCGATCCCATCGGCGAGTTCTCCTCTTTCACTGTCTTCAATGCCAGGACGCTCGCGCCGCAGGCGCTTGTTGACGCGTTCAGGGCACTCCGGGACCGCACCACCGGATTGTTCGACATCAACCTGTTCCTGATGAAACGCTTCAGGGGAGAGGGCGGCCCTGCCGCCAGGCTGGCGTCGGGAGGGCTGTCGCGTAATGCGTTGGGGGATATACTCCTTCTCGGCATGGCCCGTACCTACGGGGCGCACCTTGCCGCGCTGGCGGCGTTATTCCCCCCCCTTAAGGAAAGGGTTCCGGAAGAATCCGGCATCGAGGAGATGCTTAAAAGAATCCTGAAAGAGGTCGATACTATAATAGAGAGTAACGGGAGTGGCGATATCGCCAGGTATATCCTTGACCTGCTCCAGGGCCGCGAAGAACCCGGGGCTCAGTATCACTTTTACGATTTCTCCCGGGATGGAGATGGTGGCGGTCCCAGGATGCTCGCCGCGGACGGGAACGTGATCGTTGAGGCGGATTATTCCTCGCTCGGGCGTGTAACGGTGCTCGCGCGATTGGATGGGGGCCTGCACCTATCGCTTTTTGCCGGGGCGGAGGGTCCGCTCGATGCGCTCCGGAAGGCCGACAGGGATTTGAGGAAGGACCTGCGCGCGTCAGGGCTCCAGGCGACGGTCAATTACCTCCTGGCGGGGGACGGAATTAATAAAATGATTGAAATTATTGATCGGGGATTGGTATATAGTGTTCTTGATGTCAGGGTTTGAGGAAAATCGGCATGATTCGGCGGTAGCGCTGGAATATGACGGCGATATACCCAGGGTGCTCGCAAAGGCGCGTGGACTCCTGTGCGGGCGTATCCTTGAGATAGCCCGCGAGAAAAACATCCCCATATACAGGGATGGCGATCTGGCGGAGACCCTCGCGCTCATTGACATGGGCAGCCCCATCCCGGAAACGCTCTTCACTGCAGTCGCGCGCGTGCTCGCGCACTGTTATCAGGTGAACCGTAAGTTCAAGAAAAAAATAGACAGGCTGGGCGGACGATAATGGCGAAGATGCGTAAAATATCAGTCGACGAGCTGAAGCCGGGCATGATCTATGACAGGCCCATTTTCGTCGACAGTGCCAACATGCTCGTGAACGCAAATTCACCCATTAAAGAAAGCGACATTAAAAAACTCAATGCGTGGGGCGTGAGCGCGGTTGAAACCACCGGCGTCCTGGTAAAAAGGACCGATGTTCCCGTCGAGACGTCCGAAAGCCCGATTGAAAGCGAAAAAAAAATCGTCGACGAATATAACGAGCTGGTCAGAAAACGAAGAAGACTCATTGAGATTCACGGTTTTGCCAGAAACGCGGTAAACGGGGCCTACAACGCCATCCGCAAGGACCAGATGTTCGAAACCAAGGAAGTCGAAGAGGCCGTAGACCAGATCATCTCCATCATGAAGGAAAACAGCAGCGTGTTCCTGTTCCTCTACGGACTCGACGAGGGAAAGGACTACACGCTGACGCACTCGGTGAACGTGACATTTTACGCGCTCCTCATCGGCATGGCGCTCAAGTATGATCTCGCGAAGCTCAGGGAGCTCGGGACGGGGACGCTTCTCATCGACGCCGGCATGGTGAAGGTGCCGATCTACATCCTGCATAAGCAGTCGAACCTCACCGACCAGGAATTCAACCAGATAAAGACACATCCCCTCCTGGGCTACAAGGCCCTTCGCGACCTGGGTCAGGTGAAGGAGCGCGCGGCCCTCATATCGCTCCAGCACCATGAGCAGTTCGACGGGAAGGGATACCCCCGCGGCCTTCGCGGCGGCGCCATCGACGAGTATGCCCGCATCGCCTCCATCGCCGATAGCTACGAGGCGCAGATCACCACGAGAAGCTACAAGAAGAAGATCTATTTTTACCACGCGATGCGCAACCTCCTCGCCGGCGGCGTGAACAAGTTCGACCCGGTGCTTCTCAGACTCTTCCTGTCGAGGATGTCCGTGTACCCGATCGGGTCGATCGTTGAGCTTAACAACAACGCCATGGGGATTGTCATCGGCTCCATCCCCGAAAAGCCGCTGCGGCCCATTGTGAAGCTCATATTCGACATCAACCGGAAAAAGATCGAGGGAACCTCCATTATCAACCTTCTCGAGGACACGAGCCTGTACATCGTCAAGGCGATGGACGAGAGCGAGGCCGGCATCGACATTTTCGAGGTGCTTTGACACGATGGGCAGCGCCCCGCGCGAGCTCGGGCTGACGGGTGAACGCGCCGCCGCGCAGCTGCTGCGCGACGAGGGATTCAGTGTGCTCGCGCTCAACTACCGGCAGGGTAGGTACGGCGAAATCGACCTCATCGCGCGGAAGGAAAACCTTGTCGTCTTCGTCGAGGTAAAGAGCCGCTCCACGGGCGCGTTCGGAGGGGGGCTCCGATCAATCCCGGAATCGAAAAAAAGGAAGATTAGGCGCGCCGCGGCGGGGTATATCGCCGAGAACCGTTCGCTCGACGACAGGCACATCACCTTCAGGTTTGACCTCATCTGCATGGAAGAAGGCGTGCTCAGGTGGCACCCGGATATTTTTCGCTAAGAGTCGATATCCCCACCGCCGTCTTATCCTGAACCATCCTTGCCGGATCAAATAAAAAACGCCCGCCCGAATTTTGTTATTGCCCCCATGGCGCGCCGCGTCTATCACGGCCACTGGCATAAAGAAAGAATCGCATCGGACGCGGCGGGGTCCGGTCGTAACCCGCCGGCACATAAACATACAGCGCTGGAGTAACCGCATGAACAAAACCAATCTTTTTACCAGGGGGACCATGGGGAGCCTGGTCCTGCGCAACAGGACGATCCGCTCCGCCGCATTCGAGGGAATGTGCCCCGGCGGCGTGCCGTCGCAGTCGCTGCTCGAGTATCACCGGTCGGTGGCGGCAGGCGGCATCGGCATGACAACCCTGGCCTATGTGGCCGTCGTCGACGGCGGAAGGACCTTCTCGCACCAGGCATGGATGAGCCAGGAAAACGTGCCCCATTTCAGAAAGATCACCGACGCGGTGCACCGGGAGGGCGCCGCGGCCTCGGTCCAGCTCGGTCATGCCGGGAATATGTCCGATAGCAAGGTGTCGCGCGTGCGGGCCATGGCGCCCTCGGGAAAATTCTGCCTCTACGGCCTGACGCTGCCGAAAAAAATGACGGCGGCCGACATCGAGGACCTGGTCAAGGCCCACGGTGTCGCCGTGCGGCGTGCGCGAGAGGCCGGTTTTGACGCTGTGGAAATACATGCGGGGCACGGGTATCTCATCAGCCAGTTTCTTTCACCTTACACGAACCGCCGCACCGACGGGTACGGGGGAAGCCTCGAGAACAGGGCGCGCTTCATGCGCGAGGTGATGCGCGAAGTGAGGAAGGCGGCCGGGGGCAAGATCGCCGTGGTCGTGAAGACCAACCTGGAGGACGGGTTTCCCGGCGGGATGACCGGCGAGGAGGGAATCGAGGTGGCGCGGATGCTCGAAGCCGAGGGAGCCGACGCTCTGGTGCTCAGCGGAGGGTTCGTGAGCAGGACCTCGCTCTACATGCTCAAGGGACATACTCCGCACCGCGAAATGGCGGCCATGCAGACGAACCCGCTGATAAGAATCGGAATGAAGCTTTTTTCCAGGATAATGATAGAGGACTACCCCTACCGCGAGGCATTTTTCCTGGAGCAGGCCAGGGAAGTCCGCAAGAGGGTGAAGCTCCCCCTGGTCTACGTGGGGGGCCTGGTGTCGCGTCCCGTCATCGAGAACGTCCTCGAGGAGGGCTTCGAGTTCGTGTCGCTGGCCCGCGCCCTCGTGGTCGAGCCCGATTTCATCAACAAAATCAAGAAAGACCCCTCGCACGTGTCGCCCTGCCTCGCGTGCGGCCCGTGTAACCTGTGCGTGGCCACGATGTACAACGGTGAAATGAAGTGCCTGTATGAACCCAACTAGGGACCGATGAAATACCGGTAAATGAGCCGGTAGAGGCGGTATTCGACGTCGAGGAACTCGTCCTCCTTTTTCCGGTACCGGTTGTAATCGCCGCCGTTCATGAGGGCGATGAACCCGGTCCGGTTAGCGGGGTTGAAATACATACCGCCGATAAGACCATAGGCGTTTCCCCTGTGGCCGACCAGAGACCTGCCCCTGATGAGCGATCCCGTTATGTGAAAACCGAGTCCCTGCGCCCGGTGCACACCCATCGTGTCCCTCCCCCTCCAGTGGGGCTTCCGCATGGCTATCGCTGAATTTTTCCGCAGTATCGACGCGCCCGCGTACGATCCGTTGTTCAGGTGCGCCATCATGAAGCGGGCCAGATCCGACGGTGAAGCGCGAAGACCGCCCTGCGGTCCCGCCGGGAGCGCGTTGAAGCCCGCGGAGTGGGGCATGTTCCTCCCTCCGTCGGGGGGATCGCTTCCATAATCGTCGCAGCTTGGATCGAATGTTTCCTTGCCCCTGTTCTCTTCCTTCGCAAGTTCCTTTTCGTCCAGATAGTGATACAGCACGGCGAACGAGTCGAGCGATTTGAAATGACCGATATTGAAGCTCGCGGTCATCCCCAGCGGGGCGAGGATATGCGCCCTGCAGTATTCGTCAAACGTACGCCCGGACACGCGCTCGACGATGGTCCCCATGATGACGAAGGCGAGGTTCGAGTAATTGAACCGCCTGCCCGGCGGGTATGACAGCCAGAGATTCGGGGAATGGCACGGGCCTCCAGTCTTTAGTATGTCTGCGAGGGAGGGCGAACCCTCGCCGAACGAGGCCTCCCTGAAGTCGTCGTAGGCGGGACCGTCGTTGAGCCCGGAGGTGTGAGTCAGGAGGTGCCTTAGTGTGACAGGAATTTTCGGGTACCGCGGGTTCCGCATCTGGTATCCCAGGTAACGCCCAATGTCCCTGTCGAGCGAACATTTCCCGCTCTCGGCGAGCTGCATGATCGCGGTGGCGGTGACGGTTTTCGATATGGAAGCGACGCGGTACACGGTTTTCTCCGTGGTACGGACGCGTCGTTTACGGTCGGCCCAGCCATAACAGCCCGTCGCCGTGATCATGCCGTGCCTGACGACCACGAAAGAAAGGCCCATGATGCTATATTCTTCCATAAAGGAGAGGATTTCGGAATCGGCACTGGCGTGTCCTGTCGGCCTGGCAGCGGGTATTTTTTCCGCTGGCTCGATCATGCCGGCACCGAGTATCACGGCAGCTAACGTCAGGAAGCTCAGGAGATGTCGAAGAAATCGTTTTTTTTGCATGGCGTCTTCAAAGGGATTTCGTGATAAGAACGCGGATTATTTTCATCGAATGATCCATCGATACCGTTCTACCGTGACTGTATTTCAATTCCATATATCCGGGCTTTTTTGATAATGGCAAGAAATATTTGTGAATACGTTTGCACCGCGCAGGATAAAATATTATTGACCGCAGTATTCATGTGATGGTATAGAGGATGGGATCGGGGCACATTAGTACAAAAAAAAATAGCTGGAACAAGATACCCGATCCTTTCAAGGGGGGGATATGCAATACACGAAGGAATCCGTGTCTTCGTACCGATGGGTCGTGCTCGCGGTGTTCATGCTGAATATAGCGATGTCCCAGATCATGTGGATGACATTCGCACCCATCGCAAGCGACGCTGCTGCGCTATACACCGGCGGCAATACCGATTACATCGACCTGCTTGCCGTCCTTTCGATGCTCGGGTGGATCCCGTTCTGCTTTCCCGCCGCCTGGTGCATCGATAAGTACGGCCTCAAGATCGGCGCGGGAATCGGCGTGCTTCTTATCGGTGTATGCGGATTTCTCCGCATATTCGCGCCGAGCTATGGATGGCTCCTGGCCTGCATGATCGGGTGCGGTGCCGCGCAGCCTTTCATTCTGAACGCGTTCACTAAGATGGCGTCAAACTGGTTTCCTGAAAAGGAGGAGGCGCTTGCTACCGGTCTCCTGACCATGGCCATGTTTGTCGGAATTGCGACGGTGATGTTCGCGACCGACTTCATTGTCGCCCATTACAAGGAGATGGGACAGCTGCGGCAGGGAATCGATGTTGTTCTCTACGCATATGGAATACCGGCACTGATCGGGATGATCCTTTTTCTTTTTCTGGTTAAAGACAAGCCTGAGGTTCCTCCCAACCCTATTGCGGCCGAAAAAAAGGTGTCGATGACCGTCGGATTGAAGGCGCTCTTGCGGAACAGGGATTTTCTGTTTCTCCTTGGACTTTTTTTAATCGGGGTCGGCTCGTTCAACGCCATACTTACCAAGATTGACGGGATTTTCAAGAACAGAGCCCTCGACATCGACCCGTCGCTAGCCCCGGGAATTGTCGGGGGCCTGATAGTTATCGGTGGTGTGTTCGGCGCGGTGATACTTTCGGCCCTGTCCGATAAATACCATAAACGCAAGATATTTCTCATCATGGCCGCCGGCATGGCCGTTCCACTCACCCTCCTTCTGCAGTTTCTTCAATCCATTTTCCTCCTGGGCATAGCGGGATTCGCATTCGGTTTTTTTCTCATCGCGGCCATGCCCGTCGGGCTGACCTATGCGGTTGAACGGACCCATCCTGTCCCGGAAGCGACGTCGAACGGCATACTTATGTTCAGCGGACAGATCAGCGGCTTGCCGATCGTTCTATTCTTCAACATGTGGCTTGTGACCATCCTGTTCGGTGCGGCGCTGGTGCTCGGCTTGCTGATCCGGGAGATCGAATCGCGAAAAGAGACTTCTTCCGTGTGAGCTGGTTGGTGCGATAGAGCTTCGTTGTATCTACCGCAGGCAGATGGCGGCTATTGCGTACCCGCGTTCTCCCGTGAAAGCCTTGTCCATTTTTATGCGCTTGCGGCAATCGACGTGGATGGTGTATGTCTGACATGTCCTCCACAAAAAAATCTTGACAACCGTTACCCCGCGCTCATAGTGCCATTCTGTTTCAGTGCTCTGACATGACGCTTGAAAAAAGGAATATCGGCTATCTCGCTGCCTTCCTGTTCGTCGGGGCCATCCTGGGGTACGCGCTCGGTTCTCTCGTTGCGTCGTATTACCCGGTCCTGGCGATTGTGAAGAAAAACCTCGTGGGCCCTCTCGACCTGGATCTCGGGGTGTTCCGAATTGGCGTCAGACTTAACCTTTCATCCATCGTCGGTTTTATCGCCGGCGCCCTGGTGTTCTGGAAGGTTTAGCGCCGCACCCGCGGCTATCAAGCAGCGTTCCGGAGGGGAACGCGAAGTTTAAATCGGCATGCCGCCGGTTGCCTCGTTCTTCCGAAAGGGCAATATATGGCATGAATCTGTAAGGGACAGCGACGACCGCCGTTTTCCGCGACGGAAGTCCAGACCTTTTTTCAGGTTGCCGGTCCGGTACGGGACCGGCCGGGGAGGCACGGCAGGTTGCCGCCATTCCCATATATCCTATTGTACAGGGGGTACTATGTCAGTAGTATCAATGAAAGCATTGTTGGAATCAGGGGTTCATTTTGGACACCAGACCCGTCGCTGGAACCCCAAGATGGGGCAGTTTATTTACACCGCGCGGAACGGTATCCATATAATCGACCTGCAGAAAACCATGCAGCGCATCAAGGTTGCCTATGCCGCGATGAAGGACGTGGCGGAAAAGGGCGGCATGGTGCTGTTCGTGGGCACCAAGAAACAGGCACAGTCGGCCATCGTCGACCATGCCGAGAAATGCGGCATGTATTATGTGTCGGAACGCTGGCTCGGTGGCCTGCTTACGAACTTCCACACGGTGAGCAAATCGCTGAACCGCCTCAAGGAGCTCGAGCGCATGCAGGAAACGGGCGAATGGAAAGCCGAGACGAAAAAGGAACGCCTGGAACTCCAGAGGGAACTCGCGAAGAAGAACAAGGTTCTTTCGGGCATCAAGAGCATGACCAGGCTCCCGGAAGCGCTTTTCATCATCGACCCCAAGAGGGAGTCGATCGCGGTCCAGGAAGCAAAGAAGCTCGGCATCACGATCTTTGCGGTCGTCGATACCAACTGCAATCCCGACGAGATCGATTTTCCGATACCGGGAAACGACGACGCCATCAGGGCCATCGCGCTGTTCCTTGACGTGATGGCGCGCGCCATCAACGAGGGGCGTTCGGGCGGCCAGGGTGAAGGCTACGCGACCGAGGAGGGAGAGGCCGTCGAGGGAGCCCCTGCGGAAGGCGCGGAGGATGCCGCACCGGAAGGCGGCAAGACTCGCACGGATGAATCCGAGTACGAGGAGTACGAGGACTACAGAGAAAGGGAGAAGTGGTGATACACCGGAGCCGGGCCTCAGAAACCGGCCCGGGACAATTTGAACAAGGAGATACGAGCAGTGGCTGACATATCGAGCGAATTAATAAAAGAGCTGAGGGACAAGACTCAGGCTGGGATGATGGACTGCAAGAAGGCCCTCATCGAGACCGGCGGGGATATTGACAAGGCGGTTGAACTTCTCAGAAAGAAGGGGCTCGCCTCGGCGGACAAAAAAATGGGACGCGAAGCGTCGCAGGGGATCGTCACGTCGTACATCCACACCAACAAGAAGATAGGTGTTCTCATCGAGCTGCGAACCGTCACCGATTTCGTGGCACGCAACGCGGATTTCGAGACACTCGGGAGGGAGCTCTGCATGCAGATCGCCGCGGCAAACCCCCTCTATATTGCGACCGAACACGTCCCGGGCGACGTGCTCGAGCGCGAGCGCGACATTTACCGCGAGCAGATGAAGGATTCCGGCAAGCCCGCGAACGTAGTCGAGAAGATCATCGACGGGAAGATGCAGAAGTTCTACACCGACGTCTGCCTCCTGGAGCAGGAGTACATAAAGGACCCGAAAGTAAAGATCAAGGATCTCATCAAGGAAAAGATCGCCACCTACGGCGAGAACATCGAGGTGGGGAAGTTCGCCCGCTTCCAGATCGGATAATTTCATGGGGGCCCGCACACTACCGTATCGCCGGATTCTGCTGAAGCTGAGCGGCGAGGCGCTCGCGGGAAACGATAAAACCGGCATCAATCCCGGCGTGCTCGAGATCATCGCGGGCGAAATAGCCGAGCTCCACCAGATGGGAGTTCAGGTGGCGATGGTCATCGGCGCCGGGAATATATTCAGGGGCGCCCTCGGCAGGAGCCTGGGGATCGGCAGGATCACTGGCGACCATATGGGCATGCTTGCCACGGTGATCAACTCCCTGGCGATGCAGAACGCGATCGAGAAGCTCGGCGTTCCCGCGAGGGTCATGTGCACCTTCGAGATGAAGGAGATCGCCGAGCCCTATATCATCAGGAAAGCGCTCGACCACCTTGAACACGGCCGGGTGGTCATCGCCGCGGGCGGCACGGGCCATCCCTTTTTCACGACGGATACGGCCGCCAGCCTCCGCGCCGCGGAGATATCCGCCGACGTGCTCATCAAGGCGACGCGCGTGGACGGGGTCTACACGGGCGATCCGGAAAAGGACCCCTCTGCGGTACGGCTTGAATCGGCGACATTCGATGAGGTCTTGAAAAATCAGCTGCGCGTCATGGACATGACCGCGGTTTCGCTTTGCATGGACAACAGGCTGCCTATCATGGTGCTCAATATATTCGAGCGGGGGGCACTGAAAAAGGCGGTAGCCGGCGAGAGGGTCGGCACGACTATCAAGTAAGCGAGGAAATGCGAATGGTAGAGGAAATACTATCCGATTTGGAAGAACGCATGAAGAAAAGCATCGCCGCGCTCCAGAAGGATTTCGCGGCGATTCGCACGGGCAGGGCGAACCCTTCCATGTTCGACGGCGTGCGTGTGCAGGTGTACGGCTCGGAAATGCCCCTCAACCAGGTGGCGTCCATATCCTGCCCCGAGCCCAAGCTCGTCGTCATTCAGCCCTGGGACAAGGGGAATCTCGGCGAGGTGGAAAAGGCCATCCTCAAGTCAGACCTCTCGGTGAACCCGTCGAATGACGGCAACCTGATCCGCATACAGATTCCCGATCTCACCGAGGAACGCCGCAAGGAATACGTGAAGCTCGCAAGGCAGAAGGCCGAGGAATGCCGCGTCGCGATACGCAACGTGCGCAGGGACGGCAACGAGATGGTCAAGGACCTCGAGAAGGAAAAGGAAATTTCCGAGGACGATTCCAAGAACGGGCAGACCCGCATACAAAAGATCACCGACAAGTACACGGAAGAGGTCCAGAAACTCACCGATAACAAGGAAAAAGAGATCCTTAACATCTGATGAAAGATTACCGGAAGCTCATCTCCATGAAGAAGGTTCCCGCGCATGTGGCCATCATAATGGACGGGAACGGGCGATGGGCGAAACGCAAATCGCTTCCGCGTAGCGAGGGACACCGCCGCGGCGCGGAAATACTGGAGCCGCTCATGGACGCGGCGATCGACCTGGGGATCAAGGCCGTGTCCCTCTATGCCTTTTCCACCGAGAACTGGCGGCGACCTGGGACCGAGGTCGCGGGCCTCTGGCGGCTTCTGGATCATTTTTTCACCACCAAGCTCGATGTCATCAAGGAGAAGGGCATACGCATCGCGCATTCTGGCTTCGACGGGCGTCTCCCGCGCGGGACCAGGGAAACCATCAGGCGGTCCATCGACGCCACCAGCGCGAACCGGAAAATGGTTCTCAATTTTTGCATCAACTACGGCGGCAGGCAGGAGATCGTGAAGGCGGTGAACGATTGCCTTTCCTCGGCCAGGTCCGTTAAATCCATCACCGAAAAGGACATCGAGCGCAACCTCTTCACCGCGGGACTCCCGCCCGTCGATCTTCTCATCCGCACGAGCGGCGAGCGCCGCATCAGCAATTTTCTCATATGGCAGACGGCCTATTCCGAGATGGTTTTTCTCGACGTCCTGTGGCCGGATTTCAAACCGCATCACCTGTACAAGTCGGTGTATGAATTTCAACAAAGGGAAAGGAGATTCGGGGGGATATGAACGCAGTGACGAAATCGACGTTGTTGAGAATACTGAGCGCGCTGGTCGCGCTGCCGGTTTACGCATTCACCATCGTGACCGACCGCTGGTACATGACGCCCATCCTGGGGTGCTCGCTCCTCGTCACACTGGCGTGCCTGTACGAGTTTTACCGCATTACCGACCGCGGCGAAGCGGGAAAGGCGTTCATGGCGACGGGGATCGCCGCCGCGGTCCTCGTGAACCTGATGGTGTTCTATTCGGCGTTCGGGCACATGTACAACTGGCGGACGCTGTTCCTGCCGCTTGACGTTCGCATGCTGTTTTTCATCCTTACCGCGGCGCTGGCGCTGGCGCTGGCGCTGCAGCTCTTCACCCGGCCGATCGCCGGCGGCACGTATTCGCTCGGGGTGACCGCGCTCGGTCTGGTATATATCGTCTTTTTCTTTTCGCACATCATACTCATGCGCGCGCTCACCAACGGGGTGTACTATATCCTTCTCCTGAACATCGTCGTCATGATAAACGACAGCGCGGCTTATTTCGGCGGGGTTCTTCTCGGGAAACACAAGACGAACTTCGCGGTCTCTCCCAACAAGTCATGGGAGGGATACGCGACGGGACTCGTCGGGAGCGTGGTCGCGACGATCGTCACGGTTAAGATCTTCGCGGCGCTGAACGGACCGGAGCTCTTCGGCGTCGTCGAGTCCGTGATTCTGGGGGTGTTCCTCGGCATGGCCGGCAACCTCGGCGACCTTGTCGAATCGGCCTTCAAGCGCGACGGCTCAACCAAGGATTCAGGCTCGATAATTCCGGGGCACGGCGGGATGTGGGACGTTTTTGACGCACTCATTTTTTCGTTTCCCCTGTTCTATTATTACCTGATCCTGCGGGGTGTCCGATAAGCCTCGTTATGGACGGGACGATCACCATTCTGGGTTCGACCGGTTCCATCGGCGAATCCACCCTCAGGGTCCTGCGGAGCCTTAACGGACGGCTGCGGGTATACGGCCTCGCGTGCGCGAGGAACCTCGCCGCGCTCGAAAGGCAGATGGACGAGTTCGCCCCAGCGGTCGTCGCCGTTGATTCCGCGGACGCGCTGGCCACCGTGGAATACAGGGATCTCAAAAAGCGCCATCCCGGCGTCGAATTTCTCGAGGGCGAGCAGGGGGTCATCGAGCTCGCGGGACGCCCGGTCGACGTGGTACTGTCGGCGGTCGTCGGATCGGCCGGGCTCAGGCCCGCGCTGGCGGCGCTCGGGAGGGCGAAAAGGCTCGCGCTCGCGAACAAGGAGACCATCGTCATGGCGGGCGATATCGTCATGAAAAAGGTGCGCGAGTCGGGCACCGAGCTCGTACCCGTGGACAGCGAGCATGGCGCCGTTTTCATGCTGATGGAATCCCGCAGAAAGGAAGACATCGAGAGGATCATACTCACCGCGTCGGGGGGGAGCCTCCGCGACGCAGACGCGTCAGAGCTCGCGACCATCACCCCGGAGCGGGCGCTGGCGCACCCGACCTGGGACATGGGGAGCAAGATCACCATCGATTCGGCGACCCTCATGAACAAGGGACTTGAAGTCATTGAGGCGCACCACATGTTCGGCGCGCCCTTCGACAGGATCGACGTGCTCATACACCCGGAGAGCATCGTCCATTCCATGATAGAAACGGTGGACGGGATCGTTTATGCGCACATGGGGGTCACCGACATGGTGTTCCCCATCCTGAACGCCCTGTCCTGGCCGGAAAAGCTGAGGAACCCCTTCGGCAAGCTGAAACTGGACGAGGTGGGGACGCTTCACTTTTCCAGGCCGGATACCGCGAAGTACCCGGCGCTGGATCTCTGCTACGATGCGGGGAGATGCGGCGGGACCATGCCCGCGGTGCTGAACGCGGCGAACGAAGTGGCGGTCGGGGCCTTTCTCGACAGAAAGATCGCCTACACCGGCATCGTGAGCACGGTTGAAAAGACCATGCGCTCCGTTCCCTGCCAGGGCGATCCGGGTCTGGACGACCTCTTCGCCGCCGACACCGAGGCACGGGCCATCGCGCAACAATTGATCAAGGAGCATTTACAATGATGACAACGTATATCATCGCGGCCGTTATCCTGCTGGGGCTGTGCATTTTCGTGCACGAGCTGGGGCACCTGCTCGGCGGGAAGGCGGTCGGCATCAAGGCAAGGACCTTCTCCCTTGGATACGGGAAGGGAATAGTGAAGAAAAAGTTCGGGGATACGACCTACCAGATCGGGATGTTCCCGCTCGGTGGGTTCTGCGCGTTTTACGGCGAGGACCCCTCCGAAGAGCGCACGGGCGAGGGCTTCGAGTTCCTTTCCGCGCACCCCCTGAAGAGGATATTCACCGTGGCTATGGGCCCCGTGTTCAACCTCATCTTCGGGATGCTTATTTTCTTCGTCATGAGCCTCGTCGGGTACACCAAGGACACCAACGTGGTGCGTATCCCGGAGGCATGGCAAAAGGGGGAACACGTTTCGGCCGCGTACGCCGCGGGCGTGCGGACCGGCGACCGCATCGTGGCGATCGACGGCGAAAGCGTCGCGAGCTTCCAGGACATCCAGATGAAGGTCGTGTTTTCCGAGGGGAAAAAGCTGAAGCTGGCGGTCGACCGCGAAGGCGAGCGCAGGGATTTCAACGTGACCCCCGTGTCAGCGGGCGGCGGGCGCTACGAGATCGGGGTGACCGCCAACGGCTCGCGCCTCCACATCGCGGACTTCATCGACGGGTCCCCCGCCATGGCCCAGGGCCTCAGGGTGAGGGACCAGATCGTATCGCTGGACGGGACCGTGGTCAGGGACGAAAACGAGTTCGTGGCCTTCGTGAGCGCGCGCCCGGACAAGGTCATATCCTTTAAAATATTGAGAAACAAGAAGGAGATGACCATCCCCGTGAAACCGAAAAGGACCGAGGTCATCATACTCTCGAAGGGAAACGACGCATCCGGCGACTACCGTTTTTACCGCACGACTGACCTCGAAAGGATGATCGCGAAGGGGAGGGTCACCCTCGACGGCAAGAAGGCCGCCTCGTTCGACGCCCTGAAAAAGGACATCGAATCGCTCAACGGGGCCGAGGCCGTATTCGCGCTCGGCGGGCAGAAGACCACCGCCAGGGCGAGAGTGGAAGAGGCGGGCTTCCTCGGCGTGCGGCACGAGATCGCGCCCGACCGGGTGCCCGTGCAGTACGGCCTGGGCGGCGCGCTGGTCCAGTCGGTCAGGGAGCCCTACCAGTTCGTCATGCTCAACATCAAGGGCCTCGGCATGCTGTTCGCCGGGAAGCTCGACGTGCGCGAGAACCTCTCGGGCCCCATACGCATAGGCAAGATCGCAGGCGACGTGTACTACTACAAGGGATTCGCGGAATTCGTTCTCCTCATGGCGAAAATATCCATCATCCTCATGGTGATGAACCTTCTGCCGATCCCGGCGGTGGATGGCAGCCATATCCTGTTCTATCTGGTGGAGCTCGTCCGCGGCAAGCCGCTGAGCCAGAAGATCATGGAGCGCATCCAGACCGCGGGCGTGGTCATACTGATCGTCCTCGGCGCGTTCATACTGGTGAACGACATCTCGATGCTTCCTGTCATACAGCGGCTGTTCGATTGACGGCGCGCGGCGCGCGCCCGTGATGATGGGGGGACGGGAACGTCCCCCTCGTGTTGTGCTGCCGCGCCGCGCGGCGGCATGCTACACGGTTTCGAGGATGGCGGCGAACTCCTGCATTTCGTCGCGAAAATGTTCCTGCGCCACCATGCCCACGGAAAGCTGCAGCATCGAGTGGGCGATCGCCTTCTGCCTGTCCAGGGGAGGGAGGGGGATAAGGACCTCCCGCAGCGAGCGGTCGACCGGCTCGCCGAGTATATCCTTCATTATCCCGCTGTTGTAATAGAAGTGCAGGACGTTGAGAACGTAAAACACCTCGCACCTGTTCACGTCGGTGCGGATTCTCGCAACATGCGGTCCGAGCGCGCAGTCTTCATTCACGAAGGGGATGATCGCGCTGGCGCCGCGGTCCGTGCCGTCGTGGCGGAGGATGATGTCCCCGCCCCTTGCCGCGCAATTTGCGTTATGCGAAATGAAATTTTTCGAGACATGAAGGGACCCGCCCGGGGCGAACCGCAGCTTCCGGATGTTCCCGGTCGCGATGACCGGGATGCCCTCCGGTGACACCGGTCCCGCGTACGCCGATTCGTCCGGAGGGCCCGCGGATATTCCGTCCGGCGCGACGATATCTTCAAGCTTCACCCTTTCCCACGGGCACCCGGGAAACGCGGCCCGGTATGTCTCGAGCACGTCGGCGTTCACTTCGAGCGCAAGGTGCCGCCGCATCATCCCCTTTTTCAGGTCCTTGACCAGCCAGAATATGCGATCGGACGCGGCAAGGGCCCTCTCGGTCTCTGTCGCGAGCGCCGTTTTTACTGCCGGTATCGATTGGTCCGCCATCCGCCATATCCCCCTTTACATTGCCCCGGCGTTCATGCGCGTGATGTCGCAACTCCCGGGATCAGGGCCTCGATGCACGCGGCCTTTCGAGGTATGAGCATGGATAGCATGTGCCAGGTCCCCGGCAAGAGTTTTCTCCGGTTTCGGGGCGGTTTTTTGCGCGGGGGGGGCCCGTCCGCGCCATGCGGGGAATGCGCGTTTTTGCCACTTTAACGGGCGATTCGCCAAAGCATGGTTGACACGCGCGCCCGGGTGCCTTCTGGTGTCGCCATGAAAACGGACATGCTGCGCCCCAGGGAGGTTTCACGCCTCGTCGGCAAGAGTTGGTCGGTATCGTGGCCGATGATCGTCATCATGTTCCTTGATTTCGCCATCTACCTGACGGACGTGTATATCGCAGGCACCCTGGGGACCGATGTCCAGGCCGCGGTCGGCTTTGTCGGCCAGTTCTATTTCATATTCATCGTCGCCGCCAATGCCCTCACCGTGGGGACGGTTTCACTGTGCGCGCGACTTTTCGGAAACGGGGACAGGGAGGAGCTCGCGGTCGCGATCCGAACCGCCGTGGTATCGTGCCTTGTCGCGGGCGTCGCGCTGGGGCTGGCGGTCATGACGGTTTCGGGCCCTTTTGTCCAGGCCCTGAACATTCCCGCACGCGTGAAAGACCTCGGCACGCCGCTCGTCCGCATCCTCGGGGCGGGGCTGGTGTTTCATTACTTTCTCATCACGACCAACGGCGTGTTGCGCTCGTGCGGCCGGGTGAAGAGCTCTCTTGCCGCCATGGCCGTCGCGTGCGCGGTGAACGTGGCGCTCAATTTCATTCTCGTGTACAGGACCACGCTCGGGTATTACGGGATCACCATCTCGACCGTGGCCGGGTATATCGCGGGGTTCGCGTGCAACGCCTGGTCCGTGAAAAACCTGGACGTGCCGCGCGGCCGCTACGACCGCGGGAAGCTCTCGGAGATCGCCAAAATCGGGTGGCCGTCGGGACTCCAGCAGATCGCCTGGCAGACGGGTTCGCTGGTGCTCGTGCTGATCATCAGCGCGGTCCCCCGCGACACCGTCACGATACTCGCGGCATTCACGAACGGGTTCCGCATCGAGTCGGCGATATTTCTCCCCGCGTTCGCCTTTAACATGGCCAACGCCGTGATCGCCGGGAACCTGATCGGCGCGCGCAGGTTTCGCGAGGCCTTCTCGTCGTGCATGGCGACCGCGGGTCTGGGTGTCGCCTTCATCTCGGCGATGGCGCTCATCGTGGTGCTCAACGCGGGCTCCCTTGCAGGGGCGCTCTCGGGAAACCCGGACGTGGTGCGCGAGAGCGTCAGGTATCTGTGGATCAGCATGGCCAGCGAGCCCTTCATGGCATGGGCGGTGATCACGAGCGGGGCGCTCAACGGTGCGGGCGACACCAGGACGGTGATGCGCATTGTGGTCGGGAGCCAGTGGCTGGTGCGACTGCCCTGCGCGTGGTTCTTCGGTGTGCACCTTGGTTACGGGCCCCCGGCGATATGGTGGTCGATGAACGCGTCCATCCTGGTTCACGCCATACTGGTGACCCTGCGGTACGCGGGGAAAAGGTGGCTCCCCGGCGAATCCGCGGATGCCGCGGCGGGCGACGCGGCCTGAAATTTTCTTGCACGCACGGCCCACGCGGTTTACAATGCTCCCGATGGAGGCCTTCGATGACGAAGTGCCGACGCTGCGGAACATGCTGTATCCCCGGTCTTGCCCTGGTGCACGACCGGGACATCGAGCGATGGAAGGCCGAGGGAAGGGACGATATACTCCACATAATGGAAACATATCATCCCGTGTGGGCCGGCGACCACATCATTTCCTCATCGGGCGGAGAAACGGCCCATCGCTGTCCGTTCCTGGTCGTATTCGGCGACGTTACCGGGTGCTCCATCTACGCAACCCGTCCAGAAGTCTGCAGGGCGTTTATGCCCGGTTCGTCGGAAATATGCCCCCTGTGGAACGGCGGAAGCGATTGACCGTTGATCGATCATGGAAGATCCTGTCCCGTTCCCGACGATTCATGCGGTTTCACTCTGGCCTTCGCGGCGCTTCACAGGGTGAAAGGCACTCGCAACACAATCGGGACGATCTGCCGGGCATTTTTCCGTGCCGTTCGATGTATTATATCAGTTGGACAATACTTACAAGACATTCCATAAGGGGATATACTATGCGGTGGGCCGGGATCATTCTTCTCCGGATATGCCGGGATGCGGTTCACCCTCGGGACTTACTTGCCAAAGGATGAAATACGGTACACTCATCACTGCCTGCGCCGTGCTTTTTGCGGCCATCATGCTGCCGTCATGCGCTCCCGACACCTCGGGGGGAATTCCTCTCGAAGGCTCATGGCAGTACGCGCCGGGGAACCCGGACGACACTCCAGCCGACGCCGGGAAGCACGCCTACCGTCCCCTGGCGAAGCTTTCGAGCCTCGAGCGACTTGTCCCGGGCGGGCGCGGGACGGTATGGCTGAAGAGGGAATTCTGCGTCCCCGATCGCCTCGCAGCGCGGGATCTGTCGGTGTACCTGGGGACCATACTGCCGGTTGACCGCACCTACCTGAACGGCGTTTTTATCGGCGGGTACGGTGAATATCCCTCGAACGACGGGAGCGGGCGCTTCTTCAGCGATTGGAACAGGGTGCGGGTATATCCCCTTCCCTCGCCGCTGGTTAAAAGCGACGGGAACGAGCTCCTCGTCAAGATATACGTGAATTACGAAGGCGCCGTGAACGGGACCCTGTTCGTCGGGACGAGGGAGGCGGTCGAGAGGGTATTCGCGGAAGGCAATTTCGCCAGGTTCCACCTGAACCTGATCATTACGTTCATCCTTCTCGCGATAGGCGTCTATCTTCTCGCGGTCTACCTGCTGAACATCAGCATTAAAGAAAACCTGTACTACGCGCTCACCTGCCTGCTATTCATTTCGTTTTCGGTAAATTTTTATATCACGAGGCTCCCCGGGGACCTGGATAGTCTCATATCGTACACACTGTTCCAGAAGCTGGTCTTCGGCACATCCAGCCTGAGCCTGTATTTCCTTCTGCGCTTTTCGGTAACGTTTCTCGCTTTCAGGGAGACCCGCACCCTCAGGGCCATTTTCCTTACAGGCACCGTAGGGCCGGCGCTTGCCATTTATCTCCTTCCCGATTACGGGGCCGTGGTCGCGTATGCGAAGCTGCTCATATCGTTGAGCGCCCTCGTTACGATAGCCAGCATCCTCGTTATGACACTGCTGTGCATAAAGGCGAAAAACGAAAAGGCGCGTATTCTCCTCATCGGCTTCATCCCTTTCACGTTCTGCATTTTGTTCGACGTCTACCACGCGTTGTTCAATATTACCGACCAGATCTACCTGAGCGGTATCGGCATATCGGGTTACATCATCGCGACGGGGTTCGGCATCGCGAACACCGTGGTCCGGTATTACATGCACGTGAAGGAACTCGACATCGCGCTGCACCGCAGCGAGGAGCGGTACCGCGGCGTCGTTGAGAGGAACTTCGACGTGATCTACACGATGAACCGCCAGGGCGAGCTGACGTACGCGTCGCCTGCCATCACGAGAATCTCGGGGTACCCGGTCGAGGAGCTCCTGGGTGTTGGTTTCCTCACCCTGATACCTAACCGCGATCTGGGCAAGGTCCGTGCGATTTTCCGAAGGCTTGTCAAGGGGGAAACGCCCGATACCCAGGAGATAGAATTCATCGGCAAGGAGGGAAACAAGCTCATCATGGAGCTTGCCCTCTCGCCCATCGTCGAAGACGGCGCGATCACGGGGATACAGGGCATCGCGCGGAACATTACCGACAGGAAGCGCGCCCAGTACGCGCTCGCGCTCGAAAAGGAGCGCCTTGCCGTGACCCTCGATTCCATCGCCGAGGCCGTGATCGCCACCGACACGGACGGGGGCATTATAACCATGAACAGGGTCGCCGAGGACCTGACCGGAATCCCGTCGCGGAATATCATCGGCAGACCCATCAGCGAGCTCCTCATGTCGGTGGACAGCGACTCGTCCACACTCATCGATTTCAATCTTGACCGGATGCGGTCGAGCGGCGACCGGGTCGACGCCGGCATACAGCGCATGGTGTTCAGAAAGGATGCGCGGGAGCGTTATTTCGCCTCGAGCGCCGCACCCATACGCTCTGAGGAAAAGGCGATTGTCGGATACGTCATCGTGCTCAGGGACGTGACCGACGACATCATCATTCAGGACGAAATTCTGAAAGTGAAAAAGCTCGAGTCGATGGGCGTGCTCGCGGGCGGCATCGCCCATGACTTCAACAATATTCTAACCGCCATCCTCGGTAACATCAGCCTGGCTCGGCTGAACCTCCCCAGTGATCCGGGCATGGCATCCGACATACTTGCCGACGCCGAAAAGGCGGTAGTTGAGGCGGAGGGGCTTACCAGGCAGCTCCTGACGTTCTCAAGGGGGGGGGCGCCGGTCAAGACCGTCTCCACGGTTGAAGACATCATCAAGGATTCCGCCCGGTTCGTCCTCAGGGGATCGCGCGTTCGCGTGCGGTTCGACTTTCTCGAGGGGCTGAGGCCCGTGAACATCGACAAGGGACAGTTCAGCCAGGTGATCCAGAACCTGGTCATCAACGCGGACCAGGCGATGCCCGACGGCGGCGAGATTGTGATCCGGGCCCGGAACATCGGCCCTGATGAGGCCGAAGCCGCCGGCCTCCTGCCCACCCGCTGCGTGGAAATATCGGTCGTCGACACCGGTCAGGGCATCGAACCGCAGAACATCACGAAGATTTTCGACCCCTACTTCACCACCAAGAAAAACGGAACGGGCCTGGGGCTCGCCAGCTCCTACTCGATCATAAAAAAGCACAGCGGGGCCATCACGGTCGAGTCGGACCCGGGCAAGGGAAGCCGCTTCAGGATATTCCTTCCCTGCCACGAGGGGCATATACAGGCCGTCGAGAAAAACGGGAAACGGCTCTACCGAGGCAGCGGCAGGATACTCGTGATGGATGACGACTCAATCGTGCGGGGCACACTCTGCAAGATGCTCGAACACCTCGGATTTTCGACCATGCCGGCCTCGGACGGGGAGGAGGCGGTCGAGCTCTATCGCGCCGCGAGGGATGCGGGCATGCCGTTTCTCCTGGCGATACTGGATCTCACCATACCCGGCGGGATGGGCGGAAAGGAAACGATGGCGATGCTGCGCGACATCGATCCGGGCGTGCTCGGGCTCGTGTCGAGCGGGTATTCGAACGACGATGTCATGGCCAATTGCACAGCCTACGGATTCAGGGGCGTGATCGCGAAGCCTTACACGCTTGAAGATCTCTCCTCGAAGATGTCGGATATCCTGGGACGGTCCGATCAGGATTCGGCCCTGTAGAATTCCGGGGAGAAGCCCTCCTTGCCGTTGTATTTTTCGCTCTGCTGTTTCTGGTAGCCCACATAGACGAGCTCGTTTACCTCGAAGCCGACAGACTTGAGGCAGGACACGACGTCTTCATATTTCGGGGGGCACCCCGTGAGCTCGACGGGCTGGCTGATGTTCGGGTTGTTTTTGTTCGCCTTGATCATGCAGTTACCGAGCATCACGGTCTTTTCGTAGCCGGGTCGGGCCTGCATTTTCTTCCCGTTGAGGACTTCCACTTTAGGGAGCGGCTGTCCCTTGAACGCCGACATCACGAGGATGTTCACCATGTTGGCGATGGGGGAGCAGCCCGAACAGAGGGTGTCGTCGTATTTCGGCAGGGCGGGGCCGGTGATGCCCATTTTCGCGAACGCGCCGGGACCCGTGTTGTCCTCGGTCCAGACCCAGTCCCACTTCAGCGGTTTCACGTGCGCTGACAGCTTTTCTCCCCTGATTTCGTATTCCTCGAGTGACAGGGGACTCCCGTGACGGCCGGCGTAATGCCTGAAGTGGGCTATGTCGTCCGCGCCGTAGCCGATGGTCGCGGCCGCGGTGAGGTCGGCCGCCAGCGGGTCGCGCGAGGCGACGATGATGTCTTTCTTATACGCGTTGCCGTAATGCAGCGCGCCCTTCTCGAGCGCGTAGAGCCCGTCGACGATGGTCAGCGCCGGTTTCACGAAATCTGCGATGAACGAAAAGCAGTATTCCAGGTTGAGCTCCGCATGATGGCATAGCTTCTTCGACGCGACCTTCAGGCAGCCCTTGAGGTTCTTGAGGCCCAGAGAGACCTTGGTCTGGCCGTGCGTTTTCAGGACGGGAAGGTTGATGAAGAAATCGGTATCGATCGCCTCCTCGGCGATATGGAGCTTGTGGCCGCCGTCGAAGGTGAAGCTTTTCGATTTCGAGGCGTTGAAGTCGACGAGCTTCACGCCGTATTTCTTCTCGAGGTCGCGGTAACCGAGCATCTCGAAGGCCCTCATGGTGCCCACTCCCTCTTTAATTTCCACTGATCCCTCGCCTATCGCGATGTCGCTGCACCCGAAATGCTTCAAGCATATGATAAGGTCCTCGACCAGTCGGGTGGTGGTGTAGACGCCGTAAGGCGCCATGGGGAACTGGTCGTCCCACGCGACGAGGTTCGGTTTGATGAGCACGCGCATGTTCGGCTTGAGCGCTGCGAAGCCATCGCAGAGCGTTATCGATTCCTTGAGCGAATCCGGGCTCCTTCGGTACTGGATGAGGGAAACGACGCTTTTCATTAGTGTGCTCCTTGAATGAAGGATGGAGGGCGGTTCGGACCGGCTCCCTGCTACAGGTATGGGAATAGTGCGTTCCTGTCCATCACATTTCAGCCGTCTGCGGCCGGGAATTGGCCGGAACCGGCAGCCCTCGGGAAATACGTCCGGACGGGAAAAATGTGTTGAAATACACATTGTTTTCTCTCTGAATGAATCATGGCCGCTGCGCGTTGCGCGGGTCATTCCCGTTGCGCGGGTCATGCGAGCCAGAGCACTCTTCAGGAGCTATACAGAATGAAAAGAATGGGTTGTATCGCAGTCGCACTAATCCTCCTGGCAGGGGCCGTCGGGGCAGAGGAACCCTGGGTGAAGAAAAAAGAAAAGGACGGCATCCAGATATTTTTAAGGAAAGTCCCCGGCTCGGGGATCAAGGAGTTCAAGGGAATCACGGTCATGAAGGGCGTGAGGCTCGCGAGCTTTCTCGCCGCCCTGGACGATACGTCGTCCTACACGAGGTGGCAGCACAATTGCAGCGAGGCGCGGCTGCTGAAAAAGATCGACCTGTACAAGCGCTATTCCTACGTGGTGACCAAGGCGCCGTGGCCGGTGTGGGACAGGGACAGCGTCATCTACTCGATGGTTTCGCAAAACCCCAAGACACGGGTGATCACCGTGCAGATGACCGGCGCGCCGAATTACCTCCCGCCGGAAAAGGCGAAAAAGCGCATTCGCATGCCGAAGATGCGCGGGACGTGGACCTTCGCGCCCAACGGAAAGGAATCGGTCACGGTGATCTACCAGCTCCACAGCGAGTCAGGTGGGACGCTCCCCGACAACCTGGCCAACACCGCGGTCGTGGATATCCCCTTCTATACCCTGCAGAACCTTTCCAGGCTCGTCAGGGAACCGAAGTTCCGCGACGCCATATTCAAGGAAGTTAGCGAGCCCTAGGGACGCGAGGCCGAGGGTCCGAACGTGGAAGCGACATCGCCGTCGGTGAGCACGAACACGAGCGGCACCTCGGCAACGAGCACCAGCAGCCTGTAGGCAAGGGACGCGGCCGCGAGGGCGCTTGCCGGGCCCGCGGACACGAGCACGGCGAGCACCATGACGGAATACGCGGCATGGATGTCCGTGATGACGAGCTGCGCGACCCGGCTCGCCTTCGCCCTGAAGGCGAGTCCGATGATGTGGGCGGTCAGCGCCAGGGACAGGATCACACCCGTTATCACCGCAAAGGGCTTGCCGTATATGAACAGCAACGAAAACATGACGGCGATAATATCCACATAATAGAGTACCGCGACGTACGCCGCATAGTGCCCGGCGTTTCGCTTGAGCAAGTCGATGGTTCGCGTCAGGTGGACGATCATGGCGCCCATGGGAGGCCATGATCGCGGGCCTGTCAATACTATAATGAGGCATTTTTCGGGGATATGCATGCTGGGAAACGACGATCTTGATTTTTATGACGAACCCGGCGGGGCCGGGAGCGGGGGCGCACCGGCGATCATCGAAGTGATCGTGCCCGCGGAATCGGACCGCCAGAGGGTCGACGTGTTCCTGGCCACGGGCATGGAACCGGGCCTCTCGCGCAGCCAGGTCCAGCGGCTCATCAAAAAGGGCCTGGTGACCGTCGGCGGCGAGATTGTCAAGCAGAACCGGCTCCTCGGACCGGACGAGCGCGTGGTCGTGACCGTGCCGCCGCCGGAGCGACTCGACCTCGAGGCGGAGAATATCCCCCTTGACATCGTGTACCAGGACAGCGACCTCGCCGTGATCAACAAGCAGCCCGGCCTGGTCGTGCATCCCGGCCCCGGCAACTACCGGCACACGCTGGTGAACGCGCTCCTTTTCCACCTGAAGGACCTGTCCGCGATCGGGGGGGTGGAGCGGCCGGGCATCGTGCACCGGCTGGACCGCGACACCTCGGGCCTCCTCGTGGTGGCGAAAAACGACGCGTCGCACGCGTTCCTGACCGGCGAGTTCGCGGGGAGGAAGGTGAACAAGCTCTACCGCGCCCTCGTGGCGGGCAGGCCGCGTTCGGGGCATGCCGTGCTCGACGGGCCCATCGGCAGGCACAGGGTCTACCGGCACAAGATGACGGTCGATCCCGCGGGCAGGCCCGCGGTGACGGAATACACGGTGAACAGGGTCTGGAACACGAGGAAGGGGATATACACGCTGCTGGACGTGGCCATCCACACCGGCCGGACCCACCAGATCCGCGTGCACCTGGCCCACGAGGGTATTCCGGTGGTGGGAGATCCCGTGTATTCGAAGAAGTGGGAGAAGCACGGGGTGCCGTACCTGCTCCTCGCCTCGACCGTGCTCGAGTTCGAGCACCCCGGCGGGGGAGGGAGGATGCGCTTCGAGGCGCCGATGCCCGCCCATATGACCGAGTTCATCGCGCGCCTTGACAGGATGGGCGCGCGCCCCTGAGACTACGAGTACGAGAGCCCCACGGTTTTTCTGACGGTATCGAGGGTCCGCACCGCGATCGCGCGCGTCTTTTCCGCTCCCTTGCGGAGGATGCGCGCCACCTCGCCGCGGTCCGCCGCGAACCTGGCCCGTTCCGCGCGGTAGGGGGCGAAGAAATCCCATATGAGGCCGACAAGCTCCTTTTTCACCTCGCCGTATCCCACTCCTCCCTTGAGGTATCGTTCCCTCATCGCCTCTGTTTTTTCCGGCGGCGCGAACAGCCGGTAGAGTGCGAAGCACGAGCAGGTCTCCGGGTCCTTGGGGTCGGCCACAGGCGTCGAATCGGTGACGATTTTCATCACTTTCCCCTTGAGGCTTTTCTCGTCCTCGAGGAGGTTGATGGTGTTGGCATAGCTCTTCGACATTTTCTGCCCGTCGATGCCGGGTATCACCGCGATGTCGTCGGCGATCAGCGGCTCCGGTATGGTGAACACGTCGCCGAACACGCCGTTGAAGCGTTCGGCGACGTCCCTGGTGATCTCCACGTGCTGCTTCTGGTCCTTCCCCACGGGCACGATGTTCGCGTGGTAGAGTAAAATATCCGCCGCCATGAGCACGGGATACGTAAAGAGCCCCGCGTTGGGCACGATACCCCTGGCGATCTTGTCCTTGTAGCTGTGGCTGCGCTCGAGCAGACCCAAGGACGTGTGGCAGGCGAGTATCCAGCTCAGCTCCGTGACCTCGGGCACGTCGCCCTGCACCCAGAAATAGCTCCTGTCAGGGTCGATCCCGAGCGCGAGGAAATCGATCGCCGCATCGATCGTGTTGGCGGCCAGGAGCTTTCCGTCGGAGAGGGAGGTCATGGCGTGGTAGTTGACGATGAAGCAGAAGAGCTCGTGGTCCCGCTGGTATTCGATCATGCGCTTCATCATGCCGAAGTAGTTGCCTATGTGAAGGGTGCCCGAGGGCTGTATGCCGGAAAGTACGCGTGCCATTGTTCGTTACCTTTTTTTAGGCCCAAGAACGGCCCCATAAAAATTTTAGTCAATAACAAAATTCTACTTGCGCTTAATCGACTCGCGTCGGTTGATTGAAGCGGTACGAGGGTACCGTCAGTTATCATATGAATAATATGCAAGGGGTCGGTCATGAAAATCAATGAAGGAAACGCGGATCGCTACATCAGGTTTCTGCTGGGTCTGACATTCTTCCTGAATATTTTTGCGCTTGAGCCTTCAAAGGGTGGTATCTTCGTCCTCATCGTGCTCTCGCTTATCATGTTTTACACGTCATTTTCCGGATACTGCCTCGTCTATGACCTGCTGAAATTCAACACCTGCGGTGACAGTTGTAAAAGCGCCGATGAAAAGCCCCAGGACGCCGCTTGATGCAATAGGCTGCGCGCGGCGGCGTTTCCCGCTCTCTCCGCCCGCTTTCGCGGGGAGACAATGAAAATAACCATTCTCGGAAACGGCGGGGCCGTGAGCGACGGCCTCGCCTACAATTCGTTTCTTGTCGACGGAAATTTTCTGGTCGAATGTCCCCCTGACATCATGGTGAGCCTCTACCGGGAGCGAATCCCGGCGTACGCCATTTCCGCGATCTACATATCCCATTTCCATGGCGATCACTGCTTCGGTTTCCCGTTCCTGGCGCTCAGGCTTTTCTTCGACCGATCGATGCAACACGTGAGAGTACTCGCGCCACGGGGCGGGGAGAAAATCCTCACCGAACTGTGCGCGCGTGCCCTTGGGGATATCCATCCCGTGCTTCAGTGGCTGAATACGCGCTTCGAGTTCATCGAGCTGGCGGCCGGAGAAAAGGCCGATGCCTGCGACGGGATGCGCGTCGAGGCGCATCCCATGGAGCATTTCGTCGAGACCCTGGGCTTCACCCTGGAGCGCGGCGACGACGCGCTGCTTACCTATCTGGCGGACACTATCTGGGCGCCGCGCGTCGGCGCCTGCCTGAAAGCGGGCGCGCGGGCGGTGATCGCGGACCTGAACGGGGAGCCCGGTGACAACCCCGCGGTGCACATGTCCGAGCGCGACGCGGTCGAGCATATCCTGCCCCTGTGCCCCGAAGGGACCGTCGTGTACGGCACGCACCTGAAAAGAAACAAGCGATCGACCCATCCCGCGGTGCGATATCCCGTACCGGGAGAGATCATAGAGATTTGACTGGAGACCAAATGAACGCGATCGAAATTGAAAAAAAGCACATGGTTCCCTTTTTCAGCAAGTCGGACATCTCGATCGAGCGCGGTGAAGGAATATACGTGTACGACGAAAACGGGAAACAATACATCGACCTGACCGCCGGTCTCGGGGTGACGTGCCTGGGCCATGCCCATCCCGTGATCACGGAGGCGCTGGCCGTGCAGGCCCGCAAAATACTGCAAAACCCCGACCCGGGTAAAACCTATTCGCCGGTGCGGTCCAGGCTGCTTGAGCTGCTGGCGGAGAACCTGCCGCATAACCTGAGAAGGATATTCTTTTCGAACAGCGGCGCCGAGGCGAACGACGCGGCGATCAAGCTGGCGAGGAAGGTGTCCGGCAGGATGAACGTGATATCCACGGACAATAGCTTCCACGGAAGAACGCTCAACACCCTGTCCGCGACCGGTTACACCGCTCACCGCGAAAGGTACTCCCCGCTCGTTTCGAATTACTTTTTCGTGCCGTACGACAATGTCGAAGAAGTCGCGAAGATCATCCGGAACGACGTCGCGGCGGTCATCGTCGAGCCGATCCAGGGTGAGGGCGGCATAAACGTGCCCTCGGACGGTTATCTCGAAAGGCTGTCCGAGCTGTGCGACAAGCACGGCGTGTTCCTGATTCTGGACGAAATCCAGACCGGGTTTTTCCGGACCGGCACCTTTTTCTGCTCCTCGCCGAAGAGCATCAAGGTGGATTTCATGACGATGGCCAAGGGCATCGCAGGCGGCTTTCCCTTCGGTGCGTTCGCCATGACGGAAGACGTGGCGAAAAAAATCGAGGTCGGCGATCACGGCGGGACCTACTGCGGCAATCCCCTGGGGTGCGCGGTGTCGTACGCGGTGGTGGATTACCTTTTCAGGAACGATATCGCGGCCAACGTGAACGCGATCGGCGCGATGGTCGTCGAGCGTCTCAACCGGTGGAAGCGCGAGTTTCCCGGAGCGATCGCCGATGTTCGCGGCAGGGGCCTGCTTCTGGCCATGGAAATGACGGACGACACGATCGCGGCGCGCGTGCGCAACAGCTGCCTGGATGAAGGAGCGATCGTGAACGTGACGCGCGGGAACGTGATACGGATATTCCCCGCGCTGAATATCACGAAGGACGAGATGGAGAGCGGACTGGCCATACTCGGAAGATCTATTGAGAGACATGCCTGATCGCGATCAGACAATCGAAAAAACGGCAATTGAGATGTCGATCGCAGCATGTCACCGGAATCAACTCACGGCTCGTTCTCTTTGTCGAGAATGCCATAGAGTACCAGTTTTATCAGTTCTTTAATTCTTTCATCAAGAGTGGGAAATATGCTGATTAATTGCTCTTCCTGCGCCATGACATTCAACTGCCGGAGAAGATACTGATAGAATTCGGGTCGAATGTCTTTTCTTATGGCTCCCTCCTTCTGCCCTTCCGTGAATACGTCCATTGTGTACCTTCTTTTTTCCATGTTCATTTTATCCAGGAAGGCGATCAACTCCGGAAGGGTATTGACCTCGCTGAGAAAGAGATCGCCGTATTCCTTTGCTTTTTCGATCTTGTATTTCATGATCTGAACCATTTTCTCATGGAACGGGCTTTTCTGGGCCATAATGGCGTCAATACTCTTGAATCCTTCTGTAAAATCTTGTTCAAGAACCTCTTTGACCAGCTCGATTTTATTTTCGAAGTATTTATAAAATGTCATTTTACTGACATTCGACACTTTACATATCTCGTCGATTGAAACGCGCTTTATGCCATGCCGGGTGAAAAGCTCTTTTGCAGTTACAACCAGTTGATGATATTTTTTATTCGAACGGTCGTTCATAGTTTTCTTGAGTTAATGCAGTGTTCATTACCATATTCCCGGCAGCAACCTGTACCTGACCGTGCTGGAATACTCGAGGTATCCGTCAAGCTCGTTCTGCAACGTTCGGTCTTCCATCGCGGTGCGAATTATCGTCACAATGATTACGAACGCAGCCGGTATCATGGCCCACAGCGAGCCGAATATTATAGGAGTGATAATATCCCAGAGAATCGAACCCGCATATCCCGGGTGCCTTACATACTTATAAGGCCCTCTGTCAACCACGGTATGTCCCCTGTCCTTTTGAATTCGTACCACCCCAGAGAAAAAGTTGTTGGTTATCACCGCGGCATCGGTAATCAGAAAACTGATGACTAATATTAAAAGACCCATAACCTGAAAGTAAAGAGGAATTATTTCTGTCCAGCCGAACCGGATGTCAAATGCCGAAATGATAATGATGAGCAAAGGTCCGATTCTTCCGACAATAATCGCCGGGAAGAGGTCCCACTTTTTATAGTCCTTTTGAACGCTTGACCGTTCTTTGATGAGATCGGGATTCATTATCATGGACATGACCACTGTATTTATGGCAACGATGATGAAATATATCCATGGTATTACATGATCGATACGTCCCGCACATATGAAAAAGAATACGGCTATCACTATGGCATATATTCCGGATTTCAATGATCCAATAAGACGTGGATTTTTGTTAATATTCATATAGAAGCCTCATTAGAAAATAGTTTTTAGTAATTATATACAAAAATAGCTTAAATATACTAATTAAATAATATCATACTATATATATATAATATATAATAAAAAGTATATTTCCCAGTACATTTTTGAATTTTTTTCTCTTCTTTTTCGAGGCTCTTATAAATATAAAGAACGACAGCATTGTTGCCATGTAGCATTATTCAGGAGATAATGATACAGTTCAATAAATGAGCCACAGTCAGGGGGAATTCCATGAACCTAAGAAGGATCGGGATGGCCGCAGTTTCATATGCGTTGTGTGTCGCGCTCGCGGAATGCACCGTGGGGAACGAGTCGTTCCCGGTCCATTTCTGGTATTTCACCGCGACACCCGCATGGCAGTGGAGCGTGCCGGTCCACGCCCTGGGCTTCGCGTGGATCGTAATAATGAACCTGATAAACGGCGGCATCCTGTACCGGGCGGTGCTGTCATCGTGGGTCTTTTTTATCCTGGCCGAAACCTTCAACCTCACGGTTCTGCGCTGCTTCAGCTACGCGGGGAATGTCGCGATTTCCCTCGCGGTGATCCTTGCGCTGTATCTCGTCCTCTGCGCGATGACGATCCTTCTCCTCCGGACGGGCATGCCGCGGTCCGGCACCTGAGCAGCCGTTTCGGCGCGCCACGATCCACCCTCTGCTGAACCGCGTCTATTTCGGCGCGAGGTGCCTGGCTGCTATCGGTATGAGATAGCAGATCATCAGCATGGAATACACCGCAGTGGACGCATAATGCACGAGACCCTGCCCGGGTTGCGGGTTGAAAAAGTAAACCTGCCATGCCGCCCGCCATAGCCAGAGCAGTGTCAACGCCAGGTTGATCCCGTACGCGATTCCCGCGCACGCGCCCAGCTCCCGGTAAAACGCAAAGGACAGCATGATGAAGATGACGAACAGCAGAATCAGTCCAAGATGAATCGTGGTAATGATGTTTCTCAGCGAAACGGACAGATTGATGATTTCTTCATTCCCGCTCATGACTCGAAAAACATACACATGGAATAGAACGAGCAGGATGCCGCCTGCGCCGCCCGTTATGATGGATATTTCGGCAAGTTTCATGCCCCACCCCCCTGCAGTTTGTATACTATCCTGCGTCGATAGGCTATCATGAATGTAGCATCCGCCGGAGCCCGCGTCAAGTAAAAAGTAAGAAAAGTAAACCAAATATATAAAAGTAAACCAAACACTATTTCGTGACCGTCCTTCCTTCGGTTTGCGCCGCGGCGGAGGGACGGGAACGAGGAGGTTCCCGCATGCACAAAAACGGGGAGACCGCCGACCGTAATTCGCTTGACAGAAAAAACGCGGTACATTCTTGTAAAAGGGAGACCGGTCGGTCTGTTTGCAGCCTGCGGCGGGAGAAACCATGACGCTTAAAGAACGCATCGTCGACGAATCGCTCAAGCTTTTTTCGGTCAAGGGTTATGCCGGGACCTCCACCATGGACATCATCGCCGCGGCAGGAACATCCAAGGGCGGGTTCTACAACCACTTCAAGACCAAGGAAGAGCTCTTCATGACGGCCCTTTCGAGGGCGCGCAAGATATGGCGCGAGAAGAACCTTGCCGGCCTGGATGAGATCCCGCACCCCGTGGACAGGTTGCGCCGGCTTCTGGAGAACTACCGGGACCGCTACCTCGCCGACAGTCACACCTTTCCGGGAGGATGCATCTTCATCACGCTCGCAATGGAGCTCGCCGGGCAGAGCCCGGAACTCGCCTCGGAAATCGGCGAGGGCTTCTCGCGTCTCCGCCGCATGATCAGGCGGCTCCTGGACCAGGGCAGGGCGTCGGGCCTGGTGGCGCCGGGTGCGGACACGGCCCGGACGACCGAGATCGTCTTTTCGGGGCTCCTCGGGGCGTGCGTTGCGTACAACCTGGACCGGTCCCGGCGCAACCTGGACGCGACGATCCGCTCGCTCATCCGGGCCTTGGAGGACATCCGCGCGGAAGGGGCCCGTACCCGAAAGGGAAAGCGATAGTGGCATGCTTCCCGGGAGAGATCCCGCGAAACGACATCCCGCGCCGCAGTGGCGGCGCTCACATTTGAGATACGCAGGAGGCGATATGGGAACGAAGGAATTCAAGGCGCTGGTGGTGCGCGAGGGTGAGGACAAATCCTTCTCGAACCGAGTGGAGGTCCGGTCGACCGATGATCTGCCCGCGGGCGAGCTTCTCGTGGAGGTGCGTTATTCGTCCCTCAATTACAAGGACATGCTTTCCGCGTCGGGGAACCGCGGCGTGACGAAGAAATATCCCCATACGCCTGGCATCGACGCGGCGGGGATCGTGGCGGCATGCGACGACGGGACGTTTTCTCCCGGCGACGAGGTCATCGTCACGAGCTACGATCTCGGCATGAACACGTCGGGCGGGTTCGGAGAGTATATTCGCGTGCCTTCGGCCTGGGCGGTTCCCTTGCCCGCGGGCCTCTCGCTCAGGGAGGCCATGATCTACGGCACCGCCGGACTCACCGCGGGATTGTCCGTGCACCGGCTGGTGGGCTGGGGGATCACGCCCGACCGCGGGGACATCCTTGTCACGGGCGCAGGCGGCGGCGTGGGGAGCACGGCCGTATCCATACTGGCCCATCTGGGATATTCGGTGACCGCGCTCCAGGGTCCCGCCGACGCGGCCGCGCTTTTAAAGACATGCGGCGCGAAAACGATCCTGCCCCCGGGGGAAGGGGCCGACGATTCGACGCGGCCGCTCTTGAAGGACCGCTTCGCGGGATGCATCGACACCGTGGGTGGCCCCGTGCTTTCGTACGCCCTCAAGTCCGCCGGGGCCGGCGGCGCGGTCACGTGCTGCGGGAACGTCATCTCGGCCGATTTTCCTATCACCGTATATCCCTTTATCCTGCGGGGCGTTTCCCTCTTCGGCATCGATTCCCAGAACTGCCCCATGCCGCTTCGCCGGGAGGTCTGGAACAATCTCGCCGGTGCCTGGAAATTCCCCTGGCTCAAAGAACTTGCCTCCGAGATCGGCATCGACGGACTGGGCGAGGAGTTTTCGCTCATGAAGGCAGGCACGCACCGCGGCAGGACCGTGGTGAAGATACGGTAACGGCGACGGTGGGATATACGCGTCTGCGGGCATGGCGCCGTAGATGTGCTATATCCCCCTCTCTTCCCTGTAGCGCGCGAGATCGTTTACCGTCATGACGGGCATGCCGCGGTCCGCCGCGAAACCGGCGATGGCGGAGAGCCGCGCCATGGTGCCGTCGGCATTCGTGAGCTCGCACAGCACGCCGCAGGGCCTGAGGCCCGCGATGCGCATCAGGTCCACCGTGGCCTCGGTATGCCCGCGGCGCTCGAGCACGCCGCCGGGCCGGGCCCTGAGCGGAAAGATGTGCCCCGGCCGTCTGAGATCTTCGGGACGGGCGCCATCCGATATGGCTGCCCTGACGGTGGCGACGCGGTCCGCGGCCGACACGCCGGTGGTCACGCCCCGGGCGGCCTCGATGGATACCGTGAACGCGGTGCCGTACGCACTCGTGTTCGCGTCCACCATCATGGGAAGCTCGAGCGTTTCCACCCGCTCCGGCGTGAGGCACAGGCACACGATGCCGCTGCCCTCGCGGATCAGCATGGCCATCTGGCCGACGGTCAGGTGCTCGGCGGGGAAAATGATATCGCCCTCGTTTTCGCGATCCTCGTCGTCGGTGACGAGGATTCCACCGCCCGCGCGAACTGCGGCAATGGCCCTCTCGACCCGCTCACGGGGATTGCCGAAACGACCGAGAAGATTGTTGTGATTGATGATCTGATCCATGGTAAGAACTCCATTTCGATAGATTACCAGAATCAGGGCGCATGAAGGAACAGCCGTGCGTGAAGGCAACGAAGCTTTCCGTGGAACGGTATCCGCGGTTCCCCTATCTCTTTCATCCGGACTGTGACCGTCGGCCCCGGCATCTCACCGGATCTGCTGACCTCTCCGTCGATCGAAGAGCGCTCGCGGGCTCCCCGGATTTCCCGGGATACCGCCGGTGGGGAATTTCACCCCGCCCTGAGAATAAGCCCTCACAGGGCGCCGCGGGCGGAATTTTTTGTCAAGGGAAAATCCCGCGGGAATCGCGCTGAAGCGATCCGGCGGAATTTGCTTGCCATCCGGATAGTTCAATTTCGTGAGAGGGGACGGGGATTCACCGGCAGCAGGAATGCACCCTGACGAGGCTGCCGACGCCCTTGAGCGCGACATCCCTGGGGACCGCGGGATATCCCGCATCCCGGAGGTAGTTGGAGGATGGATCGTCCTTCATGATGTCCTCGGTCATCCATATCTCGCCCGAACCCGCCAGCCCCTGCACGCGCGCCGCGATGTTAACGGTCTGACCGAAATAATCCAGGGTCTGGTTGGCCTTGACCGCGATGACCGTGCCGCGATGGAGGCCGATCTTCAGCCCGATGGCGTCTTCCATTTCGGGTATGCTTTCGTTGAAGTCCTCGATTTTCTCGAGCATGGAAAAGGCTGCCCGGACACCGTCCAGCGGGATGTTGAAGGAGGCCATGATCGCGTCTCCCATGGTCTTCACGATCCCCCCGTGATGCACGTGCACGATCGATTGAAGAATCTTGAAGTGCTTCTGCACGAGCCGGTAGGCGTGGATGTCCCCGGTCCTGTCGTAGAGTTCTGTCGATCCCTTCAGGTCGGTGAAGAGGAGCGTGATGTCGTTGATCTTCAGGGAAAGGTCGTCGGGAAGATTGTCCACCAGAAAGAGGTCCCTGAAGGTCTGGTTGTTCAGCATCATCTTGCCGGTGAGGAACGGTTTGAAATAGGGGGGATAGACCGGGATTACCGTCTGGAGGTATTCCGAGTCGGGGGACCCGATGATGCAGCCCTTGGTCCTGTCGGTGTTATTGGCGATGACGACCCTGCCCGGCTCGGGAGGGATGGTTGCCGTATGCCTGTCGAACCCGGAATCGGTGAGGACGACCGCGATATCGCCGGGTGCGCTTTTTGCCGATCCATCCATCGCCACGGTAAAGATGGAATGCGTGTCGAGGGTCACAAAGCGATGCCGTTTCGAGGGGGGCACGCCGATAGGGATTCGCGCCTTCTTCCCCGCCGGTATCGCCACGAAGCGCAGAGGCGGTTGCGAGGCGAAGGCCTCGTCGATCTCCGGGGTCCAGACGATGTTCGGCGAAAAAAAGAACGAGCGGTACTCGTCCAGCGACCGGTAGGGGTCGGGAATGGGGCCTCCGACCGAACGCGGAAGGCTGAACGACACCTCCAGGTGGCTGTCGGCCTCGACCTCGACGTCGATGTCGCACAGCGTGCAATGGTACGATTCCCTGTCCAGCTGGTTCAGTGAATGGTAGCTGTGCTCGCGCCCGCCGCACAGGGGGCAGAGAAGATTCCATTCGAAGGTAAACAGGCCGGCCTTGGCGCCGTAGATGAAAAGCCCGATGGTTTCGTCCAGGTCCAGGCCGTGGTTTTCGGCGAACGCGATCGGATTGATGCGGAAGCAATCCCATCCACGGAGCGATTTGATCGCTGCGGCGAAACCGGAGCGCGCGCTCTCCGGGACCGTGCGCGTGGATGCATTCAGTAATTGTTCGATACCGCGCATCTTTTCGTCAACGAGCCGTGCTTCCATTGCCATGACAGGGCCTCCTCGGTCGTTCCCTCCGAAATCACGGGCATTCCCATCCGGAGTCCCGTGTCTCTGATCGAAAGCGTATATCCAGTTCATGGGAAAATCTCTTGCAAAAATCAACCAAATAATGCAGGATATTTCCATGAATAGCAATACGATCCGGTAAGGATGGAAACCGGGTGATACCGTATGGGATTCGTGAATCCCGGGCTCATACTTTATTAGTGCCGAGTTCCGCAACGAGTACGGGGCCGCGGCCGACCGCGACGTTAGATGCCATGCTCTGACAGGAGGGAACATGAATCTCGCAGAATCGATCAGCAACATTTTTCCAGGGCTCAAGGACGTTCCCGCAGACATGACGCCGGAATTCCCGATAGAACAGCGGGAATACCTGGTGAACGGCGAGATCCGCACCTGGAGCGGTGAAATGGTGGACGTGTATTCGCCGGTATGCCTCCAGATAGGGAAGGGCATCGAACAGAAGCTGATCGGCAGCTACCCGACCCTCTCCGAAAAGGAGGCGCTCGAGGCGCTCCACGCGGCAGCCGGGGCGTATGATCACGGCAACGGCGAGTGGCCCTCCATGAAGGTCGAGGACCGCATCAGGCACATGGAACGGTTCGCCTTCCTCATGAAGGAAAAGAGGTCCGAGATCATCAACCTCCTGATGTGGGAAATCGGCAAGTCCCTTGCCGACAGCACGAAGGAATTCGACCGCACCGTCGAGTATATCGCCGACACCATCAACGCGCTGAAGGAGCTCGACCGGTCGGGATCGCGGTTCGAAATCAAGGAGGGGATATTCGCGCAGATACGCCGCTCGCCACTGGGGGTGGTCCTCTGCATGGGCCCGTTCAACTACCCCCTGAACGAGACTTTCACCACGCTCATCCCCGCGCTCATCATGGGCAATACCGTGATATTCAAGCCGCCGAAAATCGGCGTGCTGCTCCACAGACCGCTCCTCGCCGCGTTCAGGGACGCGTTCCCGAAGGGCGTGGTGAACACCGTGTACGGCGACGGCGCGAAAATCATCGGCCCCATGATGGCCACGGGCACAATCGACGTGCTCGCGTTCATCGGCTCGAGCAGGGTCGCGGACATCATCAAGAAGCAGCACCCCAAGCCGCACCGCCTGCGCTCCATCCTGGGGCTCGACGCAAAAAACGCGGCCATCGTCCTGAAGGACGCCGATATAAAGCAGGCGGTCAAGGAGTGCGTGCTCGGTTCTCTTTCGTATAACGGTCAGCGCTGTACGGCGCTGAAGATCGTACACGTCCACAGGGACATCGCCGATGAATTCCTGGCACAGCTCGGCAGCGCCATCGCCGCCATGAAGCCGGGCATGCCGTGGGACGGCGACGTCGGCCTGACGCCGCTCCCCGAAACGGACAAGACGAAGTTCATGACCGATTACATCGAGGACGCGGCCAGAAACGGCGCCAAGGTCGTGAACGAATGCGGCGGGACGGTCAACCGGACCTTCATGTTTCCCGCGGTGCTCTACCCGGTCAATGAGAAGATGAGGATATACAACGAGGAGCAGTTCGGCCCGGTCGTTCCCGTGGTCCCCTTCACCGACATCGAGGAGCCGATGGATTACGTGATGAACTCGAATTTCGGGCAGCAGGTGTCGATTTTCGGCAGGGACTCCGCCGCCATCGGCAGGCTGATCGACAGGCTGGTGACCCAGGTCTGCAGGGTCAACATCAACAGCCAGTGCCAGAGGGGGCCCGATTCCTTTCCCTTTACCGGGAGAAAGGACAGCGCCGAGGGGACCCTTTCGGTTTCGGACGCGCTGCGGGTGTTCACCATACGCACGCTCGTGGCCGTGAAGGGCAGCGACATGAACAAGGCCATTATCACGGAAATACTGCGAGAAAAGAAATCGAATTTCCTTTCGACCGATTTCATATTCTAGCCGGGCCTGCAGGGAAGGAACGCAGGAGGCCAATGATCGAAGAAGCAGTTCGCATCGAATACCTTGCTGACCGGCCTGAGGCGATCCCGGTCATCGCGCGGTGGCTGCATGACGAGTTCAGGGATTTCATTCCCGGAAAACCGGTCGAGTATGTCATCGAAATGCTGCACGGGCGGTTGAACCACGATGCGATCCCGCTTGGCATCCTGGCGATCGCGGACGGGGAAATCATTGGAACGGTTTCCCTGAAGGACCACGACATGGACATTCGAAACGATCTCACACCCTGGCTCGCGAGCCTGTACGTGAACGGGAAGTACCGGAACAGGGGGGTAGGACGGTATCTTGTACAGACCATCCAGGATATCGCCAGGAAGTTTGGAGTACGGGAGCTGTACCTGTACACGCCGGAGGCCGAGTGTTTTTACGGAAGAATCGGGTGGATCAGGCTCGAACAAGTAACGTATCATTCGAAAGATGTCGTCATAATGAAAATAAAGCTATGATTGTCTCCGCCACCTGATCCCATCGTCCCGGTAATCATCCTGATCATCCGGTATGGCGGCGCGGTGAGAAAGAGGCGATCCATGGAGGTATGCGGTGGATCACAGTTTCGAGAGAATGATGCCGGCTCACCAGGACGACGTTATGGACATTTTCAACCACTATGTCCTGAATTCGTTCGCCGCGTATCCCGAGTCGAAAATACCGAACCAGTTTTTTTCAAGGTTTCTCGAGATCGGGCAGGCGTATCCGGCTTTCGTCATCAAGTCTGCGGACGGGCGAGTCATTGGGTTTTGCCTGCTCAGGCCGTACAATCCGTTCAGTACCTTCAGGGAAACCGCGGAGGTGAGCTACTTCATCAGGGGCGGTTTCACGGGAAAGGGGCTGGGTACATCGGCGCTGGCGATGCTGGAGGGGGAGGCGCGAAAAATGGGAATCAGGCATTTGCTGGCGGATATATCCTCCGAAAATCCCGGGAGCATCGCGTTCCACGAGCGAAACGGGTACACCCGGTGCGGGACGTTCGGCGATATCGGAAAAAAATTCGGGAAGAGCTTCAGCGTGATATGGATGGAAAAACAGATTACATAACGGGCGCTGTGGCGGTCATGCTTGATGGAGTGACGGAGAAATGCGCGCGATACCCGCGTGGATATCGAGCTGGTAATACTCAACGGCCGGGGATGAAGTGATGGAAACCGCCGGTATTAACTTCGGGGAACACGACGTCCCGCAAACGGGGTTGCATATCCTCATTGTCGAGGACGAGATATACAACGCCCTCTACATCAATACCCTCCTTGAATCGATGGGGCATGGCCCCATTCACATCATGAACGGCACGCGGGGAGTCATCGAACACATCGGCAGGAACCGGACCGACATGATTCTCCTGGACATCAACCTGGAACAATCGGGCGACGGCATCGCCCTTGCCCGTGAGATCGCGAAATTCGCCATCATTCCCATCATCTACATCACCGCCTATTCCGACGAGGAGACGATCAGCCTCGCAAAGGAAACGCATCCCTACGGCTTCATCGTCAAACCCGTCAACGGCGAACAGCTCAAGAGCGTCATGGCGGTCGCCTATGCCAAGTTCATCTCCGACAGGAAAATCCTCGAAAGCGAGGAGCGTTACCGCGGAATCGTCGAGAACCTGCCCATCCGTATCTGCAGGTTCCACCCGACCACGCGGGCCATATCCTTCATAAACGAAAACTACTGCACTCATCTCGGGAAGGACCGCTCGTCGCTCGAAGGCACCGACTTCGCGGGCATCCTTCCGGACGAATTGAAGCAGAGCATCGTGGAGACCTTCGGGGGGCTCACCCCCGATCGGGGCGTGGATTCGCGGGAATACAGGGTCGCCTCCGTCGGCGACACGCTGTGGTACAAGATCGTCTGCGAGGCGCTCTATGACAACAGCGACAATCTCTTCGAATACCAGTTCTTGATGGAGGACATTTCGGAATTCAAAATGACCGAGCACCTGCTGCGCCTGAAATCGAGGGACCTGGACAGGATGCTCAGGGAAATGAAATGCCTGTACGGCATTTCGCAGATCATGGACGACCCCACGGGCGATTTCGACATGATCCTCCAGTCCGTGGTGGATTACATTCCGACGTGCCTCCAGGACCTGACTGAAATACATGCCGTCATAGAAATCGGCGACGAGAAGTTCCAGTCGATCAACTTCCGGGCGTCCGACCACCGCATAGGCCATCCCATCGTCGTGGGTTCCTCGACGATCGGGTCAATCACCATCCACCTTCATGAAAAACCTTCCGGCCTGGAAATGCTCTTCCGCGACGAGGAATTTTCATCGATCCGTCCCATCGCCAATCTCATCGGCAAGACCATCGACCGCCTCCAGATCAAGGAAGAGGTCAAGAGGCTCGAGAAGGAGATCATCATCATCATCGAAAAGGAGCGCCAGAGCATCGGGCACAACCTGCACGACGGCCTGGGGCAGTTGCTGACGGGGATAAGCTTCAAGGTCAAGCGGATACAGATGCTCGACGAAAAGCTGGGCTCGCATCACGGGAAGGAGCTGGCAGAGCTTTCGGCGCTGGTCAAGGAATCGACGATCCTTTCCCGACAGATTTCCAAGGGCCTGGCTCCCGTTGAAATTGACAACGAGGGCCTGCTGATGGCCATCGATCACTTTGCGGGATCGATCAGGGAGATATACGGCATCGCGTGCGATCTCTCCGTCAGCGGCGACTTCTCGCTTTCGGACAACTTCGTCGCCATGCAGATTTATCTCATCATCCAGGAGGCGATCAACAACGCGGTCAAGCACGGCAATGCCCGCGCCATAGGCATCGATATCGACAAGAACGGGAAACGGACGCTGATCACGGTGCATGACGACGGCATCGGCATGCAGGAGGAGGGTGAAACCCATGAACACGGACTCGGCATGCGCATTATGCGGTTTCGCGCGAACATGATCAACGCCCTGTTCAACGCCGGGAACCGGGAGGGGGGACCGGGTTTCAGGGTGACCATCGAGCTGTCGAACGGATGACGAATGCGGGCCCCGACGGGAAATCATACGAAAGTATTATACACGGCTATTCCGGAATACACTATATTATACCGAGAGGCGATTATCCGAGATGAATGCGAAAAGCGGGGAACTGACAATACTCCTCATTGACGACCATCCCGTGGTGCGGAAGGGAATGCGCAGCATACTCGAGGAGATCGATGGATTTACCGTGTGCGGGGAGGCCGGCGACGGCAATGGGGCCCTGCGGATGATACAGGACTTGAGTCCCAACCTCGCCATAGTGGATATCAACCTGAAGGGAAATATCAACGGCATCGAGCTGGTCAAGGCCGTGAAGGAACGGTTCCCGCGTACCACCACCCTGGTAATGTCGATCGACGACGGGTCGTTGTACGCGGAACGGGCCATACGGGCGGGCGCGAGGGGGTATATCTCGAAGGATGAGGCCTCCGAGATGATCCTGACGGCGATCCAGACCATAAGGAGCGGAAAGATTTTCCTCAGCAACGAGATATCCACGATAATCGCCAGCAAGCATATCCTTGGCGGGGGGGACTGCGATCATCTCCCCGTGGAAAGGCTGAGCAACCGGGAACTTGAAATATTCCAGCTGCTCGGCAAGGGTTACAAGCGGAAGGAAATATCGAGAAAGCTCAATATCAACACGAATACGCTCGAGAGCCACCGGCGAAAAATTCGCGAAAAACTCAATATCGATTCGGCCTCCGAGCTCAGCAAGGTGGCAGTGCAGTGGCAGGTCGCCAAGAACAAATAACGGCACCGCGTTTCAGGTTGCTAATCCGGCCGTGATTCAGCCCGGGTTGCGCAGCGGCAGGCAAGCGATATGCCAGCGTTCCCGCGGCGGGCCCGGACGTACATACTTCTTGATATCGGTGATACCGGAACAGCATGGGCGAGCAAGATCTGAAAACAATACTCCTCGTTGAGGACGAATCGATCATCGCCCTGGACATGGCGGGTATTCTCGGGAAATACGGTTACTCGGTTGTAACGGCTGAAAACGGCGCCAGTGCCGTGGACGCGATACAGCGCACTCCCCTTATCGACCTTGTGCTTATGGATATTTTTCTCGGCAGGGGAATGGACGGTGCGGAGGCCGCGAGGATCATTCTCGGAAAGAAGAATATCCCCATTGTTTTTATCTCGTCCCATACGGACAGGGGCATCCTCGAAAAGATCGAGGGGATAGCTTCATACGGCTTCGTGGTCAAGGGCTCGGGCGAGAACGCCCTCATCGCTTCGTTGCGGATGGCATTCCGGCTTTTCGATTCGAACCAACAGGCTCTCCAGAGCGAAGTTCGTGTGCTCTCGGAGCACCTGAAGGCCCTGCTGGCCGCCATTCCCGATATCGTCACCGAGGTAAACAACGAACGGATCATCACATGGACGAATCCCGCCGGACTGCAGTTCTTCGGCGATGACGTGGTGGGCAGGGAAGCCTCCCATTACTTCGAGGGCGAGCAGGACACCTACAATGTGGTCCGGCCCCTGTTCGAAGGCCGGAACGACACGATATACCTCGAGAGCTGGCAGAAGCGCAGGGATGGGGAGAAACGTCTCCTGGCCTGGTGGTGCAGGGCCCTCAAGGACAACGACGACAGGGTCTCCGGCGCGATTTCCACTGCGCGCGACATCACCGAACAGCGGGAGATGGAGATTGCGGTACAGAAAGAATACGACCTTCGGACCATCAACGAAGAGCGCCTCTCGATGTCGCTCGAGGTGAGCAATGCCGGGATATGGGAATGGGACCTAGTAAGCGATGGGATGTCCTTCGATGCGAGGTTCCACCGAATGCTTGGCTATGACGCGGGGGACTTGCCCGAAAACGGTAGCGACTGGCTTTTGTATCACCACCCGGATGACCGTTCAGTCATGATGGCGAGAGTTGAAGCGTGTGCGCGTGGCAACAATCCTTTCTTCGAAGGCGAGCACCGCGTACGCGCCAAAAATGGGTGCTGGAACTGGGTCTTCGCGAGGGGAAAGCTGACAAGCGAGAGATCGGATAGCCCATCCCGTAAGATCATGGGCATCGCGATGAATATCACCGCGTTCAAGGAAGCGGAGGAGGCGCTTCGCGAGAGCGAGAAGAAATACCGGCAAATAATCGAAAACATGAACTCGGGCGTGTTCATCACGACCCTGGACGGCACCTTCCTGCACATGAACGGCATGGTCGCCGAGATGGCGGGTTATGATTCCATCGACGAGATGATGAAGATGCCCGCGCAGCACTTTTACGCCGACCAGGGCGCCCGCGACAGGATAATCGCGACACTGCTCGATCGCGGTTCCTTCAAGGACATGGAAATGCAACTGATAAAGAAGGACGGCACCAGGCGCTGGATCAGCATGAACGCGATCCTTCTGCCTGATCCCGATGGCAGGTCCGAGAGGCTCATGGGAGTGATCAACGATGTCACGGACCGTAAAATGGCCGAGGAAAATATTCGTTCACTCCTCTCGGAAAAGGAGCTTCTGCTCAAGGAAGTCCATCACCGCATCAAAAACAACATGAACACCATGATAAGCCTGCTCGAGCTGCAGGCCGTCGGCCTCGGGGAACCGTCCGCCATCGAAGCCCTGCACGAAGTGAAGAGAAGGATGCAGAGCATGTCGCTTCTGTACGACAAGCTTTACCGCGCGAAGAACCTGCAGGAGCTCTCGACCCGCGCGTATCTCTCCCCGCTGATAAGGGAGATCATCACCATGTTCCCCGGCGGTTCTGCCGTGAAGATCGAGGAAGACATCGGTGATTTCATTCTTGATACGAAAAAGCTGCAGACGCTCGGGATAATGGTGAACGAGCTTTTAACGAATATAATGAAATATGCGTTCACGGGCCGTGATGACGGGACGATATCCGTCCGGGCAATAAAAGAAAGCAACCACGTGGCCATATCCATCCACGATGACGGTATCGGGCTCCACGAATCGCTGGATATCGATAGCTCCACCGGCTTCGGTTTCAGGCTCGTGAAAATCCTGGCGCAGCAGCTGGAAGGAACCCTTTCCGTCGAGCGGGACGGGGGAACGAGGATCAATATAACATTCGATGCCTGAGTCGAGGATTGCCTGAGAAGACCGCCCGGCACTGGTGGAGTACGGTTTTCAGTTCATGGCGCATCGACGCTGCCGCGAATGCGAATATGCGAGACAAGATTGTCGAAGGAATAGGAGAGGTCGATCAGCGCCTGCCGGAATCGTTCGAGCTCCCGGGCCGCGTCGGGATTCCCCTCGCCGGCGGCGATCATGAGCCCCTCCAGGTATCGCTCGATGTCGTCCACGCTACTTCTGGAGAAGCGTGAGAGCCCGCCCGCCGCCCTTATGTATTCATCGTTCACCGGCATCAGAATTCTTCAAACCCGTCGTGCCTGAGCATGTCCCTGAGCTGGTTGGTGCCCTGCGCGTTCCCCGGGCCCGCCTCCGTATTCTTCCCGACGTCCCTGTCCGCCGGGGCGGCCGCCGGGGCGGCCGCCCGCGCGGGCGTTTTCGAGGGAACACCGCGACGCGCGGCGCCGTTTGGCCGTGACCCGTAGTTGTCGCTGATTTTGAATCTGTCCATCATCGACATGAGCTCCAGCGACTGGTTGGCCATTTCCTCGCTCGCCGAGGCGGTCTCTTCGACGAGCGACGCGTTCTGCTGGGTCATGTTGTCCATTTCGGATATTGCGGTGTTGATCTGGTTGATCCCCTGCTTCTGTTCGTTGCTCGATGCGGTGATCTCCGCCACCACTCGCGAAACGCTTTTTACCGAGGTAATGATGTTCGCCAGGACGTCCCGGCTCCTGTTGGCTTTTTCGGTGGCGTCGGCGATGCGCGCGAGCGAGTCCTTGATAAGGTCGCCTATCTCCTTTGATGCGCCGGCGGAGCGTTGCGCGAGGTTGCGGACCTCTCCGGCGACGACCGCGAACCCGCGCCCCTGCTCGCCCGCGCGGGCCGCCTCGACCGCCGCGTTCAGGGCAAGGAGATTGGTCTGGAAGGCTATGTCGTTTATGACCGAGATGATTTCCGCGATCCTGTTGCTCGTTTGGCTCATCTCGTTGATGGAATCCACGGCCTGACCGACCATGCTTCCGCCGTCCTCGGCGACGCGGGACGAATTGTCCGCGAGCCTGCTTGCCTCCTGGGAATTTTCGTAATTCTGGTTGATCGCGGCGGTGGCCTGCTCGATGGTCGAGGCGATCTCCTCGAGCGACGAGGCCTGTTCCGAGGTGCGCTGCGAGAGGTTCTGGTTGCCGCTCGAAATCTGTTCAACCGCCTGCGAGAGGTTCTGCGAGCCGATGATGATTTCGGATATCAGCTTCTCGAGGTTGTCGGCCGCCTCGTTGAGGGACTTGCCCAGCATGCCGAGCTCGTCCTCCTGGTCGAGTTTGATCCTCCCGGTCAGATCGCCCGCGGCAATTTTTTTCGCGAACTCGAGACCCTTGTTCACTGGGCCGGACACGCCGCGGGCGAGTATGATCGTGATGAACGCGGACAACCCCACCGCGAAGAGCCACACGGCAAGGAATATGACGGTCTGGGTCCTGAAGGCCCTTTCCTGCGCCGCCTTGAGTTTCTTTCCCTCGTTCTCCTGGATGTCGATGAGTTTGTCGAGCTTGTCCCTCACGTTCTGGAAATCGTCGAGCCAGAGTTTCGACTGTTCCCTGGCGGTTTTATCGTCCCGGGCGAGAACCGCGGCGATGAATTTCTTGTAGGTCACGAGCAGCGGGGCGATCGATTTCTCGTAGTCGTCCGCGAGCTTTTTTTCGTCCGCGGTCATGTACGTCGCCTTGTATTTCTTCCACATCTCCGCGTTCTCGGCCGCGATCTTCTGGGAGTTGTCCAGCCTGGTCCTGACCCCGGCCATGTCGTTCAACATGCTCGCGTCGATGGCCTGGACCATGTTGATCCTTCTCTGGAGGATGTTCTGCATGGTCTGGTTGAGCAAGTTCGCCGGTTCGAAAAGGTCGTTGTAGAATTCTCCGAAATTGTTGGACGAGGCGCGGGCGTTGACGAACCCGATCAGGGCCATGGCGGATATCATGAGAAGAAAAATCATGCAGGCGAGAAGCACCTTGCGGCCAACCTTCATATTGTTGAACCAACGCATAGACTTCCTCCACGTTCGTGTTTTCTTTTGCGATATCCCCGTTGTGCTGTTTCCGGACCGGTCCCTTGTGCCGCCGACCTGATTATAAGATGGGCCGGTTCCGGTGCTTTTTCAATAGGGCTTTTGGAGCATCCGGATGATATAAAAATGTTAAAATTTCATAACACAAACGTGTCATCATGACGGAAGTCATTGAATACGCGAATGCATATCCCGCTATTTTAATGAGACATAATGTCAACAGGGGATATACACTTGGCGGCCGGGAAATCCTTCCCTGGCGGTCGCCCGACACTGCCACGGGAGGAGAGGGTTACTTCACGCGTAACGGCCCCGGCCCTGGCCGGCGTGCCGTATCCCTTGCAGAAAAAATTGTGATGGCAATAATGGCGTTGCCTGACAGATCATCATCCCGAGGGAGTGCCGCACAGGCCGGTGAGCACGGATCCGGTGACAGCGGTCCTCGTCAAGAAATACGGCGCATTGAATGCCGATAACACCGGAGGGACCCATGCGTGACGATACTTTGGATCTGGATCTTGATTTTAGTGCCATAAAGAACCACGGCCAGTACCGGGATATGTGGAAACGGCTCGGCAGGCTGGAGATACGGTGTGTCGAAAAGAACGAGGAATGCCGGCATGCCGTCGGCGACGTGTTCGTGTACGAAAATCCCTACCAGAAGCCGCAGGGCGTGTGCGGTGCGCTGCTGCATGTGCTGGATCTCTACGTGTGGCGCGCGGCCCTGGGGTTCCCGTCCTGGAACGGGGACGACAGGAGGATATTCAAGCTTCACTGTCCCGACCCGAAAGGGACCGTGTGGGAGATGAAAAAGATCGGCCGGGATCGGGATGCATCCGAATGACCGGTATTGTGATTGCATTTTTCGCGGTCACGGTCCACGATCGGCGGGAGGATGGCGCCCGTCTGTCCAGGCGGGTGGGGGGGTATGATCACCAGGATCGTGTTCGACATGGACAACACGCTCGTCGATGAATTCGGGTCGACCGTGAGGCCCGGTATCGTAACACTGCTGGACGAGCTGAAAAAATCCGGCAAGGCGCTCATGCTCTGGACGAATTCAACCGCGGGCAGGGCAAAGCCGATCCTTTTCGAGCACGGGCTGCACAGGTATTTCGTGAAATACGTGTTCCGCGAGGATTACGATCCGGGGCAGACCGGCGTCCGCAAGGACATACGCGCAATCGGCCTTCGCGGCTTCCTGGTGCGATCATACCGCAAGAACTCACACGTCGACCCGAAGGAGTTCGCGAAACTGCTCGCGCTGGTGCGCAAGAAATGAGCCGGCGCGCGCTCGGGCCGCCGATATCCCGGAGGTGATGATACATGCTGTTCGGCGATAAAGTTGTACGAAAATTGATATCCTTTCCCCGCCCCGATTTCCGGAGGCCGTACGTCTCCCTCGACGGCAGATGGGACCTCTATCTTTCGAAGGGGCGGCGCAAGTGGAAAAGGGAGCTCGACGCGCTGTTCGGCCGCCGTCCCCTTTCAGGGGACTGGCGGCCCGTGCGCGTGCCCTTCTGTCTCGAGTCGGAAGCCTCGGGCGTGCGGTGGGACGGCTCCCCGGTCCATTTTATCTACCGAACTTCCTTCGGCCGCGACGTCGCGGCCGGCCGGCCTTTCCTGCGTATCGTCGTGGGCGCGTGCGATCATGACGCCGGGCTCTACCTCAACGGAATCCCCGTCGCGTCCGGCTCGTGCGGGTACTCGCCGATCGAGGCGATCGTGTCCGCCTCGGTCCTGCTCGATCGCAACGAGCTCGTCGTTGCCGGCTTGGACTCGCGGTCGATGGACCTTGTCCGGGGGAAACAGTCGCCCTTCAGGAAGAATCTCTTCGTGTTTTACACGCCCGTGACCGGAATCTGGCAGAGCGTGTGGCTCGAACCGCTGGGCGAGCCGTACCTTGACGGCATGCGGATATTCCCGCTTACCCGCGGGGCGATGCTTTCCCTGAAGTTCAACGGCGCGCCGGAAGATCTTTCAGTGACGCTCGAGGCGGGAAAGAAAAAGCTCCGCCGCACGCTGCGCGACGCGGAACCGCGGCCGGACGGGACGTACCTCGTCTACTTCGACGATCCGATTCTGGGGCAGATGCGCTGGGAACCTGGCCGTCCCGAGCTCCTGCCGCTCCGCGTGACCGCCAAATCGGGGAGGAGCGGCGACACGGTGGAGGGCCAGGTCGGACTTCGCACGGTTTCCACCGCCGGCGGGAAAATCCTCCTCAATGACCGCCCCCTGTTCCAGACCCTCGTGCTTCACCAGGGGTACTACCCGGGAGGATGGTACACCCCCGAAAGCCCCGGGGTGTTTACCGACGATATCGCCCTCATGAAAGGATGCGGCTTCAATGGCTGCCGCATGCACCAGAAGCTGGAAGACCCGCGATTCCTGTTCGCCGCGGACGCCGCGGGATTTCTCGTCTGGGGCGAAATGCCGTCGTACTACCGCGGTTCGCGGCGCGCCCTTTCTGAGCTCGACGGGCTGGCCCGGGCCGCGTGCGCGCGCGACTTCAACCACCCGTCGCTCGTCACCTGGGTCGTGTTCAACGAGAGCTGGGGGCTCTACGGACTGTTCGCGAGGAAGGCCAGGCTCGCGGCGACCGTTACGCGTTTTTACGAGACCATGAAATTCCTGGACCCGACGCGCCCGGTCATCGACAATTCGGGATTCCATCACGTCACGGGCGACATCCTGGACCTGCACCACTACCTTGCGGATATGGACAGGGCGCGCGAGCTCTACGGACGATGCGCGCGGCGGGAGTTCGAGGGCTTCACTTTTAGGCGTTTCATCAGGCTTTTCATGGGAATGGGGACCGATGTCGACCAGCCCCTGTTTTTCGACCGGTGCGCGCGCGACGAGGGAAGGCCCCTTTTTCTTTCTGAATACGGCGGCTACGGCTTTTACCGCGACGACGGCAGGAAGCTCGACGAGCTCTATCCCGAGTCCCTGGGGCTCGCGCGCGAGAGCGGCGTGTTCGAGGGGACCTGCTACACGCAGTTCACCGACGTGGAGCAGGAGGCGAACGGGCTCTGCAGCTTCGAACGCGTGCCGAAAATCAGGCCCGAAACGCTCCGGGCCTGGCATGATGGAAAAAGAAATGGCTGACGGGGTTCCTGGGGGATTACAGGCGCCTGGTCATGGTCTCGTCGATGAGATCGTCCATTTCGGCGCCGAGATCCGCTTCGTCTGAAGCCGGCGTGCCGTTCGAGGCGGCGATCGCGCTCGACCACGTCCCGTTTACCTGCGCGCTGACGAGGCTGTCGAGCTTTTCGCCCTCGGCCGCATCGCGGCCGGGGCCGGGCAGGATCGCGAAAACCACAGCCGCCGCAAGTGCGGTCGCTGCGGCCGAAGCAGCCGCTGCCCTGATGCGGGTCACGCGCCTCCGGCGCAGGACGCCCCGCGCGATGGCGAGGTCCCAACCCGCGCTGTCCTGTTTCTCGCGTATCAGCGCATCGTACGCTTTTTCGTCGATTACAGAAGCCATCACAGTGCCTCCCTCGAAATCTTTCTCAATATGTTCCTTCCGCGCGAAAGCCGCGATTTCACCGTGCCTGGTGATATCCCCAGGCGCCGCGCGATATCGCTCTCGCTCGCGCCCGTCCCCTTCAGCTTCAGGACGTCCCTGTAGATGGCGGGGAGGGAATCGATTAGTCCGTCGATGTCATAGCCGGCGAACGGGTCTGGGTCGGCCGGGTCCTCCACGGCGCGGGCCGATGCCGCACGCCGCGACTTTTCCTCCTCCCTCGCGAGCCTCTCGTTCATTCTGAGCGACTCGTTCCGGGCGATGGCGTAGAGCCACGATTCCAGGGAGGAGTCGTGCCTGAACTTTCCGCCGGCCAGGTGCCGGTACCCCCGGATATAGGTTTCCTGCACCACGTCGTCGACGGCGTGGGAAAATCGCGCTGCCAGGTGCTTGCGCACGGCCGACAGCACGATCGTCTTTGTGGTTCCCACGATGTCCGCGAATTCAGCGTCTGTCATTGTCGGGATGCCAGCTTAATCCCTGTCAGGTTCGGGACCGGGTCCGGGACCATGCCCGCGCCCTCCGCCGCCTTTTCCTTTCATCTTATTCATCATGTGACTTTTCATCTTCGCCCGCTGCTCCGTCGTGAGCACCTTCTCGATGTCGAGCCTGTGCTGGATTCTCAGCATGTGGAGCTCGACCCTGTAGTCGGATACTTCCTTCAGAAGGGCGCGCACTTTTGCCAGGTCGACCTGGTCCTCCAGGAGCAATTTCTTCATCTGGATGTTCTTTGGCGCCATTTTTTCACGGTAATCAAGCATTTTCTGGCGATGCTGCTTGTTGATTTCCGCGATTTTTTTTATCTGGTCGTCGCTCAATCCCAGCTCTTTCTGGAATCGCGCCGGGTTGCCGAACAGCGGGCCGCAGGGCATATCGCCCTTCATGGCCCCGCGCATTTTACCGTCGCGCGGGCAATCGCCCCTGCCGGGCCCCCTGCCGTCTCTCTGCGCGTAGACTGCGGCCTGTGCCATTACCAGGACGAGCATCGCGCCGATCATTCCGTGTACCGCTTTTGTCATAGGTCCTCCGTTAAAATCATTCTGCTTGCGTGAAATTGACGGTAAGACCCGGGAAAAGTGAAAAAGGTTCCATCCCCTCGTTTTTTTGTGTGGGATATACCGGGGGCGTTATAAAATCGTCTTGATTTTTTCAGTCCCCGCGGCACCATTCAGTATCAACGGAGGCCCATATGAAGAACACCATCGTCGTCCTGTGCATGATACTGTCGGCACCGGCGCTTCAAGCCGGCGATTTCGACAGGCTCTACAAGTTCATGGTCGACAACAACCTGAAGGGACTTGAATCTTCGCTGAAGACGAAAGCCGATGCGAACGCCGCCGATTCGAACGAGTATTCTCTCCTCATGTACGCGGCCATGATGGGCCGAATGGATTTTACCCGGGCGCTCCTTGAAAAGGGGGCCGACGTGAACTGCACCACCGGCAACGGGCAGAACGCGTTGACCATGACCGCGGGTGCGGGACAGTTCGAGCTGTTCAAGTACCTCGTGGAGAAAGGGGCCAGGCTGAAGGGGAACGGCATGAACTCCCTCCTGCCGTCGATCTCATCGCGGGAAAAGGTGGGCGACGGGCATGTCAAAATCATAGAATTTCTTCTCGCGAAAGGGCTCACTCTCGACGACAGGGACGATGCAAACGCCACGCCGCTCATGGTGGCGAGCGAGCGCGGCAATCTCCAGCTTGTCACGCTCTACCTGTCGAAGGGGGCCGATCCCAACGATTTCAACAGAGTGGGACAGACCGCGCTCATGCTTTCGGCGATGAGGACCACGAAGGCGCGCACGGCGGTCATAAGCGCCCTGCTCAAGGCAGGGGCAAAAATCGATGCCCAGGCCGGCGCGGGGAGCGGATGCCAGCCCTGCAGGAAGGCCACGCCGATCATGTACGCCATTCTCGCGGCCGGGGGGGGACAGCCGATGATCGAGTGCGTGAGGGTCTTCATCGCCGCGAAGGCCGACCTGACCAAAAAGAACGCATCCGGGAAGACCGTGCTCATGCTGGCCGAGGAGCGGCGGGAGAGCGACAGGGCCTATGCGGAGGTCGTCAGGATGCTCAAGGAAGCGGGCGCAAAGGAGTGAGTGTATGATACGTTTTGTGTGTCCCCTCATCGTTGTCGGCGATGTCGAGGCCTCGCGGGCCTTTTACGGAGGAAAGCTCGGCCTGAAGGTGAAATACGATTTCGGGCAGAACGTCACCTTCGAGGGCGACTTCGCCATCCACGAAAGAAACCACTTCATGGGTCTTCTCGGCCGCGGCGCCGACGAGTCCCTGACCGGCGCGCACAACGGGGAACTCTACTTCGAGACGGACGATGTCGCCTCGGAATACGCCCGTCTCGAGTCGGCCGGTGTCGTGTTCCTGCACGGGCCCCGGGAAGAACCCTGGTGCCAGCGGGTCATGCGCTGCTATGACCCCGACCGGCACATCGTGGAGATCGGCGAGACGATGGAGTCGGTGGTGGCGCGCCTCCACGGGCAGGGCATTTCCGCGGGGGACATATCCTCCCGGACGTCCATGCCCCCGGCGTTCATCGAGAGCGTGCTGGCGGGAAAGCGCGGATGACGCGCGTCCGGCCGTGACCATGAAATCGAACATCCCCAAAATGTACGTGATAGGCGCCGTGAAGAACATGATGTTCTTCGGCGCGGTAACGGTGCCCTTTTTTCTGGACTGGGCGCGCCTCGACTATACCCGCATGTTCCTGCTCGAGGCGAGTTTTTCGTTCTGGATGTTCGCGCTCGAAATACCCACCGGGGTCGTGGCGGACCGCTACGGCAGGAAATACTCGCTGGCCCTCGGCGGTCTTTTCACCGGGGCGTCCTTCGCGATATTCGGGCTCGTCAACGATATTTTCGCCTTCTTCGTCGCGGAATTCGTCTGCGCCCTCGGCATGACGCTCCTCTCGGGGGCGGACAGGGCCATGATCTACGACACGCTCCTCGCGCTGGGGCGCGAGGATTCAGCCACGAAGTGCTTCTCGCGCTACGAGTCCGCGGGCCTGGCGGGGATCATCATCGGCCTTTTGGGCGGTTCGGCGCTGGCCGGCATGGACCCGCCGGGGTACCCTGCCGCGCTCCCCCTGACGTTCATCATCACCGGGATCGCGCTCGCCTTTATCTTCATCATCGCGCTCACGCTCACCGAGCCGGAACGGGAAAAGGCCGGGGGAGGGTTCCTCAGGCAGGGGATCGACGGGTTCAGGTACATCTTCACGAACAGGGTCCTCAGGGCATTCTCCCTGAACTATTCGTTCATATCGGCCGCGACTTTTTTCATCTACTGGCTCTACCAGACCCTTCTCATGCAATCGGGGGTGGCAGTCTCGTGGTTCGGGGCGGTGGGGGCCGCGTTCAATGTCGCGGGGATCGCGCTCATGCTGAACGTCGCGCGCATCGAGAAGGCCCTCGGCATCGAGAGGCTCATCTTCGCGACCGCGGTCGTGCCCGGGCTCCTCTACATGGGCCTCTGCTTCATCCCGAATATCGCCTACGTCCTGGCCGCGATCGTCCTTATCGCCTCGCTCAGGCAACTGCGCGTGCCGCTCCTTTCCGATTTCATGAACCGCCATATAGAAAGCGGCGTGCGTGCCACCGTGCTTTCGGGCGTATCCATGCTCGAGCGCGTTGTCATCATGTTCATGTACCCGGTCACCGGCCTCATCGCCGACGTTTCCCCGGAATGGGCGTTCCTGTTCCTCGGGTGCGTGACGGTCCTTTTTTCCTTCATCGTGCGGGTCGAAACCGACGCGTTCCACGCTCCCGGCACCGCCTCCTGAGGGATATCGACCCGGTTGCAGGTATATCCCCCTATGAACCGATTGCTGATCCGAAAAATTACACTTCATTAAGAAAATACCCCCCGTGCTATACCGCGGTCAAACTTCCGTCCGGCCGGTTGATGACGAATGGGAACGCTTTTTGTACGTTAAATTCAATATTTCCATTATCCGATATGATGCGAAAATCGAAGTGAAAACACGAACATCCCTTAAAATGCTCGCAGCGGTCTTAATCATGGCCGTCGCGGCCGTGATTATTGCGTTTGCCGCGGGTGGATCCGCCGGGAAGGGCGGAAATGGCGCTCCAGAGTACGGCAGAGGGCTTTCCCGCGGCGTAAAGGCGCACGGGAACGGTCCCGTGGGAGAATTTTTCGGGATGATCGCCCGCGAGCTCGGGCTCAGGGAGTCCCGCGACCTCGCCCGCGACGTGAACGAGGATTTACTCGAGCGGCACGCCCTGGCGGTGAACCCCGACGCGGTCATGGACGAGGCGAACGAAATCCGTCTGCCCTACCGCACCGAGGAAGAGCGGCGCGACGTGCTCAGGCGGCTTCGCGACGGGGAGAGGCTTTTCGCAGACATGATCAAAACGGCTGAGGAAAACATTCAGCGCGCGCGGGTGGACGGGTCCCGCAGCGACGACGAGATACGGGAAGCGGACGATGCGGTGAACGAAATGAACAGGGGACGCCGGTTCATCGCCGACCGCATAGGCCTGGTTGAAGGCGAAAAAGGAAAAAAATAGGGAGGAAGGACAATGAAAAGGACGGTTACGGCACTGTGCCTGGCGGCGATGATCGTCGGTACGGGCGAGATGGCCCGGGCGTGGAAATACGACACGCACAAATCGACGGTCATCGAGGCCTTCTCCTTCATGGAAGGGGAAAACGGGGATTCGTCCCAGAAATGGGCGGCGTCGTTCATCAGGTACACCGCGGGAAGCGATATCGACGTCCGCTGCGGCATCAAGAACGGGGACACCGACGCCTTTTACGACACCTCGATCGGCGGCTGGTGGGTCGGATACCGCACCCACGTGTCGATACTCGGTTTTGACACCAATTTCACGAGCTACTGGCATTTCGTCACGATGTTCAGGTCGGGCTCCTACGGGAACGCCTACGACGGGTACAGCTACAAGTATTCGCCCGGCGACGGCTTCTGGGGATACAACGGCGTGGTCAAATCGCTCCTGTACAACCAGGATACGCGCAACGAGGGGAAGGCGGGCAACAGGATTTCCTATCCGGAATCGGGAAACGGCGTGAGGGACGCCTACAGGCTCCGGTACCAGGCCCCGGGCCAGGCACGCTACTATTCCTCGACGCCGGGCGGCAACTACGACGATTACCAGAAAACGGTATACGAGCCCTGCACGAACGCGGCGGCCTACTGGTACGGGAGGGCCCTGAACGGGAGGACCCCCACCACCATCGACCGGGTGCACGCGGAGTACCTGGGACACGTGTTTCACATGGCCGAGGACGCGACCGTCACCCAGCACGTGTGGAACACGCTCGACCACTACCACACCGATTACGAGGCATGGGTCGACTCGAACTACGGCATCCTCCTGGACAGGTCCAACGTTACGGCCCTTGTCGCCGAGTTCAAGGGCGCCTACGGCATCACCTCGGGCGAGATGCTCAGGAACGTGACGATCCAGCAGATCATCACCTTCTTCGCGAACAAGTCGGTGAACATGCCCGGCCCCCTCTATTCAGAGGACGGCGAGGTGCGTCGCGGCGCGGGATCGTCGGAATACGACGCCTCGGTGGCGGTGAACATCATCATCCTCGAGAAATTCGTGTACGACCTGTACGCGCCCGAATCAGAGCGCAGGTTCTGACGAACGGCCGGAGGACCGATGCATAACAGTGTCGGAAGGGCGATCTTTACGGGCGCCGCGATAACCGCGGCGCTCGTGCTGTCCGCGTGCGCCTGCGCCGGGAGAGACGACGAGGCCGCGGCCTTCGTGGGCGGCGAGCGCATCACCCGGGGTTTCGTTTCGTATGCCATGGAGAAGCTCGGGGCGGATGGCAGGGGGAGCGTCGCACGGCGGGAGGTGATCGACGGCATCGTGAGGAACTGCCTTATCGCGAAAAAGGCCCGGCTCGATCGAATCGATTCGGGCGGGGAATACCTGGGGGCCCTGCCCGCCGTCCTGGCCCGAACGCGGATGGACTTCATCTGCGGGGAACTCGGCATCAGGGGAGACTGCGGCGAGGGCCTGCTCGCCCACCTGAAAAAAAACGAGCGCCTCGCGGTTCCGGTTGTGGACTGGGGGCGGGCGTTCGTCCGTAAAGAGCGTCCCTACATTCCCCTGGGCGGCGCCATACCGAAAGCTCCGGACGGGGGAGGCCTTCCCGCGCTGAACCGCGCATACGCGGAGGGGATATCGATCTCGTCCGACCTGGTGAAGACGACCCTCGCGGCGCTCGTGGACGGCGCCGACGAGAACACGCGTGCGGCGCTGACCGATGACGCGGTGCGCGAACGGGCCCTGGCCGCGCTCGTCACGGACGCGCACCTCGCGCCGCTGAAAGTCCGGTTGAAGGAACGGCGTCGCGCGCTGCTTGACCAGATCGAGACGCGCGCGTCCGAAGCCCTCCTCGCCGAAATCTACCGAAGGCGCATCGGCTTCGAGTCGCTTTCCGGGGGGAAATCCTCAGCCGTGCGATATCCGGTTACAGCGGACGAGGCGCGGGCATTTTACGAGGGGAACCGCGGGCTCTTCGAGGAGCCTGTCGCGGTGGAGATATCGCACATAAGGGTCCCGGACCACGCGACCGCGCAGGCGTTGCACGCGCGGATCCTCAAGGATCCCGGCTCGTTCTGCGGGCTCGCGAAACGGCATTCCATCGCGCCGGACGCCTCCCGCTGCGGCGATCTCGGCCGGGTGGAGAGGAGAAAAGGGCTTCCCCTGGTGATGGAGATCGGATTCACCCTTGTGCGGCCCGGCCAGGTCAGCGTGCCGTTCTCCACACCCGACGGCGTGGAAATCGTGCGGCTGAGGCGACGCGAGGTGCGCGTCAGGCCCTTCGGCGATCCCTCGACGAGGGCTCTCATCGAAACGAAGATCCAGGCCGTCATGCGCGAAAGAAAACTCGCTTCCGACATCCGGCAGATGAAAGCGAAATACCCGGTAACCGTCATGAAATGACGGGGGCCGATCGTACGGGCGAAACGTCCTCACGGGATGCGTTTCTGGATGGTTCCGGCCAATTCTTCCCGCGGTCGTTTTTTCTAACGGCGGCGTGTATATCCCCTAATTTCAATTGACATTTTTTGCTTTAGGTGTTTTCAATTTATCCCGCACGCTTATTCGGTTTTCGATGTCTGTCACACGCCGGACATACAGGTCCGTTCCGGGCACGTTCTGCTATGAGGACGCAGGTGATTGAAAAAATGACTGCAAGGCACGCCGATACCCCTCTCACCATACTGCTCGTGGAAGACGATCCCGTTATCGCCATGGCAGAACAGGTCATGCTCGAGGAAAACGGCTTCAGGGTCATCCTGGCTTCCAACGGGCCGGACGCCGTCAGCCTTGCGGCGAATCCCGACATCGAACTCGTCCTCATGGACATCGACCTTGGTCCGGGGATGGACGGCACGGACGCGGCGAGGATAATCCTGCGCACGCGGGACATTCCAGTGGTTTTCCTCTCGAGCCATACCGAGCCGGCGATCGTGGACAGGACCGAAACAATAACCTCGTACGGGTACGTGGTCAAGAACTCGGGCGAGACGGTGCTCATCGCCTCCCTGAGGATGGCGCTGAAGCTGCATGAGGCGCATCAGAGGATCAAGCAAAATAACGAGGAAATCGCCGCCGCGAACGAGGAGCTGCAGGCGACCATCGAGGAGCTCGAGGCGACGAACGAGGAGGTACTGCAGTCCCATGAAAAGCTCATGATGCGCGATAGGGATCTCGCGGAAAGCGAAAGGAATTACCGGCTTCTTTTCGAGAACATGCTGAACGGCTTCGCGTACCACGAGACGATCTACGATGAAAGGGGGAAGCCCGTCGATTACCGGTACCTCAACGTCAATCCTGCGTTCGAGCGCCTCACGGGGCTCCATGCGGCCGACATCGTCGGCCGGACCGTGAAGGAGGTCATCCCGAACATCGAGAACTACTGGATCGAGACCTACGGCAGGGTCGCCACGTCTGGCGAATCGTTTTCATACCAGAATTTTACGCAGGACCTTGGCAGGCATTACGACGTGTGGGCGTTCTCCCCCGAGAAGGGCAGGTTCGCGACGATTTTTTCCGATATCACCGAGCAGGTCATTTCCGAAAACAAGCTCAAATCGCTGGTTGAACGGAACGAATACCTGAGGAACTATTCCCCTGACGCGGTCATTCTTTTCGAGAAATCGGGGCGCATCATCATGGCGAGCATCCGGGCCTGTGAATTGTTCGGCTACTCAAGGACTGAAATGCAATCGCTCGCGCTTCGCGACCTCGTCGAACCGCCCCTGGGGGAACGTCTTGAAGCATTCATACGCGACATGGCCGTCGGGAAGAGCCGGGAATCCCAGTGGAACATGCATGGGAAGGACGGGACCCGCTTCGAGATCGAGATGATCGCGGTCACGCTGCCGGACGGCATAGGCCAGGCCGTGCTTCGCAATGTTACGCGCAGGAACAGGGCCGAACGGGAGCTCTCCGACATGAAGGTGCTCCTGCAGTCGGCGTTCGAGCAGACTCCGGTGCCCATGGTCCTCGTGAGCGCCCCGGACGGCGTGATCCGCCTGTACAATTCCGCGTGCAAGGAAATACTCGGCATCACGGAAGAACCTTCGGCTGTCGGACGCCTTCTCGCCGAATTTCACCAGACCTGGCAGGATTTCGATGTCGACGGGAACCCCGTTCGCTTCATGGACCTGCCCCTTGCCCGCGCGCTCCGCGGGGAATCGGTGACGAACCTCGAGAACAGGGTCGTGCGCAAGGACGGGACCGAGCGCTGGGAACTTGTCAACGGCGCGCCGATATACAACGAGGCGGGGAACCTCATCGCGGGGTTCGTGGCCTTTCCGGACATCACCGAAATAAAGGAGCTCGAAAAATCGCTTATCGCGAGCGAGATGATATACCGCACCCTTGTGGACAACCTCAACGCGGGGTTGATCATAACCACGATCGACGGGGATATAATCCACGCCAACGACATGCTCGCCCGCATGGCGGGGTATGAAAGCATGGAGGAGTTTCTCGCGACAAAGGCGTGGAACATCTACGCCGACCCATGGGACCGCGAGCGCCTCGTCGAGGAGTTGTTCAGCAACGGGTCCGTCCGGAACAAGGAGATTCGTTCAGCAAAAAAGGACGGATCTCTCTACTGGGTATCCATGAACCTGATATTGCAAAACGACGAGCATGGGGCGCCTTCAAGGATTCTGGGGCTTCTCGACGACATTACCGAGCGAAAACGCAACGAGGAGGAACTGCTTGCCAGCGAAGCGCGGTACCGGTTCCTCACTGAAAACGCCTTCGACATGATCTCGCGTCACGCTCCCGACGCCACGGTGCTCTACGTGACCCCTTCCTCCGAGCGTTTGCTGGGGTACAGACCCGACGAGCTTATCGGCAGTACCGTGGATAGGGCCATGCTCCCGGATGGGATCGAGACGGCCTGGCAGGCGATCAACGGCGCGATCGCGGCGGGCCAGGACCATTACCGCGTCACGCATCGCATGATACGCAAGGACGGGGCGGTCATCTGGGCCGAGACTGAAGGGCGGATCATCTATGATGACGGGGGCTCGGTACAGGAGATTCATTGCGTGGTACGCGACATTACCGAGCGCAAGATTGCGGAACAGACGCTGCAGGAGAAGAGGGACGAGCTCGAGCGCTTTTTCCTGGCGAGCCTGGATCTCCTGTGCATCGCGAACACCGACGGAAGGTTCCTGCGCCTCAATCCCGAATGGGGAAAGGTCCTTGGATACGATCTTGCCGAGCTCGAGGGAAAAAAGTTCCTGGATTTCGTGCACCCGGAGGATCTCGCTGCCACGATGACCGCCGTCGAGAGGCTCGCGGACCAGAAAGAGGTCATCGATTTCGTCAACCGCTACCGCGCTTCCGACGGGTCCTATCGATGGATCGAGTGGCGCTCGTATCCCGCGGGCGAGCTCATCTACGCGGCCGCGCGGGACATCACGATGCGCATGCAGACGGAACGGTTCCTTGAAGAGGCACTCCGCGACAGGGAAAACCTGCTGCACGAACTCCAGCACAGGGTGAAAAACAGCTTTTCGATGATCGTCGGGCTCATAGACCTGGAAAAGAACCGGATAGCGGAGGGGCCGACCCGCGACGCGCTCCAGAGCATCCGTGACAGGGTCAGCTCGCTCGCGGAGCTCTATACGATGCTGTACCAGAAAGGCAAGGCACAGGAGATAAAGCTCGACTTCTACATATCGCAGATAGTTCATTCCCTGGCCTCGAGCTATGTTGTCGACGGAAAGAAGATACGCATCCTGCAGCGGTGCGACGAGATATCCATGGACGCGAAGAGCTCCGCGCCGTTCGGCCTGATCGTGAACGAACTCGTGACGAACGCGCTCAAATACGCCTTTCCCGACGGCAGGGCCGGGACAATTCACGTAGACCTGAAAAGGACTTCCGGGGGAATAGAACTCTCCGTCACGGACGATGGCGTGGGAATGCCCGGGGGTTACGACATCGACAGGTCGTCCGGCCTCGGCATGATGATCATAAAGATGCTCTCGAAGCAGCTCGGCGGCTCGGTCGCGTTCGATACAAGGAACGGGACGTCGTTTGTAGTCACGGTCCCGATAAAAATCTAGAGCGCTCTCCCGCGGTGGATATCAGATATCGCCGTCCCTCCGCCTTGTATGGTGTATTCATATTATGGGATATACCGGCCGGTCGTCCATCGGCTCGACGCTCATTACGTAGTAATCCACTTTCTTTCGGTGCATTCGCTGAACCCGTCCCCGTCTTCGGGCGTCATCCTTCGCGCGCGTGCTTCTGTCACTACATGTCCCTGCAATTCAATCCTTGCGCTTGCTCCAGTCCGGATCGTAGACTTCATGGATTTCCGGGATTTTTCGGAGCTTTTCCTTTATGGCCTCGCGCATGTCCACGGGTACGTACACGGTGAATGCAGGGCCCCCGCTCATCAACGATCGCTTTCCCCTGTTCGGGCTGAAGATGTAGCGCCCCCGCTCGAGGATTCTCGCGGTCGAGCTTTCGTCGACGTTTTTTTTAAAGACGACGACGATTGCCACGCGGTAAGGGTCCTTGCCGAACGCCTGCATCACCGTGCAGCATGCGAGGACGGCGATTAAAACCACACCGAGCGAGCGTGTTATTTTTTTCATGATCGATCCCCCGAACCGGATTTTACACCGGCCGCATCGCGTCATCAGGGGACAGCGTGGCGCATAGAAATCTTTTTTGCAAGAAAAAGCCGCCCCGGGGAGGGCGGCCCGCCTGGTTTACACCGATACTCCGCACCACACCGATGAGGAGATCCGGTCTGCGTCGGCGTACGGCGCGTTCGTGACCACGCCATACACGAAGTAGTCCGTGCCCGGCGTAAGTCCGTCGATGCGGAGCGGCGAGACGGGAGCCTCCCCGAACTCGCGGCGCATGACGGGAAGCCCGGGCATTCCCCCGCATTTCGGCTGCACGAAAAGCGTCAGGTATTCGCCACGGCGGAGCGCCGGTAAAAACGAGACGAGTATCCCGCCCCCGCGAGGCGCGGGCACCGCATCGAGCGATGCGAGCGCCTTTATTCCCGTTCCCCTGAACAGGGCGAGGCCCTCGCCCTTTCTCGCGCGGCAAATGTTCGCCCCCATGAACGCGCTGTATCCGTTCAGGTACCCTCCGCGTGCCGCTTTTTCCCAGCATGCATGATGCACGCCGCCCTCGCCGCGCCATATCGATGAAACGACCGCGAACGCCGCCCGGATTGCCGCATGCGCATCCGCACGCGACCGTGCGGACACGCCCGCGGGCCTGGCGAATGTCTTTCCGCCGCTCCGGTATAAAACCATATCGCCGATCCTTTTTGACCTCCCCCCTGTTGTCGGGTTTGCCATGTGAGCACCTCCTTGATGTGTTCGTACATGGTATACGGATGGGGGAGGCGCGGCGTTCGAAAAAAAAGCGAGACGGGGGGGATATATGACGCCGTGTCCGAATTCCCCGATGCGGGGACCGTGCGGGGGCCGGCTGGACGAACCATATGCGGCGAAGCCGGCGGGGGATCAGGCCCCGCCGTTTCTTCTTTTCGCCATCACGCTCTTTCTCCGGCCGTAGGCGAAGTATATCACCATGCCTATGAGAAGCCATACCAGGAGCCTGAGCCAGTTTTCCGCCGGGAGCGAGAACATGAGCAGCAGGCAGAGGAGCGCACCGAGAACGGGCGTAGCCGAGCCGAGGGGCGCCCTGAAGGGGCGCTCGAACTCGGGGTGGGTCCTGCGCACCACGAGCACTGCCAGGCACACGATGACGAAGGCCAGCAGCGTGCCGATGTTCGTAAGCTCCGCGAGCACCCTGAGCGGCAGGAACGCGGCCAGCACCGCCACGAAGGCGCCGGTGAGTATCGTCGACTTCCAGGGCGTCCTGAAGCGGGGGTGGACCGCCCCGAAGAAGGAAGGCGGGAGCATGCCGTCGCGCGCCATCGCCAGGAACACGCGGGGCTGGCTGAGCATCATCACCAGGAGCACCGAGGTCATACCCGTGATGGCGCCCGCGGCGATGATGAGCTGCGCCCACGTGAGGCCCACCTGCTTGAAGGCGTCGGCCACCGGCGCGTCGATGTTGATCCTGTCGTAGCGCACCATGCCGGTGAGCACGGCGGACACAACCACGTAGAGAACGGTGCAGATTAAAAGCGAGGCGATGATGCCGATGGGAACGTCGCGGCGAGGGTTCCTCGCCTCCTCGGAGTGGGTCGAGACCGAGTCGAAGCCGATATACGCGAAAAATATGATGGCCGCGCCCGCGATCATGCCGAGGGGGGCTCCCCCGGCCCCTGTCTGCCCGAGCACGGTCTTCCCGAAAAAGCTCACCCCGCTGTAGCCGAACGGGGCGAAGGGACGCCAGTTCGACGGATCGATGAAAAAGATGCCGGCGACGATGACGAAGAGCACCACCGCGAGCTTGACGGCCACCATGGCCGCGTTGAATCCCGCGCTCTCGCGGATTCCCTTTACCAGTATCGCGGTGATCGCGATGGTGATGACGACGGCGGTCAGGTCCGCGTACGAGCCCGTGGAAATGAACGCGCCCGAGGCCGGGTCGAAATCGAACGGCGCCCTCGCCACGGCGGGAGGCAACTCCAGCCCGAACACGCCGATGAAATTCTGGAAGTAGTGCGACCAGCCGTGCGCCACCGTGGCCGAGACCACCGCGTATTCGAGGACCAGGTCCCACCCGATGATCCACGCCATGAGCTCGCCCAGGGTCGCGTAGGCGTAGGTGTAGGCCGATCCCGCCACCGGCACCATGGAGGCGAACTCGGCGTAGCAGAGCGCGGCGAACACGCAGGCGGTGCCCGAGACGACGAAGGACAGCATGAGCGAGGGGCCCGCCTTGTCGTGGGCCGCGATCCCCGTGAGGACGAAAATGCCGGTGCCGATGATCGCCCCGATGCCGAGGCTTGTGAGCGTTATGGGGCCGAGCACGCGCCTGAGGCGGTGCTCTCCTTCCATTTCCTCCAGGAGGAGTTCCATCGGTTTCCGGGTAAAGAGCTTTTTCATGCGACCGTCCTTACGTTCGAAGCGTTCGGGTTCTCCGAACTGTGGTTCAACGGACGGGTTTGTCAATACAAAATGAAAACGTCGCGCGTGGGCTCAGATAATGTAGTAGTTCTTGAGCTCCCTGAACAGGGTAGAGGAGAATTCCTTGACCACCACGATTGTCGGGATCGCGAGGATCAGTCCCGCGAAGCCGAAGAGCATGGAACCGCCTATGATCCCGACGAACACCACAAGCGGGTGGAGCTTGACCGCCCCCCCGACCACGAACGGCTGGAAGACCGCGTTGTCCATGGCGAAGACCAGGAGCACGACCGCGGCCACCGCGACGATCAGGTTCCCCGCGTTGATGAAGGGCAGTACCGAGGCAGAGCTCTCGGCGATGAGGGCGTACGACGAGCCCAGCACGAACGCGATGCCCACGCCGAGCATGGGGATCGCGTTGGCGATGCCCGCGAGGAGCCCCACCGCAACCGCGATCTTCACGTCGAACCCTATCAGGGAGAAAAGCACTATGTACGAGAGCGCCACCAGCATGCTTTCGGTGAGGATGCCCCGCAGGTAGTTCCCGATGGCCCTGTTGACCTTCTCGGTCACCGCGAGGGAGACCTCGAAATACCGGTTGGGCACGAGCCCTATGAAAAACCGGCGAATCTCGCCGTCATCGATGAGAAGAAAGAGAAACACGAGCGGCATGATGATCCAGAGCTTTATCACCGCCATGACGGACGAAAGGCGGGATTCCTCCTCCTTGCCGCCGGGTTCGGTTTTCTTTTCAGGGACCTCGCTCGTGGCGGGATGCTCGGATTCGGGGTCGTATCCGGAGTTTTTCAGAAAATATCCGTAGTACCTGTCCTCGATGGGGGGCTTGCCGCCGTATCCCTCACGGTATTTCAGGAACTGCTCCCGCTCCTCCGCGTTGAAGCGCAGGTAGCCGTTGAGCACGTCCATGAACCGGTCGAAATCCTTTCCGAAATACTGGTGCGCGATGTTCCCCCTGGCTCCGGGCTTATCCATCTCCATGTACTTGTTGTATCGCTCGTTCAGCTTGTACTGGAAACGGGTCCTGAGCACCAGCCTGTCCCGGTCGTCGGGTATGACCGATCCGATCTGCGTGGCGACCGTGTAGACCGCGATGAAAAAAAACGCGAACAAGAGCAGTATGCCCGCGGGTCGCGGGAGGCCCGTTCTGGTGAAAAGCTTCAGAAGCGGAAAGCAAAGGTACGCGACGAACGTGCCGATGATGAAGGGCAGGATGATGGTCCTGAGGGACCAGAGGAGAAAGATCGCGGTCAGGATGACGACGAACGCCGTGACCACGTACACGAAGCGTCTCGTGGTCTTCCGGGTCTTCGCGGCCTGCCGGGGGCTGTCGCTGGATTGGTTCATGTCAGAGGACCGAATCAAGGAGCTGTTCGTTGCATTTTTTCAGGCGGTGCCCGATAATCACGGCGAGCTCCCGGAGGATCTTGCTCGCGATGGCGGGATAGGTTCCCATCATCTCGTTGAGGTCCTCGCGGTAGAAGGCCAGCGCCTCGGTCGTCTCGACCGCGCGGGCCGAGGCCGAGCGCGGCGTGTCGTCGAGGAGCGCGATCTCGCCGAAGAAATCGTTGGGAAGGATTTCCGCGAGCTCCTTTTCGTCGTCGCCGCTGCCCGGGACGACGATCTTCACGTGCCCGAACCTGACGATGAACATCGCGGTGCCGGGCTGGCCCTTCTCGAAAAGGTATTCTCCCGCCTGGTAGCGGCGTTCGTAGATGAGCGAGGAAAGCTTTTTAATCTCCCTGTCGCCGAGGCGCTGGAAAAGCGGGCAATGCCTGAGCACCTCGAGGTTGGGTATGGGCGATCCGGGCCGTATCTTCGAGAAGATATTGCCCCAGAAGGCGTTCACGGGAGCTTTTTCGTTGCGTTCTGCATCGGTCATTCGCGGCCTGTGCCTGAGATGGTATGTCGTGAATGGAAACGGCATGTCATCGTTTGTCAATATTTTTTCGCGCGGGGCGCCGCGCCCCGATCGGGAAGAACGGCCGCAGGTGGGTCAGCGGATGCCGATGTCGAACCGCCCGTCTTTCACGGTCACGGTCGCGTCAGTGTCCGCCGAACGGAGGACGCCGGAAAAGGTGCCGCGCGCCCTGCTTCCGGTCCCGCCCCATTCCACGATAGTGAGCGTAAAACCGGGGCCGGCTGCCGGACGGAACGCGTTGTCGCCCGTTTCGTCGAAGTAATAAAAGCCGAAGTTGTCGGATCGGCCCGAGTAGTTGCCCCGGAGCGCGTCCGGCGGCAGCATGATGATGATCGCGTTCCTGAGTTGATGGTCCGCGCCGCTCCCGGGGGCGGCCCCCGCGAAGCGCGCCACGAGGCCTATCGACGATCCCCCCGCGCTGATCGGGGAGAGACCCCCCACGGCCCTGTAGGTGCGTGTCCCCGATTCCCTCCCGGAGACCACGATGCACGACGCCGTATCCGGCTCCAGGGTGGTGAAGTCTGCGCGCGGCTCCATGCCCTGGTCCAGGAGCCCGCTTTCTCCCGTGGAAGCGTCGCGTTCGTCCCCTGCAAGGCGGTGTGTGCCGTCGCGGGCGGCATCGATATCCTTGACATCGGCATGCCCGCCGTTCCTGTCCGCCCGGCTGAACGTATCCCGCGTTGAGACGGGCCGCGCATTCCTCCCGCCCAGCATGAGCCAGTAAAAGAGCGCCACCGCGGCCACGAGCGCCATGAATACCGCAATTCGTTTCATCTTTTCATACGTGTGAAGGATATACATTCGCGATACCGGTATCGCGTTCCTCCATGGGGGGCTCCGAAGCGGGGCGTGTCAAACCTTTTCCCCGGGTGCGTTTTCCGGCACGCGAAAATGATTTGATATTTCCCGGTAGCCCGGCAAGGATGCTACGTCTCAAATGGATAACGAAAGCCAGCGGTATAATTCAATGATTGACCCTCGGAAAGACCTCCATGAAATACTCAGGGCCGCGCTCGACGCGGTGGATCCCGCAGGCGCGGTGCGGCGATGCCTCCGCGTGAAAAGCGATCGCATATTCCTGGAACAGGACGGCGGCGAGCGGGAATTCGCGCCCGGCCCCGGCGGACGCATATTCGCGGTGGGGTGCGGGAAGGCGTCCGCGCCCATGGCCGCGGCGGTCGAGGAGATGCTGGGCGATCGCATTTCGGGCGGGTGCATCGTGGTCAAGTACGGTCACGGCACGCCGCTCGAACGCGTGGAGCTCGTCGAGGCGGCCCACCCCGTGCCGGACGAAGCGGGAATGAGGGGCGCCGCCAGGCTTCGCGAGATCCTCGAATCCGCGGGCGAGAACGACCTCGTCATCTCGCTCGTTTCGGGCGGGGGATCGGCGCTCGCGCCCCTTCCCGCCGGGGGCATCTCGCTCGAGGACAAACGCGCCGCGACCGACCTCCTGCTCGCGTGCGGCGCCTCCATCCACGAAATCAACACCGTGCGCAAGCACCTCTCCATGGTGAAGGGCGGCGGGCTTGCGCGCGCGGCCTTTCCCGCGACCGTGATAAACCTGATGGTCTCCGACGTGGTCGGCGACGACATGGACGTGATCGCCTCCGGCCCGTTCGTGCCCGACCGCTCGACCTTCGCCGGCGCCGCGTCGGTACTCGAGAAGTATTCGCTCGCGGACAGGGTGCCGGCGCCGGTGAGGGAGCGCTTCGCCGGGGGCGCGCGCGGCGAGATAGGCGAAACGCCCAAGCCGGGCGACCCCGCCTTTGACCGTGTGTTCAACCGCATCGTCGCCTCGAACTACACCGCCCTCGCCGCGGCGCGCGACGCCGCGGACCGCCTCGGCTATCGCGCCGTCATACTCTCGTCCATGATCACGGGCGACACGGGCGAGGCCGCGGCGATGCACGCGGCGGTCGCCCGCGAGATCGCGGCGTCGGGCAACCCGGTGGCGCCGCCCGCGTGCGTGCTTTCCGGGGGCGAAACAACGGTGGTGGTGCGGGGCGGCGGCCTCGGCGGCCGCAACATGGAATTCGCGCTCCACGCGGCGCGCGCGCTCGACGGCGTGCGGGGCGCGTTCGCCGCGGGCGTCGGCAGCGACGGCACCGACGGTCCCACCGACGCGGCGGGCGCGATCGCGGACTGGCGCACTGCGGCACGCGCGAGGGAGCGCGGCCTCGACATCGAGGACTACGCTTCCAGGAACGACTCGTACCGTTTTTTCGAGGCCCTCGGCGACCTGGTCAAGACCGGGCCCACCCGCACCAATGTCATGGACATCCGCATGGTGTTCGTGACCGGTGAGGGGGAATGCGATCCGCGTCCGTGAAAAGGAGTATCCCGTCATGATTGACTACGACCGTCTCGCGGAACAATCATTATCGTCGGGTACTATCGATCCCGGCGACCTGGAACGCATTCTGGAGGGAGGGGACATCAATCTCCTGCGGCTGCTCGACGCCGCGTACGCGGTCCGGCATCATTATTTCGGAAATCGCGTCAGGATGCACGTCCTCAACAACGCCAAGAGCGGGGGCTGCTCCGAGGACTGCGGGTACTGCGCCCAGTCGGGCAAGGCCGACGGCGGCGCGCCGGTATATCCCCCCAAAACGAGGGAGCAGGACCTCGCCGAGGCGAAAACCGCCTACGAGAACGGGGCCTACCGTTACTGCATGGTGTTCTCGGGACGAAGGCAGAGAAAGGACGACATCCGCGCCATCTGTGACATCGTGAGTGAAATCCGGTCGCGTTACCGGATGGAGGTCTGCGTGTCAGCGGGGTTCCTCGACCGCGAAGACGCGGCCATGCTGCGGGACGCCGGCGTCGCCAGGTACAACCACAACATCAACACGAGCGCCGGCTACTACCGGGAAATCTGCACGACGCATTCCTACGAGGACCGCCTGGACACGTTGCGGACCGCGAGGAACGCCGGGCTCGAGGTGTGCAGCGGGGTCATCGTGGGCATGGGCGAGACGAACGGTGACATAGTGCGGATGATCGATGATCTCCGGAGCGTGGACGCGAAGTCCATTCCGGTGAATTTTTTCAAGCCGGTTGCGGGCAGCAGGATAACGCGGCCTTTCTCGCTGACGCCCGAACAGTGCCTGAGAATCCTGTGCGCGTTCCGGCTCATGTTCCCGTCCGCGGAAATCCGCGCCGCAGGCTTTCGCGAGCACCACATGAGGAGCCTGCAGGCGCTGGCGCTCTATCCCGCGAACGGGCTCTTCGCGCAGGGCTACCTCACGGAAGGCGGCGACAGCTTCGAGAAGACGAAGCAGATGATCGCCGACGCCGGGTTCGTGCTGGAGCCGGTCGAGGAAGTGTAAATCGCCGGACGGACGCGGTTACACGATCGACGCCGCGAGCAGCGCGGTCCCCACTGCCAGGTTGAGCCAGCTGAAGGGAGGAAGCGCGATCAGCGCAAGCCTGTAGAGCAGGGGCCCGGTGAAATACAGTATAACGAGTTTCCGGCCGATCGTCATGTCGGGATTTGCGATGCCGATTGAATCGATCGCGAGCTCCCAAAAAATCGGATCGGCGTTCTTCTTCGTGATCATCGTTTCGGACGTGATCATCCTCCCTTCCGGATTACTTCCAATCCTTGAACGCTTCTGTAAAATCGGGCGAATACCCGTAGTGGGCGGTGAAGATGCGCTTCACGCCCGGAAGCCCGCGGATTTTAGTTATCGTTTTTCTCTCCGTCTCGGTATCCATATTGAAAAACTCGTTGAAGACGTCCACCCTTCCCTTCTTGAGACTCAGGGTGTCGCCGGTGAAGATGTTCTCGCCGTTGACCACGTAGCACATCGACCCTGGCGTGTGCCCCGGGGCGTGGAGGCACCTGACCTCGATGGTGTCCACGTTCATGACCTGCCCGTCATTCAGCGTCGCGTATTTCACCGCGAGCTTGTTTTTCATGAAGGGGGCGCGGCTCTTCGTGCCGTTCACCATTTGCTCCTCGTTCGCGCCGATGTATATCGCCGCGTTCGGGAAAAGCCCGACCGCCGCCACGTGGTCGCCGTCCGTATGGGTCAGGAACAGGGCCCTGACATCGGCCGGGGCGATGCCGAGCTTTTTCATGCCTTCTTCTATCGCCGGTTGTTTTTTCCCCGCATCGAAGGCGATAAACCCGTCGGCGGTTTTTACGAGATATACGTTCGCAAACTCGTCCTTTATGGCGAATATTCCCGGTGTTACTTCGCCGGTAGACAGGGAAGACATCTTGCTCACCTCGGTCTTGAATCTATTGATGAGCCAGACGTAGTAGAGCGCTACTGAGGCAACGACGACCGCGATGACGATCGCCGCTATGCGAATGGTTTTTTTTCTTTCCATGGATATCCCCTCCTTGTATGATATGGGCCGGCGGGCGGGCATCCCTTGCGCAGGCGTGCCTTTCCCGGAACGGGCCTCCCGAAAACGATGCGCATCATCTATGCACCGGGGATATATCTTACAAGAAAAAAAAGTGCCGTTTATGGCACGGGCATCGAAGCAGGATGCGCGGATGACAATGCGGTTTTCGGGAAAGGAGGGATACTGGCTCGATCGTAATATTTGGATACTCGTTTCTATTGAAATGGATTAAAAATAGTCGCTTATTATTGACAATTATGCAATAATATTGTACATTTTACAATAGCAGGGCACCCGTGCTGGATATTGACGTGCGCCCGTCAAACACTTCATCAGGTGGGGGATATACCATGATCAGGGTAGGCATCATAGGTCTTGGAAGAATCTGCGACGTCCATTATCCCGCGTACCGGGGATCGAAGCTCGCGCGCATACACGCGGTGTGCGACACGAACGAGGAGACCGCGCTGAAGCGCATGAAAGAGTGGAAAGCCGACGTCCACTATACCGATTATCGCGACCTTCTGGCCGATCCCTCGGTGGACGCGGTGGAGATAATCACGCCGCACGCCCTCCACGAACGGATGGTCATCGACGCCGCCGCCGCGGGCAAGCACATCGCGGTGCAAAAGCCCATGACGATCTCCATGGAGAGTGCGGATCGCATGCTCGAGGCGGTGCGCGCGAAGAACATCGTGTTCAAGGTGACCGACAACTACGCCTTCTACCCGCCCATCGCGCTCGCACGCAGCCTGATCGAGGCGGGCGAGATCGGCGATCCCTCGATGATACACATCCGCTTCATAGGCGGCGGCACCGGAGGCTGGCAGGTTCCATCCACCGCATGGGAATGGCGCATCCGCGAGAACGACGAGGGCTGCGGGAGGAGGGGGCTCGATACCTTCGACCACGGCCATCACCTGTGGACCGCGGCATGGTACCTGATCGGGGGCGCCGAACGGACCGCGGCATGGATCGACTCCGCCGACGGCATCATCGACACTCCTTCGACGGTCATGTGGAAATACCGCGATAAAAAATGCTACGGCGTGTGCGAGTTCGCCCACGCCGAGGACCTGAAAATTCCGTCCAAGTATTATGCCAATGACGAGTGGATCGAGATCACCGGATCGAAGGGAATACTTTTCGTGCACCGCTGCACGGGAAAGATACACACCGGTCCCGCGGTGAGCATGTTCACAAGCAGGGGCTGGAAGCGCTTCAACGCGGTGAAATGCGACTGGGGCGAGGGATTCATCGGCGCGGCAAACAACTTCTTCCGCGCCATTCGGGACGGCGAGCGGCCGCTCCTTTCCGGAGACGACGCGCGGGAGATCATGCGGTTCAGCCTGTCGATTCAGCGTTCGGCCTCCCTCCGGCGCGAGGTCTACCTCGACGAGCTGGATTCTTCGTTCCCGTCGCTCCTCGCGTGGAAGCGGAGGAGAAACGAGCGGAAGGAAGCGTCGCCCTCGAAGGGCCTGCTCGCCCGGCTGTTCGGCGGCGGCGATTCAGGGCTCGCCCCGCGCGGCGCGGGACTGGTCAGGGACATGCTGGCACGCTTCGACCCGGCAAAGGCCGGGGACTGGACATGCTCGTTCGGCCTGCACCTGTGCGCGGACGGCGGCTGCGGCGAATCGATGTTCGCGGTCTCCGTGAACAGGGGAGTGCTTTCGCTCGTGGAGGGGTCCCTGCCGGGCGACGCGGCGTTCGTCATACGCGCCCCGGCCGGGACATGGGCCGCGATCATTCTGAAGAAGAAACGAATCGAAACCGCCTTCATCCAGGGGAAACTCAAGATAGAGGGAAAGGTCGACGACGCGATGGTGCTCAGAAAGGTGTTCGGCCTGTAGGGACCCGGCCGTTTCAGCGGGACGAACCGCCGAGCAGTGACGACGCCTCGATGCCGGCCCCGTGCACTATCGCTAGGTATTCGTCAAAGTGCGGCAGGATCAGGTCCTTCGGCCCGGATATGCCGATCGAATAGCGCGCTTCGTTCCTCGAGTCGAGGATGGGCGCCGCCATGCATACGATCCCTTCCTTGAATTCTTCACGGTCGAGCGCGATGCGGTTTTTCCGCACCTCCTCTATGTGCCCGCGGTACTCCCCGGGGGTGGCGATGGAATGGTTCGTGTAGCGGGTGTAGGACGCCTTCTCCAGGAACGAGTCCCGGGCTTCCGGGCGCATGAACGCGATGATCGCCTTTCCAAGCGCCGTGGGTATGGCGGGTTCCCTGGTGCCCACGGCGATGTTCATGGATATACCCCCGCGGGGCTGTTCCACCGCGATGAACACCACCTCGTCGCCGTCGAGCACGCCGACGTGGGTGTTCTGCCCGGTGCCCCTGCAGATTCTCGTCATGATGGGGCGTATCACCCCGCTGAAATCGTTCGCGCTCTCGAACCTGCCCGCGAGCTCCAGCACGCGGTAACCCAGCGAGTACTTCTTGCTGTCGGGGTCCTGCCTGACGAAATCGTTTTTTACCAGGGTGGCGACCAGGCGGAACACCGACGAGCGGTCCATGTCGAAGTGGGCCGCGATGTCGTTGAGGGCGAGCGGTTCGCCCGCCTCGCCCAGGATCACCAGTATATGAAGGCCCCGGTCGAGCGACTGGATGACCGGCTGCTTCGCCTGCGGCGACGGGTTGTTTTTTTCTTTTACTTTCATGGAACTGCCGTGATCCGTATCTCTCCCGGCCTGATCTCCGGTTCCGGGACGCTATACACAATATAGCGTATCCCTTAAAATCGTCAAGTACTGTCCGTTCCAGAGAGAACAAATGGGGTGCAGGGGCGAAGCCCCTACAAATCCCACTCAGATGGCCCCTTTCATCGGAAAAGCGTTCCCCAATGGATTGCGGAGTCAAATCCCGGGCAAATCCCTCACAGGGGGCCCTTTCGTTGAAAAAAGCGTTCCCAATGGGGTGCAGGGGCGAAGCCCCTGCAAAGAGCCCCCGCAGGGGCCTCTGCAGAAGCGATATCCCTTTAATTCTCTTCGCATTATTAACTGAAAAATGTCAATCATGTATTGACGATTATACAATATTATTGTATATTTTGCAATATAGGAGCAGCCATGCCATTCATCGATATATCTGCGGTTGAAGGTCATTCCGTACCGCGACCATTCGCGCGCGAACTGAAGATACTGCTTTCACCCGACACCGATCCCGCCATAAAGGATTTTTCCTTTCTCGTGTCGACACTCGCTCCGGGGGGAGGGTGCACGGACTGGCACAGCCATGAAAAAGAGGGCGAGCTCATGATCTTCATGACCGGTACGGGCAGGGCCTGGCTCGATGGAGTCGAATACGCGATCAGGCCCGGGACCGCCATGTACGCGCCCCCGGGATCGGTGCATCGCACCATGAACACCGGGGAGGAGCCTCTCATGATCGCGTGCGTGTTCACGCCCGCGGTTTCCACGGATTACATCATCGAAAATGTCAGGGCCGCGCGAAAGAGAGGGGTGGAGGAATGAAAGTGCACGATATGCCCCCGCACGGCGCGGGCCCGGCCGTGGTTCCCGAGCACGAGATGAAGGCGCTCATCGCCTCATACGGCGTGTCCGTGCCTGCGGGGGCTCTCTGCACCGACCCCGACGCCGCGCTCGCCGCGGCGAAGGGACTTTACCCCGTGGCGCTCAAGCTCGTGTCCGACAGGGTGCTCCACAAGACCGAGCTCGGCGGCGTCAGGCTGAACGTGGCCTCCCCGGACGAGCTCCGCGATGCGTTCACCGGGATGGATGCCCGGTTCAGGAATGAAAACGTCCCCGGCTACCGGGGCATACTGGTCGAGGCCATGGCGGCGCCCGGCGTGGAGATCATCGCGGGGCTCCAGCACGATCCCGTGTTCGGGCCCGTGCTCATGGTCGGCACCGGCGGCACCATGACTGATATACTGCGCGACGTCGCGTTCAGGGCGCTCCCGGCGACCGAGACTGTCGTACGCGGGATGCTTGCCGGGCTCAAAGGGCGCACGCTCCTGGAGGGGTTCAGGGGCGGCGAGGCCGCAGATGTCGGGGCCCTGGTTGAAACGTTGTGCGCCATTGCGCGCTTCGGGACCGAGCATGCCGGCGAATACGAAAGCGTCGATTTCAATCCGGTGCGCGTCGGAGCGCGCGGCTGTACGGTGCTTGACGCGAAGATGGTGCCAGCCGGGGCCGGGGCTGCCGCCGGCCCCACCGTCGTGCCGAATCCCGCGGGGATCGACGCCTTCTTCATGCCGAAGAGCGTCGCCGTGGTGGGGGCCTCCGCGACCGCGGGTAAAATTGGAAACGTGATTCTCGACTCCCTGGTCCGCCAGGAGAGGGACATGAAGATATACCCCGTGAACAACCGGGGCGGCTCCCTCATGGGACTCGACGCCTACGCGACGCTCCGTGACCTTCCGGAAGCGCCCGACCTCGCGATCGTGGCGGTCGACCTGGAGCTGATGCCCGCGCTCCTGGGGGACATGGCGGCCATCGGCACGCGCGCCGCGATCATCGTATCGGGCGGGGGAAAGGAGCTCGGGGGCGACCGCGCCGGGCTCGAGTCCCGCATCGCCTCCGAGGCGTCAAGGCTCGGTATCAGGCTGGTGGGCCCCAATTGCATCGGCGCGTTCGAGGGCCACGGGAGGTTCGACTCGTTCTTCTATCCGAGGGAGCGCTTCGAGCGGCCCCCCGCGGGCCCCATGGCCTTCATCACGCAGAGCGGCACCTGGGGCTGCGCCTTCATGGAAGAGGCGGCAATCACCGGGATGAGCAAGATGGTGAGCTACGGCAACCGGATCGACGTGGACGAAGGGGACCTGCTCGCCTACCTCTCGGGTGACGCGGACACCCGCGTGATCGGCTGTTACGTGGAAGGGCTTTCCGCCGGAAGAAAGTTCGTCGCGGGCCTGGACCGCGCGGTGAAGAGCGGCAAGCCGGTGGTCGTATTCAAGAGCGGAAGGACCGGGCAGGCGGCGCACGCGGCAGTGTCCCACACCGGGGCGTACGGCGGTTCCTACGAGGTGTTCGAGGGGGCGCTCGCGCAGCACGGCGCGGTTCTCACGGACAGCTTCCATGAGTGCTTCGCCGCATGCGAGGCGCTCGCGCTCCAGCCCCCGGCGAAGGGGAACCGCGCGGCCCTTCTCTCGAACGGCGCGGGCCCCATGATCAACGCGCTCGACCTCTTCCCGCGAAAGGGGCTTACCCTCGCGGAACTATCCCCATCCGGGCTCGATCGCATGAAAAAGGCCTTCAGCTATTTTTACATCGTATCGAACCCGGTGGACGTGACCGGATCCGCCACCGCCGCGGACTACGAGTTCGTCATCGAGACGCTCATGGACGACGACGGAGTCGATATCATCATGCCCTTCTTCGTGTTCCAGAACGCCCCCCTCGACGAGAGCATCGTGGAGCGGCTCGCCGCGCTGAACCGGAAGGGGCGCAAGCCGGTCCTCTGCTGCGCCGCGGGCGGGGACTATACCGCGCGGATGTCCGCGCGGCTGAAGAAGGAAGGCGTGCCGGTGTTCCCGGACGTGGCGCGATGGGTCGCTGCGGCGTCGGCAATGGCGCGCTGGAGCGAAATACGATCGTCCCTGGACAAAGGGTAGTCATCATGGAAAAGCTGATCATCACCGCGGCTCTCACGGGCGGCATCCACGGCAAGGAGGCAAATCCCGCGCTCCCCGAACAGCCGGACGAAATAATACGCGAGGCGTTCGCCTGCTACAACGCGGGGGCCTCGGTGATCCACGTGCATGCGCGCGATCAATTCGGCCGGGGCGCGGGCGACGCGGCCATCTTCCGGGAAATCAACCAGGGCATACGCGCGCGCTGCCCGGTGATCATCCAGAACACCACCGGCGGCCCCGGCATTCCCATTGAAAAAAGGGTGTTGAGCCTGGCCGCGGGGCCCGAATCGGCGTCGCTCAACATGGGGTCCGTGGTCTTCTTCTATCAGGGCAGGGAGGTCCCGTTCAACAACCTGCGCTCGGAAATGGAGATATTCGCCGCTGAGATGAAGAAGCGCGTCATCAAGCCCGAGCTCGAGGTCTACAATCCCTCGATGTTCGGCGAGGTGCGGAACCTCATCGAGAAGGAGATGCTCGAGCGCCCCTTCTACGTGAACCTGGTGATAGGCGTCAACGGCATGGGCGGCTTCCCGGGCACGCCCGAGAACCTGGTGACCATGATGCGCGGCATCCCCGCCGGGGCCGTGTTCAACGTGACCGGCATCGGAAAGTACCAGCTCGCCATGAACACGATGGCGATCATATCGGGCGGGCACACGCGCGTGGGCCTCGAGGACAATGTGTTCTACCGGAAGGGCGAGCTCGCCACGGGGAACGCGCAGTTCGTCGAGCGCATCGTGCGCCTGGCGCGGGAGCTCGGCCGCGAGATCGCGACCCCGGAAGAGGCGCGCGCGATCCTGGGCATACCGCCCCTGGCGAAGTGAGCCGCGCGCTGCGGCGGATACATTGGACACACGGAGAGTACCATGAAAATTGCAGTCATAAACGAAACGAGCGCGGCGGACCGTAACGCCGACATCATCGCGGCCCTGGAGGGACGCGGTCACGAGATATTCAACGCGGGAATGAAAAAAACCGGAGAGCCACCCGAGCTCAGCTATATCCACACCGGGTTCATGTCCGCGCTCCTGCTGAACGCGGGCTGCGTCGACTTCGTCGTGGGGGGGTGCGGCACGGGCCAGGGATTCCTGAACTCGGTGATGCAGTATCCCGGCATCGCGTGCGGGCATATCCTCACACCGCTCGACGCGTGGCTCTTCACCCAGATAAACGGAGGTAACTGCGTGTCCCTCGCGCTTCACCAAGGGTACGGGTGGGCCTCGGACGTGAACCTCAGGTTCATCTTCGACCGTTTGTTCAGCGTGGAGAAGGGAGGGGGATATCCCCCCCACCGGCGCGAACCCCAGCGCGAGTCGCGCGAGCTTCTCGAGGCGGTCTCGCGTGCGACGCACCGCGACTTCGCCGAAATGCTTAAGTCGCTTCCCGACGCTGTCGCGTCGCCCGCGCTCTCCTACCCGGGCTTCGCGAAGCTCGTGAACGATCTGTCCCCCGACGCCCGTCTGAAAGGGGCGATCGCCGCCAGAACTGGCGCGAAGTGAGAGGTGCGCGGTGACGACCAGGAAAGAACGCGCGGAAGCGCTTGTAAAATACGGATCCATCGAACAGGCGGTCCGGGCAGGGGCGGTGCGCCAGTACGACGACCTGTCCGTGTCCGAGGCGATCGTGCTCGGGCTTTTCAACCAGGGTGTTCGAAAATACTTCGGCATATTCGGTCACGGGACCACTGACATCGGCGAGGCTCTCAGGGTTTACGAGGCCGCGGGCGCGGTGAAAACGTACAACGTGCGGCACGAGACCGAGGCGTCGCACGCGGCCGCGGCCCTCATGATGATGGACGGCGAACGCGCCGCGGTGATCACCTCGATCGGGCCCGGCGCGCTTCACGCCTTCGCGGGGAGTCTCTGCGCCGCCTCGAACGGCGCGGGCGTGTACTACATCTTCGGCGACGAGACCACCCACGGCGAGGGCTTCAACATGCAGCAGGTCCCGCGGGACGAGCAGGGCCTCTTTCTCAGGCTCTGCTCCACGATGGGTGACGCGTATTCCATCTACGAACCGTGGTCGGTCGTGGCCGCGCTCCGCGCCGGCGCCGCCGGAACCGGCGGGTGGGACTTCGCGCGCCCCTTTTTCCTGCTCGCGCCCATGAACGTGCAACCGGCGATCCTGAAGGGATTCAACCTGCTCGAGCTTCCCGGCCCCGCGGAGACCGCGCGCTTGGCGGCGGCCGACGACGGCGTGTTCGAGCGCGCGGCGGATCTGGCCCTGTCCGCGGAAAGGATTACCATCAAGCTGGGGCAGGGCGCACGGGGTTGCGGCGCCGCGGTCGTCGAGCTCGCGGAGCTCCTGGACGCCGCCATCGTGGCGGGGCCGGGCGCGACGGGCATCGTTCCCTACGCGGAGCCCCGCTACATGACCGTGGGCGGCTCCAAGGGCTCCCTCTCGGGCAATTACGCCATGAACCAGGCGGACCTGGCCGTGGTGGTGGGCGCGCGCGCCGTGTGCCAGTGGGACTCTTCGGGCACCGCCTGGAAGAAGGCGGGGCACGTGATAAACTTCAACATCAATCCCACGCACGCGCACCACTACAACCGGAGCGTGGCCGTGACGGGCGACGCGCGCGCGAACCTCGCGCGTTGGATCGCGGTGCTGAAAAAGAGGGGCGCGGCCCCGCGCGGCGGTTCGTCGCCGTGGGCGCGTTCGATCTTCGCGAAGAAGAAGGAATGGGAGGACTTCAAGCGCGCCCGCTACGAGGCGCCGCCCCTGTACGACGACATGTGGCGCCGCGAGGTGCTCACCCAGCCCGCGGCCATCAAGACCGTGTGCGATTTCGCCGACGCCGCGGGCGCGGTGAAGCTTTTCGACGCGGGCGACGTGCAGGCCAACGGCTTCCAGATCGTCGAGGACGCCCGCGAGGGGCAGACCATCACAGATACCGGATCATCCTATATGGGATTCGCCGCGTCGGGGCTGCTGGCCACGGCCGCGTGCGGAAAGTACGCGATCGCGTTCTGCGGCGACGGGAGCTTCATGATGAACCCGCAGATACTGGTGGACGGCATCGAGCACGGCGCGCGCGGGTGCGTGGTCGTGTTCGACAACAGGCGCATGGCCGCGATCTCGGGGCTTCAGTGCGCCCAGTACGGCGAGGAGTACAAGACGAGCGACGGCGTCGCCGTGGATTACGCGGCCATGGCCTCGTCGGTGAAGGGCGTGCGCTCCCTGTTCGGGGGGTACTCCCGCGGCGAACTGCGCACCGCGCTGGAGGAGGCGACGGGGTACGAGGGGCTTTCCCTGGTGCACGTGCCGGTGTACCACGGCCCTGACGAGCGCGGCGGCATGGGCGTGTTCGGGGACTGGAACGTGGGCAACTGGTGCGAGCGCGTCCAGCGCGAGCACCACGACCTGGGCCTCTGAGGCGGGACAGGACCCGCCTCATGCGCTGAGGGGCGAATCCTTCAGCGAGGCGAGAAAAGAAATCACCGCGGCGAAAGGCGCGAACTCCGGGTCGCGCGCCGAGCCGAGCAGGTAATCGCAGCGCGCCTTCCTGTCCCCCAGCGATAGCTCGTAATGGTTGAAGCTGATCCCGATGCTTTTTCTCCTCTCGGGGCCGATGAAGTCCCTGTTGAGGTCGAGCGCCCCGAGCTCCCCGAGGCGCCGCCAGATTCCCTCGTACTCCGCGCGCGTGAGCTCCCTCGAAAAGGAAACGACCTTGAGCGGCGCGCCGCCCGAGAACTCGCGCCGGTCGTCGCAGGATATGGACAGGTTCCCGTTTCCGGCGGCGACCGTTATCTTCGTCGAGTACTGGTACTTCGGCGAAACAGGGCCGCTCGACTCGAAGAGCTCGATGCGAGCGGCGACCGGAATATCCCCCTCGAAAACCGTATAGGCCCCGGCGGTCATGAGCTCACTTCCTGGCCGCGGAGGCAGATGCCTCGGGGACAAGCGCGTTGAATTCCCATCCCGACTCTTGAAGAATCTTTTTCGGTATGTAGCAATACCCGTTGTCGCCCCAGTCCTCGCCCCACGAGTTCTTGACGATGAAGTAATTGCTGTAATAGCCGACGATCAGCATGGCGTGCCCGCCGTGCATTCCCTCCGGGGCCTCGGCGATGTGGTACACGCCGTCGCGACCGATGTTCTGGAAGTCCGATCCCGTCGCCATGGCGAACTGGACAGGGTAGCCCTTGCTCAGCACCTTCTTCACGTCCTCGAGCGCGATGGGGAGGGCCTTGATCGCGATGCGGTTCTTCCCCGCGTCCGCGTCCATTTCCTTCTGCGCGGCAAGCGGGAGGGGGCTGTCGTTTTTCCAGAGCTTCTCCGCGCAGACTCCGGTTTTCGAGAGCTGGTCGCCGTGCTGAGGGCCCATTTGCGTGCCGTCATCGGCGCGGTACGCGCCGGAGAAGTCGCTGAAGGTGCCGTCCACCTTCTGGTTCTGCATCATGACGTAGTTGGCCGAGAGGCGCAGTTTCACCCCGGCCTGCGTCGAGCGGAGGAGCTCCCATGCATGGGTGAGGGCGTACGCCTTGCACCTGCCGGTCTGTTCCTGGTTGCCCACGGGCGAGCAGTACTTCCTGAGGTCCACGGTGTCGCTTGGATCTATGTTCCTGAGCTCGGGCGGGAGCGGTCGCGGCGCCACGCGCCCTTTGTCGAAGAGATCACCCGGGAGGATGACGTTAAGCAACCCGGTGTTCATGTTGGGGAACTTCTTTCTGAGAAGGAGGATTCCTGCCAGGGTGAGAAATCCCATCGGTATGATGCTCCCGCCCCGACGGTAGAAATGGAAATTGTTGTAGCCGCCGGAGTGGACGCTCGAGAACTGCCTGTGGTACTCCTCGTCCTCGTCCGCCATGGTATAGCCCGCGTCGGCGTATTGCTGTTCGGCGGTGTCGCCGAAGAACTCGTTGTCGCCGAAGAACTGCTCCGCGCATTCCTCGTAGTCGTTCTCCGTCCAGTCTCCGGTGTCGTCGTCGAACCATTCGTCGTCGATGTCCTCGAAGTCCTCACGGCTGCCGAATACCTCCTCGTCGGGTTCGTCTTCGCCTCCCCCATCGTCCGCGCACTCGTCGCCGCAGTCTCCCTCACAGTCCGAGCCGCCTTCGCAGTCGCTCTCGCAGTCGGATTCACAATCGGACTCGCAGTCGCAGTCACAGTCACAGTCGCAGTCACAGTCGCAGTCGTCACCCATCATGTGCATGGTTTCAGGACTTTCCTCGTCGTGGTAGTCTTTCCGTATCATGTGCTGTCGCTCCTGTGGGGATATGGTTTTTCCGGGGAGGGCGTTGCCGCCGCCGGCGGTCACTCGCGGACCGGGAGAGTGTCTAGCACGGGGCGGGAAGGATGACAACACTTTTTCGGCGCGGTACCCTCAAAAAGAATTGGGGGATATGGCCGCGGTTATATAAACCGGCCCTTTCAGTATTTATTCCAAGTATACAAATTTCGACAATACTGTATGTCCGCTAAATTTCCGGCGAGCGTTAACGGTTATCCGGGATTGGAGCGGAGGAATGAAACGGTCTCCGTCACAGGCAAGATGTGATGCGATGTATTTTAAGGACGTACGATCGGGGAAACGCTATGTTCCGATGGTTTTCTGGATGGATTTCATCGCCAGCGCCCCTTCCCGCGGCAGATTGAACGAGTGGCCCGACATCCTCCAGCGCGCGACGAGCATGCGCATGGTCCCCATCACCATCCACGCGAGGTGCTTTGCGCTGATGTCGGTGCGAATCTCTCCCTTCCTGGCACCGGCCTGGATCATCCCGAGTATATGGGCGTGCATGAGCTCGACCGTGTCCAGCGCCTCCTTTGACACCGCGGCGTCGTGGCGGAACAGCTCCTCGGTGAACACGACCATGGAAAGCTCGGGCCTGTCCGTGAATTCCCGAAACAGGCTCCCGTAGATCGACCCTATGGCTTCGACGCGCGGGCCCTTCGCGGCCGAGTGCCTCTCCAATATTTCCATGACGGTGCGCCGGTAATGGCGGACGATGGAAACCAGCACCTCGTGCTTCGATTTGAAATGGCGGTAGAGCGCGGGCTCGCTGACGCCGACCGCCCTGGCGAGGTTCTTGGTGGTGAGGTTCCGGATGCCGCGCCTGGCGATGATTTCCAGCGCCGCCCGCACTATGCATTCCTGGCGTTCCGAGAGGATTTTCATGGCGCCCCCATATGTTAGTGAATATTAACTAACATATGCAAAAAAACGCCCGGAAAGTCAACCGAAATATTGACGATGATGCCGCAAAATGGTATATTACGGGTAGAGAAGGAAGATATCATAAAAGGAGGTCGATCATGAAAAAGACGATGAAACTGCTGGTCGCAACCGACTTTTCGAAGGATTCCAAAAAGGCCCTCGATGAGGCGGTGCAGCTTGCCCGCGGCCGTGACGCGGTGATCTACCTGATGCATTCCGTGGATACTATCCAGGACTGCGCGGCTGATTACTGCCTGTCCAATGAGGTCGTGGAAGCCGCCAGGAACAAGCTCATCGGGGAGGCCCGCGAAAAGCTGGACGAGGAAATTAGACGCGTGGGCAGAAAAAGGAACATCGCCATCGTCCCGGATGTCAGGTACGGACACCCCTACGATGAAATTACCCGGGAGGAGATGGAGAGGGATGTGGACATCCTTCTTGTGGGCGAGCACGGGAGAAAGTCGCTGTGGCAGAGATGGCGCTCGCACCTCGCGGAAAAGCTCGTGCAGAATCCCGTGCGCGACATCCTGGTGATTCCCCCGTCAGCGTGATGCGTATACCTGTACGCCCATTATAGCGATATGCCGCCTGAAGAGACGGCATTTTTATGCGCCCCTCGAAGACAATCCGACTCAACCCGCCGCTTTCGTGGCGCGCCGTTTCACCGATCCGCGAAATTCCGTCAGTTCATCTCCGTGAGTATGACGTCGATGGTCGTGTTTTTTCGGATGAGGGCATATCCCTGCCGTCCCATCAATGCCATCCATGAGGCGGTATTCGTCCTGAAAAAGTAGATTCGGTCGCCCGCGGTGATTTTCGATTTCAGTGCGATCCATGAATCGTTGATGAAGCCGAATGGAACCTGGGGGCAGCGATCGCATTTTGAGATGTTGCGCATTTCCCGCTTCTCGATCTCTTCCACGGACAGGGGGCCTTCCACGACGGCGCCGGGGCCGTTGACGGCCGGGAAATAACCGGCCAGGACTGCGCGGCCGTCGTCTTCGGACCGCGAGGGGGCCTGATGCGCGCAGATGAACATGGATGCCATGATCGCGATGATAGCAGGGCCGGTCTTCATGACGCACCTCCGGGTGATCCTTCGAACGACGGACGCATTGCGCGCGTCGAAAGGTTTTGACGGATTCAACCACTCAGTCGACGATCTGTCAACCTTGATTACGGTGTGCGTCGGCAGGCGGCAGGAGGCGCGTTTGTCCGGGTGCCGCTTTTTGTATTAGTTCTTATAGGAATCGAGCCCCTTGCGCATGTTGCCTTCATCCAGGGCTTTCTTGATCGAAGCCATGAGCGCATGGTCGCTGCCGTTTTTCACGATGTAATCCACGGGGGAGCATTCCATGGCCTTCGATATTATTCCGAGATCGGTGTGTCCCGAGAGAAACAGGATGGGTATATTGTACACTTCGTTGATGAGCTCTGCCGTCTCGATGCCGTTTATGCCTTCCCCAAGGTCGATGTCCAGGATGATGAGATCAACGAATGGGTTATCTCCCAGCGTGCAGATCGCTTCCGTGCCCGATCTGGCGCCCAGTACGTAATATCCCTGCTTTCGCAGCAGCCGTTCGGTGAATAATGCGATTATATGGTCGTCTTCAACGTAGAGGATCGTTTTCATATAGCCGACGTCGGCGTTAATTGTCCGGAACCGTCCGCCGGCAGGGTTCATCGTCCTTCATTATGGGATCTCTGCGGCTGGAAGCGGGATAATGCCTGTCGATGAACGATGACAGGTTCTGAAGCGAGATGCCGAGGTTTGCGAATTGTCCTGAGAGTTCGTTGAGCTGCCGGATGGCTTCCGGATTCCGTTTCCCCGCCTCGAGTAACAGGAGGGTGAGCGAGTCTCGTATTTCGCCGAGGTCGATATTATTCATTCGCGCCTCGAGTATTTTCAACTGTGATTGGATGTCATTGATTCCAGATTCCATAGATGCATATCCTCGTTTCCAGGGAAAACCCGCGATGTATGAACCGGTTCCCGGCTTGGGTTTGTACTCCCCTGAGCCGGGGTCCGCTCCCCGCCTGGGCTATCAGAATTCCTCGAACCCTTCGTTTTTCAACCTGTCCCTCATCGTGGGTTCGCCGTCCTTGTCGTTGATGATGACGGTCCTGTCCTTGCCGTTCCCGTCGTTCCTGTTCGCGTTCGATTTTACCCGCGAACCGCTCAGCGATTTGAGGTGCACCTCGCGGTGCTTCTTTCCGTGGATCTCGTTCTGGGTGGTGTCGCTGATGGTGAACTGCTTTACCATCTCGAGCAGATCCTGCGCCTGGTTGGACATTTCCTCGCTCGCGGATGCGGTCTCCTCGACGAGCGCCGCATTCTGCTGGGTCATGTTGTCCATTTCCGCGATGGCGTTGTTGATCTGGTTTATGCCCTGCTTCTGCTCCATGCTCGCGGTGGCGATCTCGTTGATGAGCTGCGCGGTGCTCTTGGCGGACTGCTCGATCTCCTTAAGGACCGTGCCGGTCTGGTTCACCAGCTCGGTGCTCCTTTCAACCTTGCTGACGGTGTCCCTGATCAGGTTCTCGATCTCCTTGGCCGCGTTGCCCTATCTCTGCGCCAGGTTTCTAACCTCTCCCGCGACGACCGCGAATCCCCGTCCCTGTTCGCCGGCCCTGGCCGCCTCCACGGCGGCGTTGAGCGCCAGGAGGTTCGTCTGGAACGCGATTTCGTTGATGACGGTGATAATATCCCCTACCTTCTTGCTCGATGCGTTCATGTCTATGATCGAATTGACCGCTTCGATGGCGATCTTGTTGCTTTCCGTCGACTTGTCCGCGCCCTCGGTGGTCATGTCCCGCGCGTGGACGGCGTGTTCCGTGTTCTGGTTCACGGTCGCCGACGCCTCCTCGATGGTCGAGGCGATTTCCTCGAGCGAGGATGCCTGTTCGCTCGTGCGCTGGGAAAGGTTCTGGTTTCCGCTGGCTATCTGTTCCACGGCCTGAGCGACGTTCTGGGAGGCCACGATGATCCCGGAAATGGTCTTTTCGAACTGTTCCATGGCCGAGTTCAGCGATTCGATTATTTCACCGATTTCGTCCCTGTTGTGTTTCCCGTCGTAACGCACGGACAGGTTACCGCCGGCCATCTGCTTGATCAGCTCCTTGCACCTGTCGAGCGGGGAAAGACGGGACATGATGACATAGTACACGGCGGCTCCCGCCAGGGCGATTCCCACGATGCTCAGAATGACCATGATGAGAGCCAGTGAGCGCGCTTCATCGGTTATGTCTTTCACGCCGACGGTCACGCTTGTGATTATGCGATATTTGTCGTTTTTAATGGGTACCAATAATTTATCAAGGCCTTCAAAGGTATAACGGATGACCTCGCCATTTTCGGCCTTGAGCAGTTTCCTGCCCCAGTCATACTTTTTCATGTCGAGGTTGAAGACCATTTCCTTCTTGGGGTGGGCCACGCAGATCCCATTTATTGTGACGATATACGGAAAGCCGGTTTTTGCGACTTTAATATCCTTTATAACCTGGTTGGAAAACTCCCCGACATTAACGGCAAGGCTCATGATGCCGACAACGGCCCCCCCCTTTTTAATGGGCGCCGAAAAAAGGCATACCGGCAATCCGGTGACCGGCGATTTCAGCGGGTCGCTGATGTACGCCTCGCCGTTGAGGTTTTTCCTGATGTTCTCGTCATACCCGATCCCTCCCCAGCGGGTCCCCGTGCCGGCGATTCCGGATGTGATCCTTGGATTGTTTTCTGCGGTTGAAATGAATATGTTTTCGTAAATTTTATGCTCGTCGGCGAAGTCCTTGAACATCGCGTTCACGGCGTCGCTCGACCCGCCCGCCGCGTCGAGAACCATTCTGTTTTTCGCGAAGTATTGTGCGTTCGAGAGTTGCTGGGCGTAGAAGCGCGAAACCTGGCCGTCGATGTCCTTGGTAAAATTCATGAGTTGATTAAGGTAGGCCCTTTCGACTGAATTCGCGGCGGTATTATACGAGACGATTACCAGCACGATGGTCAGCAGGGTGATGATGCCCACGACGATTCCCGAAAGGATGTTTTTTAGGCTCTTGAATTCGATTTTAAGCATACCGCATGCCTCCGTGCCGGATATCAGTGATGCATCGCCCGCACCGTCGCGGGCGAATCTGCATAGGTTAACTATCAAGTTACAGGGTATGAATGATTAATGGAATAACTTATGAATGAATTAATACATCATTCATTACGTTAAAATCCCATCATGCATCGGGTTATGAGACATCACGGATAATGTGATGCCGGAATGGGGGTTTGCGAGGATGTTCATTGCCCCTGGAAGGGCCTGGCATGGAGGGCGAAGTATGCTACTGCTTCTGGAAGAACAGCATGGCCTGCCTGACGAGCTGGCTGTTGTTTTGTATGCCGAGTTTTTCCTTGATGTGCCGCTTATGTGTCTGGACGGTGTTTGCGCTGATTCCGAGCTTTTTTGTGATCTGCGAGGAGTCGAGGCCGTTCCCGAGCATCTGGAATATCTCGAACTCGCGCTTGCTGAGTTTGGATGCCGAGGAAAGCGCGCTGTCCGGGTCGTGATGGTACATGCTCTGGATGAGTTTCTGCGACGCGGTGCTGCTGAGATAGATTTCGCCGCCGAGGACCTTTCTGATCGCGTCGATGATGGTGCTGTACGCGTATTTCTTGGCGACGTAGCCCCGCGCCCCGGACCGGATGGCCCTGTCCACGTAGAACGTTTCCTCGTACATGGAGATGACGAGCGTGAGCATGTCCCTGTAGCGCTCGTGCAGGGCCTGGAGGAGGTCGAAACCGCTCATGTCGCCGTCCAGGGAGATGTCCACGATGACCAGGTCCGGCCTGACGCGGGCTATTTTCGTGATGGCCTCGTTCGCGCTCGAGGCCTCGCCGCAGAATACCAGGTCGTTCTCGAGGGATATTATCTGCTGCAGGCCCATCCGGACGATGGGGTGGTCGTCGACGACGAATATTTTCTGTTTTTCCCTTTTCATGGCACGGTGCGGATCGCTCGATGCGCGACATGATCGCCCGCTATCTCTCATGAATCGGCTCGCCTGTCAAGGTAAATTGCGGCGGTCGGTTGAAATCAAGGCATGATTTTCTCAAGCTTCACCCGGTAGCCGTTCTTTTTCCTGCTCGAATGGATGGACGCTTCGATAAGCCTGGCGCGGTATTCCATTATCTTCAATCCCATTCCGCCGATGTTCTCCTCGTCCTTGCGCTTCCGGGCGCCGTCGTTGTCGATCGTCATGGTCAGCGATCCCTGCGAGATCGCGACCCATATGCCTATACTTTTCGCTTCACTGTGCTTGATCGCGTTGTTGACCGCTTCCGACGCGATGAAGAAAAACTGGGTCGACATGTATATGTCCAGGTCGGGTTCGGGGCCCTTCAGCTTCACGGTGCAGCGTATGCCGTAATGCCCCTGCACCACCGACGCCATCTCGCGAAGCGCGTTCATGAGTCCCCCGCGTTCCATCGTGACCGGATAAAGTCCCCTGGCGGTCCGTCGTGTTATCTCGATCGTTTCCTCGACCCGTTTCGCGATGAGCATGATTTCCCGATGGCCCACGGTCCTGCCGAGCTGGATCTTGCGCGCGAGACCTCCGATCATGATGGATATTCCTGTCAGCGCCTGGCCCAGGCCGTCATGGAGGTCCTGGCCGATGCGCTGGCGCTCGAGCTCGCTCGTGCGGATTACCTCGTGTTCCAGCTGGCTTTTTTCGGATATGTCCCGGGCGTGGAATTCGAGCCCCGTGGAGCGGTCGGGGCCGACCACCGGCACGATGCTGAACTCCATGACGGCGTGGGACCCGTCCTTTCTGTACAGGCTCGTCTCGAAAAGCCCGACCGCCTCCCCCCGCATGGCCGCGCTGACGCGCCAGACCATTCCCTGCAGGTCTTTGCCCGGCACCAGGGAGTCGAGCACGCGGCCGGTGAGCTCGTCCGGCTTGAACCCGGTGTATCTCGTTATCGAAGGGGATATGAACGTGATCATCCTTCGAAAATCGGTCGTGACGATCACGTCGAGGCTCGACTCGGTGATGCGCCTGAACTTCTCCTCGCTATCCCTGAGCGCCGCTTCCGCGGTTTTCCGCGTGGTGATGTCGTGAAACATGGAAAGGCATATTTTTTTGCCATCGATGAGAATCGTGGCAAGGCGCACGTCCAGCCAGTAACGTCTTCCGTCCCTGTTTTGCAGGCACCATTCAAAATGCTGGGGGCCTTCCGTGTCCGCTTTCTGTATCAGCGCGAAACCTTCTTCAAAGGAATAGGGTGGATCCATCCAGATGTCGTTGGCGCTCAACTCCTCGACGCTGCCGAATCCGTACATGTCCAGGGCCTTCCTGTTGGCGCCGATGGCTTCTCCTGTCGTCACGTCCCTTATGATTATGGATTCGTTCGCGGATTCGAATATGGTGCGAAACCAGAGTTCGCTCTGGCGCAGCGCCGTTTCCATCTTTTTGCGCCCCGTAATGTCGCGCATCGCGGTGACCCGCATTTCCCTGCCGTCAAAGGTTATCGGTCTTCCCATCAGCTCGAGATGCATCTCGGTGCCGTCTTTTTTGCGCGAAATCAGTTCGTACGGCCTGATGGACTGTTTTCTCGCTTTTTCGTAACCGATGAGCTTGTAGTCGTCCGCAAGCAGCATATCGATGACGTCCTTTCCGATAAGCTCCTCTCTCGCATAACCGTGCATGGCGCAGAATGATGTGTTGACCTCGTATGCGATGCCGTTGTCGTGGATAAGAATTCCCTCGAACCCGATGTCGGCAAGGAGACTGTTGCGCGCCTCGCTCTCGCGCAGCGATTCCTCGGCCTTTTTTCGCTCGGTAATGTCCCTCACCGTGGCGTGCAACACGCGCCTTCCGTTCAGTTCGAAAGGGGAGAGGACCACTTTCGCGGGGAAGGTCTCTCCGTTTGTCCTGCGATGAGTCCATTCGAACCTGTCAATTCCCTCAGTGTACGCCTTGCGAATATGCGCGACGGCCTCCGGCGTGGAGTCCCTGCCGTTAGCCTGGAACAGGGGGGAAAGCGCACCGGGAGTCATGTGAAGAAAGTTTTCCTTGCTGTCGATCCCGAACATCTCAAGGGCCCTGGCGTTGCAGTCGACAAAATTGCTTTCCGAGAGCAAGAGGATCGCCTCGCTCGTGCCTTCGAATATTGACCTGTATTTACATTCGCTTTCGTGGAGCGCCGATTCCGCGCGTTTGCGTTTCGTAATATCGGTCCAGATGGTGTGAAGGACGGTTTTTCCCTGTATAATAATCGGGGTAAGCATGACGATAGAGTATTGTTCATTGCCCTTTTGGGTGAGATGGAGCCATTCAAATTCGATAGGTCCACCTTTCAATGCCTGTGCTAACAACATGTCGGCTTTTTCGGATGAGCGCATGCCGTCCGGCTGGTATTCCGGAGAAATATCCGAGGGCGTGAGACCCACGATCGTGCGGTCGGTATCGGCGCCGATCATTTCCCGTGCCTTTGTGTTCAAGTCGATGTACCTGTTGTCGTCTATCAGAAGCTGGGATATGGCTGCGTCACGGAATATGGTCCTGAACTTGTTTTCGCTCTCGCGCAGCTCTTCGGCGGCAATTTTATTGAACATGATGTCCCTGACAATGCCGATTATGAAATTCCTTCCCTGGAACGTCATCTTGTGAAAAATGATTTTAATATCGTATATGTCACCCGCGGAAGGATGTCGCGCCTTAAGCTCGAGAACGCGGTAGGTATTGTATGTGATGCCTTCGCGAATATCCTTCATTTCCGTCAGACTGTACTCGTTTGAAGCGATTTCACTGATGGTGTATCCGATGGATGTGTGCCGGTCGACATCGAACAGGTTCTTCATGAAATCTTCGGTATCCACCATCGTTCCATCGGTGTCACTCAGGAGCTTCGCGTTTTTCAAGCCGGCGAGGATAGTATCGAAGCGCGCGAAGAGCCTCCTGTCTTCGTCGTTCCTTTTCTCGATGTTTCTGCTGATGAATACTGCGCCGGCATAGGCGCCGTCGGCCTTCCTGAGCGCGGTCACCCGCCAAAGCACGGCATGCATTTCTCCGTTTTCGAGGATCATGTCGTGTTGAATTTCCGCCGGAAGCTCGTCCGCGGAACGGGCATGAGTTGTTTTCGATACATCAATGCATTGCCCGTCGATGAGAATATCCCCCCACCTTTTACCGACTATTTCCACGGCTGAAAGGCCTGTAGTTTTGATCATGAAGGCGTTGCAATAGGTGATCGTTCCATCGGCATCGGTTCTCAGTATCATCGAGGGGACAAGATCGAGAACCCGCTGAGGGAATTCGTTCCCATCACGGAGGTAAATGGTATCGGGGGTCTGTTCGTTGTCCATTGATCGCTCCTGTGCATGACTTGTCCGGCGGATCGGTAATCGCATATTCGGAGTGTCAAGTTTTAAAAATGATGTCATGGCGGCAAATACATTTATGTATTTTCCCATAATAGTATTGTGTTATAAATGTATATGCGTTAGACTATCCTTGCTGATCGGTTCGACTGAAGGAACGCGCGGTGAGGGGACAAACACAATTATGAACAGACCAATAATGATAATCATTTCCGTCTTTGCATTATCAGGCATGGGGTGCATAACCATAAACCGGGACAACGAAGTCCGCATCACCGGGAGCCCGCTTCACATGGAAGAGGGGGAATACCCGAAATTGCGCGGCGAGTTCGGCCTGGTCGAGGTCAAGCGTGTCAACGACGCGGCGGGCGCGCTCGCACCGTCCCTTCCCATGGCCATGGGACTGGCAAAAACACCGGGGAAGAATTGCCTGTACCTCCGCGGATGTGACGGGGCGTTCGGATACGTCCTGCTCGCGAAGGTCGAGGGGACGTACCGCGCTGCCCGGAACCTGGAAGACCTGAAGAGCCTGTTCGCTCCCATCGAGAGCGAGAAGGAGGCGCTGAGCTATGCCGTGGTCGCGACCGGGTTTCAGCCCCGCTACGAATTCAATATCAAGAAAAATTTCAGAACGTTCGTCTGGAAAATCAACACCACCTCGTCGATCAGGAAGGACGGCGGGTACGAGGTGAACCTCTTCGTCAACAGGATGTGCGGGTGCGGCCCGCACCCCGATTCGATGGTCGTGTTTCACGTGGGCAGGGACGGCAGCATGCAAAACAAAGGGACCGTGAAACTCTACGAGGACCCGGATTTCGACAGTTTGTGCGTCGATTGAGAACGGGCGGCTCTCTTTACGCTGGTCCCCATGTGCGCCTGTTTATGCTGTATGCATATCAGAAATTATATTGACAGGATCGCCCGCCATGCTGTAGTTCCTGGTTCTATCAGACAGGAGGTATGTCTCATGAAAAAGATTGTTGTGTGCGCGCTCGGTCTCGCGTTTACCGTCTCCCTGTGCCTCGCGGCCCAGGCGAAGGATGAAAAGGGCTGCCCGCATAAAGACGGCAAGGGTTCCTGCCCGATGGGCCACTTCAAGATGATGGACGCAAACAAGGATGGAAAGGTATCCCAGAAGGAATGGGATGATTTTCATGCAAAAATGTTCAAGAACATGGACAAGAACAAGGACGGATTCCTTGCGGGGGACGAACTGAAGCCGCCGAAGGGGCATAAACCCGTTAAAAAATAGTCATACGACAGACAGATTATAAGGATAGCGGGACCGAATGGTCCCGCTTTTTTTTTACGGATCATTGTGGCCGTTCACCGCGCATCGATCGTTCGGCGGGGCGGGGCCCTCAGGCAACACATGCATTCAAACGTTACGATCAGACATGATCCTTCCTGACCCGCAAGGCCAGGAAGAAGCCAACGGCGAAAAGAAACGCGAGCGTCGCGGTGGCCGCATGGAGCCCCATGAACCCGTAGCATGCCGCCGCGAAGAGCGGCCCAAGCGCGTAGGCCAGCGACCCATAGGCGTTGAGTATGCCGAGAATGTATCCCTGCCGTTCGTGGGGCGCGATCCGGGAGGTCTGCCCCACTATTGCGGGGCCGATGACGGCGATTCCGAAAGAGATCGGAAAGATGGCGCCGAGGGCGGTCGGCAGGTTCGGGGAGAGCATGACCGCCGTCACAAGGGATGCCGGGATGAGCGCGAAGCCGAGAACGATGATTCCGGTTTCGGCGAGTCGCCTCGTCAGCGAGGGGATCGCGAGTATCTGCGTGCCCGCCATCACGACGCCGATGAAAAGGAATACGAGGCCGATCGAGGAAGGCCCCAGCGCGAAACGGAACTTGAGAAAATAGGGGAAGATCAGTTCGATGCCGGCCATGGAGAAACTGTAGATGAAGTTCAGCAGCGCGAGAAGCGCGAATCCGCGGAGCGCGAAACCGGGCCGCAGATGGATGACCGAGTAATCCTCCGCGTCTTCCTGGTCATGGCGGCGTAGCGTCTCAGGCATCCTCCCGACGAGGAACGCGTTCAGCGCGAAGAGAAGCGCGCTGCCGAAGGCGCAGAGCGAAAAGGGGTGCAGGAACGTCACGGCGGTCATGTGGCGCTGAACTTCCGCATGGCCCAGGATGCCACCCATGACGGGGCCAATGATCATGCCGAAACCGGCGGCCGCCCCCATCAATCCCATGTTGCGCGTGCGTTCGTCCGGTCCGGTGATATCGGCCATCACGGCGTGCGCGACGCTTATGTTGCCGCTCATGACGCCGCCGATGAACCGGTATGCGAAAAAGAGAATTACGTTCGTGGCGAAGCCCCAGAGGCAATGCGCCAGCGAGAGTCCCAGCATGCAGAGCACGAGGATGTTTCTCCGGCCGCGCCGGTCGGAGATTCTCCCCCAGAGCGGGGCCGAGAAGAACTGCACGAAGGCCCAGAGCGAGGTGGCGGCACCGCCGAGGACTACCGCCATGTCGCCGCGGGGAATATAACGCGCCGCGATGTCTCCGGCCGGGCCACTCAGGTAGTACGCCATGAGGTCTGGGATCAGCGGAAAGACGATGGTAAATGCGGCAACGTCGATGAAGACCATGAGAAGAAGCGTGTTGCGTATGAATAGAAAGCGTTTATGCGGCATGGTTTCCCGAAATACTGTCCAGCGTTATGATGCCCATCCTTCGCGAGCGAGATGCGTGTCTGAGGCGACGTTACCCGATGCGCGCCGCCTGTCCGGATGGAGATGTTGCAGGGATGCCCAATTAATACAATACAAATTCGATATGGATGAACGGAGAAATGTTTTAGACGTGGGATCGCGCCCGGTCCCGGCTCCAGTATCCGGGAAACTCAGCCAGGTTTTCAAGACACCCCGCGGCATTCCTGAACAGACCGATATTTATTAACAATTCATTCTACACGGAAAGTGTCTGACAGAGGCATTGCATTTTATCGCTCATCCCGCTTTTCGAAATGAGACTATTTTGATATCACTTCCATCAATTCAGTGAGTTTTAACTGATGAAACGGAATAAGAATATGCATCATATATATGCCACTTATTTGCAGAAGCATTGACCAGGGCTTTCCATTCGACGGTAACCTTTTGCCCATCGACAGTTACCAGGATATACCCGTGAAAATCATCATTGTGATATTCACCCATGACTCTTTTGCTTTCTTTATAACTGCCGGACCATTGACGCAGTCTTCCGCCGCCCGTACCCCCGATAATCTGCCATACAGGATTGCCCATACTGTCCTTTATAAGTGAGCGATTGTAAAAATGGTCATGACCGCAAAAATAAATCCGTCCCCCGGCCTTGCCGATGCTGTCCCAGAAGCGATCGCGCTTGAGCGGGTAAAATGAAAGATTATCTTTATGATTCGTTTCAAAAGCCGGTTCGTGACCGAAGACAAAAAGATGAATTCTTGTGTTATTGGATAGCTGTCGCTCAAGCCATTTCTGATTAATTTCATGTTGGCCCCCGGCATACTGATCAAGGCCTATGATACAGGCATTTTTATGAATAATGCAGTAGGTAATCCCTTTTTCATTTTCAGGTCCATTTAGAGGGATGGAGGGGCCAATAACTGCATTTCTGAAAGCTTTTTCAAGCATTGCAAGTGATCCGGATTGAGGCTCAAGGTGCTTTGGCAGCGGCGGTAAAACCAGACGTTCCGGACCGCTATCGTGATTCCCTCTGACGGCAAATACCTTAATCCCCATGTTGAATACCGGCTTCATCGCCTTTTTCCAGTTCGTATATTGCGATGCGTAGTCGGTTCCTCCGTTTCTAAACCACCCGTTTACAAGGTCTCCTGAAACAAGTACAATATCTGGTTTTTCTACCGCTATATCCGCGGCGATTGAGTTGAGTATTTCATCATTAATGCATGACTTAATATTCTTGTCCCTGTTGTCTCCTTGCGTGTCACTGATAACGGCAAATTTCCATATTGCGTGGCGCTCAGGCGCAGAATTATTCATACTGCTGTAAGCACCGGCTATCAACAATAATATGCACAACAGGATCAGGATAACGCGGTATTTTCTTATCATACTATCAACCTGAAATGAACATTCCATATGTTACGGTTGGATTTACGTTAATCATAATGCATTCTTAAAAACGGCATCCGGTTTTTGTTATAAAGATCAGGTGGTAATATCAAGCAATTTATGGAAACCTCAATGAATATGACTGAATTTGAAAAACGCGCATCATGGTTGACATCAGGACAAATGGGTGATATGAAGTAGGTACGCATTCATACACAGAGGAGGTCCGGGGTGACAAGAGCGCGTTTCGTTTCCATAGTCCTTTTCATGCTGCTGGTGTCGGTTCCCGCCCTGTCGGCCCCCGTGGACATCAACGTGGGGGCCACAGGGGGCTACATCTGGTGGCAGCCCTCGTGGGCAGATTCGAAGAACCTCCTTCGTTACATGGACTCGATGTCGCCCTGGCCGAAAATCATCATGCTGGAAGATACCGGCGATTTCAGGCGTTCTTCGAATTTCCTCGGCGGCCCCATACTGTCGATCGGGTTTCTCGGGCGGTGGAGCCTTTCTTCGGTGTTTCTGATCGGCCGGTATTCCTTCAGGGAATCCGTCCCTTCGACCATGGGAGGCGCGGCGAATTTCATGGGCTTAACGTACATGCGCCCGAGCTGCAGTGTCAATAAAATCAGAAGGGATTGCCTCAAGTGGGACAGCGACAGCACGGTGGGGTGCTCGGTCAACTCCTACTTCAAGATATTTGCAGGCTTTAAAGCGCAGGGGTATCAATATGAGCAGGCACTTACACTTACAGTCTATACCGATTCAGACAACTATTTTATTCGAAACCTCAATGACCGGGTCATGAGCTACGGCCCTGCCCTGGGCGTGGGCCTCACGGTCCCCCTGGTCGAGAATTTCTATCTCACCGCCAATTTCTCCGGCCTCGTGCTCTGGGGAAGGGAGAGCGTCGACATGACACGGTCCCTGGCCCTGTTTCCCGGCGGTTGGAGTTACCAGTTGTTCTTTACTCCCCGTGGACGAATATTTTCCTACGGGTGCAATTCGACGATGAACCTCGGCTACTACATCGCGAAGCTCAACACCACGGTCCAGGTCGGCGGCCGCTACCAGCTCCTGTTCAATACCCAGGAGTTCCGGAACGTGTTCATGAATACAGTATCTTTCAACATTATCGACAGGCAGTATGACCATTTCTTCGGGGTGACCATGTCGGTGATCTATACGTTCCATATTGGGAAGAAAGAAGAGGAGTCATAGCGGTGTAGTGGAAACCCGGTACATTGCAGGGAAGATCCGCGGGTAACAGTTATCGTGTCAGGAGGTTTGCAGTGAAAAAGGCGTTGAATATCCAGGAAATTCCGCTAAGTTTTCAAGATACCCTGAGGCATTCCTGAACCGACCGACCCCTGTTAAAGATTCATTCTACACGATAAGCGTCTGACAGAGACATTGCATTTAACTGATCTTCCAGTCCCATGACGCGGGAAACCTGGGACTCGCTAAATTCTTTACCATCTGAAAAGAATAAACCATTGACTTTTTTACAATTGCTGGCGATATGAATGAAACGGTCAATAATGAATATGCCGGGAGGAAACTCGCTCCGGGGAGGGGCGCTTTCCTGTATTTCGGTGCATCCCGTGAGATGGAATAAATTGCATTCACCGGAGAACTATCATGAGAAAAGGCATATGCCCCAAGTGCAACTCATCATCTGTATATTGTCTGGAGGACGGTATCGGCAGCGCTGAATTCCATTATATCAGAAGGGGCGGGTTCGGATGGAGCTCCACGTCCTTCGACTGCTACCTCTGCTCCACCTGCGGGTACTTCGAGAACTACGTGAACAAGAGGGATCACCTGGAGACAATCGAGCAAAAGGGGAATTGGAAGAGGGTGCCGTTGCACGAATGAAGGGGTGGCGGTCTTCGGCGCCCTGACCGTCATCCTCATCGCCCTCCTGTCCCGAATCTGCAGGCTCAGCGAAACGCACCGAGGGAGTACGGATACAGCGCGGTACGTCTGATCAGCTCGTCATCGTAACTCCTCGGTCCGGTCTTCTTCCAATAAATCAGCAGCCTTTGCGGCAACCCCGCGTGTGATCGTTTCACAACGTCCGAAGCCCGCGGCGCAGAACTCTTCAACCGATCGGGGCGACGAGAAATCCGCGCCTGTCAACTCGGAGCAGCGCGTCGAACCGTATTTTTCCTCAAACCATGAGGCCAGGCCGCCGGCCAGCCGAACCGCCCGGTTGACGGCATTTACCTCGTCGCTCAATGCTCTCTTGTTGCCGTTCATCATCATCACGATCATCCGCAGGGTCCGCGCATAGCTGCGCTCAATGCCCCCGGCTACGGCGCTGATGGCCATGACGCCCGCCGCGAGCGCGCCGCAGGTACTGCCCGTAAGCGCCAGGCCCCCCAGAAAGATCCATGAAGCCTTGTGCATGCCGCCGGTTATCGCGACCGTGCCGTCCAGGCCGCGAAAGACATCGTGTGCACAATGGAAACCTTTGTTCTCAAACGCGGCGAGCAATTTTTTATAAGCTTCACGGGCCACCCGGGGCATTTCAGCGGTCGTCGCCGTTTCGTTTTTCGATACCTCTTCGAAGAGGGCCGGAGACAGGCACATGGCCTTTATGCATGCGCCCATGCCCCTGCCCCCAATCTCCCCGCACCGGGTGCCGTCGTGGACCTGCCGGAAACGGCTCAGGTAGGCCTGGCCCAGGCTGATGGCGCGCGGCAAACCGCCGTCATCCCTGTCCTGCCCGTGCAGCAGCCCGAAAAATATCAGCGGCGAGCAGATGCCGCCGCATTCGCCCGGCCCGCCGATGCCGCCGGCCAGGCCGCCGGCAGCCCTGACCATCGCATCATCGGTGAGCCCCTGTTTTTCCAACAGGGTCTGCAGCACCGTGGGCGCGCAATGGCCCATCTTAAGGGCGTTGCGAAGGCAATGGCCGCTGAAGGCAGGCGCAGGGCCGTGATATACTCCCGATGTCGTTCCGCCGGATGTTTGCGCGCTTCCGGCTGTTGGATTACGGTCTGTCATGGTTGACATCGCCTCCTGAAAAAATATGCTTCAACATCCAGGAAACTCCTTCGGATTTTCAAGACACCCTGAAGCATCCCTGAACCGAACGATACCCGTTAAAGATTCATTCTACACGAAAATATCTGACAGAGGCATATAATTTTATTCCTCCATTAATTGATACCCTTTAATAGAGAGTTTTTTGATGTAGGACATACTTAATAAAAGTCAATAAAGCAGGAGCGGTAATCAATACAAAATCCACCCGAGAGGGATTTATTTCTCATTTATTGTTTCGTCACCTGACCAATCCGGGGGAATGCCATATGACTCTATGTAGCTGATTCGGGAAAGATAATAAGCTGCAGCCCGGTCATCGGGATCCCCCGATGCTATGGCTGAAAATAACTCCTTCGCTTCGGCGAAACGGGAGTTTTGATAAAAGGAGAGGGCCTTTTCGAAAATTTCCGCGCTGGTCATTCTTTTCGCCAGGGATTCGGCGGGCAGGCCGTCGAGGACCTCGTATATGGGAAGGGCCTCGTTCTTGCCTTTTACCCGAATACTGCCGATGTTCCTGAAATGGAAATAGCAGGGATTGGCCAGTTTTTCCCTCGTTCTTCCGCTGATGATGATGGCGGTTCCGAAATGCTTGGTAAGGCCCTCAAGTCTTGAGGCAGAATTGACTGCGTCGGATATCACTGTCCCGTCCATACGCTCCGATTCACCGATGGTGCCCATGATGAGTTTTCCCGTGTGTATTCCCACGCCCACGCGAATAGGCGCCCGCCCCCAGCCGATCCGCCTGGAATTATAGAAGAATATCTCGTGCTGGATCTCGATGGCGGCGCGCAGTGCGTCTTCGGCGCTTTCGGGGAAGAGGGCCATGATGCCGTCCCCGATGTACTTGTCGATAAAGCCACCGTTGCGGCGGATGATGGGGCCGACCCGTCCCAGGTAGCCGTTGATGAACTTGAAGTTGTCGTCGGGCGTCATGGACTCCGAGAGCGTGGTGAAGGAACGGATATCGCAAAAGAGGATGCTCATTTCACTCTCCACCTGGTCGCCCAGGGCTATGTCCACGATTCTCTCCACGCCGAGGTAGTTCAGGAAACTGTGGGGCACGAATCGGCTGTAGGCGTTTACCGTGCTGGCCAGCTCCCGGTTCAGGGACAGGGTCTCCTCGGTGGCGGTCTTGATCTTCTGCACCATTTCGTTAAACGTGTCGGCAAGGCGGCCGAACTCGTCCCCTCGCGAAAGGTGCACGCGCGCTTCGAGATTTCCGTTGGAGAGGTCGGAAACCCCCGCGGTAAGGACCCTGATGGGAACGAGGATTGACCTTCCTAAAAAGAAGGACACGCTGATGGTCACAAGCAGTGTGAGAATGAACACGATGGCAGAGATGGTCTGCATGGACCTTCGGTAGGCCTCGATTTCCCGCGTGTAGACCTCCACGACGACCACGCCCCTCACGGCTCCCGTGTTCTCGCGGATCATGGCCATGGCATAGAGCACTTCGCCGTAGCTCGTTTTCTGGATTTCGGCGTCCACGTAGTCCATGTTCCGCGTTATCTGGCTCTTGATGACGGGTATCATCGTGTCCAGGAACTCCTCGCCGGGCTTGGTGGCTGGCTGTCCCCTTCTCGAGAAGGTTATACGGACGGGGAAGGTCCTGCTGCCGATCCTGAGATTGGAGTGTGCCTCCGTGTTGTCTCGGTCGATGATTTTGTCCTGGCATCGAGCCTTCAGACTGCCCGTTTCCTGAATACGCACCGTGACCTGGCCGTTGACCGTGATGCCCCGCTCCGGGCCTGATTGCCTGACCGAGACAGGCACGGAGCCCAGGGGCGTGGAGATGCTGAACTCGTCACGGAATTCCTGTGAGTTGTAGAAGACCACGATCCTGTCAGCGCGGTCCATGGAAAAATAAAAGGAGACCGCGTCGGACTCGAACCAGAGGGTGTCGGTGTCGAAGGATGTCCCGTCCACCCCGTAGGTGAGGCGGTCGGCGGCATGGTCGTAGTTGAGGGTGTATATGTAGGACACGTATTTCTCGCTGCGGTGCACGTTGTTCAATTGCCTGAAATAGCGGCGATATTCGGCGTCGTTGGACCATTTCGGTTCCGTGTAGTTCGAATGCCTGGCCGGGTCAATCCCCAGGGCAGCGGTGCGTGCGATTGACAGAAGATGGTTCTGGAATTTCTTGAAATATTCCTTCTGGGCGACCTCGAAAAGCAGATACCCCAGGGATCCGAAGGATATGAGCTGAAGGACCATGAGTCCCGCGAAGACCTTGAATCGTATACTTTTAAATAATCTTTTCTTCGCCGCGAACATTTCTTCCATAACGCGCATTCCTCGCTATTATCCAGGAAACTCCTTCGGGTTTTTAAGACACCCTGTGGCATTCCTGAACCGACCAATACCTGATAAAGATTCATTCTACACGAAAAGCATATGAAAGAGGCATTAAAATTGATAGCTTAATGGATATTTTTTGCAAGTATAAATTCGACGACCTCAGGCATGATTCGTGCAATATCTTCGTGAATACTGATCATTCCAGGCTGGGTTGAACAGCTTTAATCAGTGAGAATCATACGCGGACTGAGGGCCGGGCGTCTTGTGTTGTGGGGCGCTCTGACACTTCACGGCTGGAGGATTTCTTGTTGACTCATGCATTAAAAAATTTGATAATCAGTATACCCCATCAGGGAGGCTGATTATGTTGAGATATCTGGTGATTCTATCTTCGATATCCGTGACAGGTTATTTTGCCACGGTCATGATGAACCAGACCTTTGAATGGATGAAAGAAATGGCCATGCTTATCGTGCTTCCAATCGGCGCCTTTGTCGCCGGGGTCCTCTCTCTCATCAGCTGGCTTACGAAACGGGAAAGCCCTTTCCTGAAGTCCATGGGCGAGGCCCTCGGGACCGGCTTCACATACACCGCGATTTTCCAGGGTCTCATGTTCACGACACTTGTCTTCTGGGCCCTCGGCACGACTACCGGCTTCGGGGACATTCCTGAATCAAAGGCGCGGTTTCTTTTTGATTTCGCCTTCGGTTCGGGCTATCTTTCCGTTTTCGTTATGGGCGCGTCGGGCCTTACGATCCTGTTCACTTTTACGAACAAGCTGAAAAGGGTCTTCGGCGCGTTGTACGCGATCATAACCGTCGCGCTTCCCCTTGGCATCCTTATTTTTTATAAGGATGCGATGGCGGTGCTTTCGGAAGAGCGGCCCCTTGCCCTCATCGTCGTGATGGTCCTTTATTATCTTGCCGCTTCGATTGCGGCCATGGCGGTGCTTTCAAGACCTGAGAAGCTGATTCTGCCTGGAGGCAGAATCAGTGAACTCCGGGAGAAATATAAGGGCCGCAAATCATGATTCTCGCGGCCCGTCCCGAAGTCCTTGAATCGCGATGGGTCTGTCGGGATCGGTTTCACACGAAAGACGGCCCGCTGGCCCTTATTATTCCGTCCAAAGAAAAGGTATCGTTGATTGTAGTAATAAACCGCATGGCGCTCCCGATTTTTTGTGACCGCTTTTTGCATGAGAGTGCAAATCCGATGGAATGAAGGGTATTTAAGAAGCAACGCGACCCGTGGTTTTTTAGCCGCGAATGCGTTCAAAATGGTCCGTTTCGACTGAAGGCTCCCCTGGATTTTAATGATCAACCGGGCTGTGTCGATTCAGACCGGTTAACATTTTTTCATCAGATGTTAAAAATCCCCTGATTGCAATCGTTAATCCACCATGGCCTTCTCGGCTTCCGGTACTGCTGGTTGACGGCCGTCCAGTGGACATGCGACTCAAATTCGACGTGTAGCCTTCCGAGCGTTGTGCCCGAATTTGCCGCTCCTGCGGCCCGAGTATCGTTGATCCATCCGTTCCTTCTCGTTTTCCGGGCCTGATCAACGGCTGGCCGGAGAACCCACGATTCGAACTCGGCCAGGAGTATCGCGAAATCGGCGCTCGAACGGGCGTTTCGCAGTACATTTCTCCTGGGCTGTTGTCTCTCTCTGAACTTTATATCCAGGAAACTCCTTCGAGTTTTCAAGCCGGGTGATGAAGCAAGGGTCAATGCTGCAATTGAAAAAGTAGCCACTCAGGGTAAAGCGAAGAAATAGGCTTCATAACACAGGGTCCAATAAAAAAGGCCCTGATAGTATCAGGGCCTTGTATTTCAGAGATCACGGTTATTAGTATCTGCCGCCTCTGTTAGAATCGCTTTTCGGTTTGGCTAGATTGACCTTTATGGCGCGGTCAAGCACGCTTTTCCCGTCCAGCTCTTGAATGGCCGCGTTCGCCTCGTTCTTATCCGCCATTTCAATAAATGCGAAACCTTTTGATTTTCCCGTGTACTGGTCTGAAATGATCTTCACAGACTGAACTTCGCCGTGTTTTCTGAACAGTTCGGCAAGCTTATCTTCTGTGACATCATATGACAGATTTCCAACATAAATGTTGACTGACATGTACCACCTCTTTTAAATAAATTATATCAGTCATTCCAGGAGCACAATCGAAAAATTTTTTTAAATATCCAGGAAACTCCTTCGAGTTTTCAAGACACCCTGTGGCATTTCTGAACCGACCGATACCTGTTAACAATTCATTCTATACGAAAAGCATCTGACAGAGGCATTAAATTTTCGCGCGTCGGACTATAAATGGAAAAATCTATGTTTCACGCGCATAAAGCCCCTTTCTGAACAATTAAAAAAGTGTTCAGTGGTTATTAGCAAGCAAAAATTGGTCGTTTGTTTTATTTTTTGGTGAATAATATCTTCAAGGGCCATTCTTCATCCTGAAATAACCGTCGACAAGCCTGTGCGTCTTCGAGACGCTTTCTCCATTTACGGTCCCTCAAGCGAGAAAACTCCGCTGTCCGCTACGCTCTTACCGGATTAGCCGGGATGTCTCCCGGCATGACAAATTTGACGAGAAGGGCCTCGGAATATCTTGTGATGCTTCTATTGGTTATGATCGTGTGACCTCATCCCCCCCATCCCCCCTTCTCCCAAAGGAGAAGGGGGGTGTCGTACAAACATACTTAAAGTTTTAATTTCTTCTTTTTATTCAGAAAAAGCAATCACACTTCATTCAGGTCTATACCGCTTATTCCCCCTCTCCCCTGGGAGAGGGGGTTGGGGGTGATGTCGAATTATCCAGTCTAAAAAAAGACGCGCCCCCCTTTACGCAAGGCGCTTCTTTCTGCCCTGAACGGGGTTCATCGAAAATATGTTGACGTGCCGTTTTCTTGAAATAAGTTCGAGGATATACTTTTCGATGGAGAAAACATATGAAGAGATTGATCCTTCCCGCTATCGGTATATCCTTCATGCTGTCGCTCTGCATGTGCGCGGGCAAGGATCCTCGCCCCGGGGTCGAGGATTTTCACGGAATCCAATGGAAGCAAGCGCCGTCATCAGGGGCCGACCTCGTGTTCGTCAGGGCGGAAGATGGGGATCAAATCTACAGGAAAAAGGACGACAGCCTCGACATCGGTCCTGTCAGGGCCGAGTCGATCGAATACGATTTCTGGAAGGATAAGTTCTACCGTGCCAGGGTGAAGGTGAAAAACGATCCGGGTTATTATAATTCGCTGGCGAACTATTTTACGAAAACATACGGAATTCCCATGGACGCGCCATCCGGCCAGGACGGCCCTGATCCGCTCAGCGACGTTCACACGTGGGTGCCCGGTAAAATCACGGTGAAAGTGATGACGCCGAAGCAGGACGCCCCGACGTTTGTCGTGGAATACATCCACCTGTCGACCTCGACTGAGAGGCTCGCGGATAAAATGCACTTTAAATTGTAAGGTGCTGGAGAAGCGTCCGGTTCCCGTCCGGAAACGGGGAGGGAACCGGACCAGACCGCCCTCGCGCGCCGTTCATATCCTGCTTTTCCAGAGGATCTTCCCGGTCGCTGCGTCCGCGCAGAAGATGATTCCGCCCGAGTTGAACACGATCCTCCCGCCGACCGCGATGGCCGATTGCAGCCGCGGCTTTCGCGAGAACCAGTCATAACCCCCTATCTTCTTCTGTTCGAGGGCCCATTTGACACCGAGGTCCGGTCCCACCGCGGTGAGGATGAAATTTTCATGGTCGGTGGTTTCGTAGCTCCTGATGAGCACGCCGGACCCTCCCGGGAGGCGCGTGACGAACTCGCCCTCGAGATACGTCCGGCCATCCGGCGCGGCGGTCGTGCGGCCGTCCGCGGCAGGCATGCGCAGCTCCTTGATCTTGTAAGAACGGCCCGAGGATTGGAGCGCGAGATTGACCCTGCCCCCGGGAAGATCGAGGCAGGTGTGGCTTTTGTCAATATAACAGCCATTTCCGGAAACTGCGGGGGGCCTGTGTCCGACGAGCGTGCCGGTGAATGCATCCAGGTGGAACACACTGCCGTCCTTAGCCTCGATCTTCAGCCAGGCGTCGCTTTCATGCGTGTTGGGGCCGGAGTATGAGGATATGGCGGCCACGCCGCCGCGGAGCCCGTCATACTTTTTCGCGAGGTAATCGGCGTCGATGACGCGCGCAATCTTTTTCCTGGCGACATCGTAGACGGGGAAGGCGCCCCCGCGCTCGAACAGGACGAGGCCGTCGCCCGATGCCACCAGCTTGACCTTGGATCCGACATACTCGCGGTGGACGCGCGCGCCCGTGGCGGGATCCACCAGGTGGAGACGGAATTCGTCGGTGCACATGGCGCCGTCCGCGTCGCAGTTTTCCTTCTTGTCGAGAAGGCAGAGCGTGCCCCCGGTGACGCACATGGCCGGGGTTTCGTTCGAATAGCCGTACCGCGTCGCGCAGCCGACGCGCATCGCGACCAGGAACGCGAAGAGAAGAACGAATACCGTGGTCCGGTACGCGATGTTGGCTTTCTCGTTCGCGAAGGGGGGCTTCCTCATAAAGGCCAGGTAACCCCCGAGGGCCATGAGCGCGAGCACCAGCGCCAGGAGGAGAATGAGCGAGGAAAAAAATGGATCGATGATTGTCGAGAGCATTGCAAAGACCTCACCTGGTGTGTTTGGAAAAGAGCTGCCCGGCAAGGGACAGCATCGCCTTCCCGTGGCCGCCCCGGCCGAGCACCTCGTCGAGCGCGTCCGCGAAGCGGTCAATGGCCGGCTCGTCGATCACGAGGGGCGGCATGATCTTCAGCACGCTGAAGTCGTTGGCGGCGACCTGGGTTATGATCCCGTGCCTCTTGAGCAGCGCCAGCGACACGTGCTGCGCGAAGAGCCCGGCGGCCCAGCCCGTGCCGGGCGCGCGCATCTTCCTGAACTTTACCGCCAGCATGAGGCCGACGCCGCGCACCTCCTCGATCTGTTCGCGCGCGCCGCTGATTTCGGCGAGGCGCCTGAGCAGCCGCGCGCCGAGGTCGCGCGCCCGTTCCGTGAGCGATTCACTTCGTATGACGTCGATCGTCGCGAGCAGCGCCGCCATCGCGAGCGGCCCCCCGCCGAAGGTGTTGCGGTGGTCCAGGCACGTGCGCAACGACCCGTACGCCTTCTTGAAGAGTTTCCCGCGGCAGGCCATGGCGCCCGCGGGGACCAGCCCGCCGCCGAGCGATTTCGCCAACGCGATCGCATCGGGGGATATGCCCCGCTGCTGGAACGCGAACATCGATCCGGTGCGGCCGAGGCCGGTCTGCACCTCGTCGAGCACGAGGAGGGTGCCTGTCCTGTCGCAGATGTCCCTCGCGCGGACCAGGTAATCGGGCCCTGGCACGACCACGCCGCCCTCGCCGAGCACCGGCTCGACGATGAATGCCGCGCAGTCCTTCTTCGCGAGGGCACGATCAAGCGCGGTCGCGTCGTCGAACGGCACGCGCTTGATGTCGGAGAGCAGGGGCCGGAACCGGTCACGCCGGTGCGGGTTGTCCGTCAGACCGAGAACCCCGAGCGTGTTGCCGTGGAAGGCCCCCTCGCAGCAGATGAAGCGTTTGCGTCCCGTGACGGCGCGTGCGAGCTTCATGGCCGCGTCCACCGCCTCGCTCCCGCTCCCGCAGAAGTACGCCTTGTCGAGCCCGGGCGGCATGAGCCCGGTCAACGCCTCGGCCGCGAGTCCGGCCAGGATTCCGCAGTCGACCTGGCTGAACGAAGGCACCCCGGAGTCGAGCACGTCCCGGAGCGCGCGCACCACGCGCGGGTGGTTGTGGCCGAGGTTCAGCGCGCCGTAGCCGCTCACGAAATCGAGGTACTCCCTTCCCGTGTCGTCGGTCATCGTGCATCCCGACGCGGACACGAACCTCCTGCCGAATCCGGCCATGGAGATCATCTTCACGAATGCGGGATTGATATGCCCGCCGTAAAGGGAGAAGTTCTCTCCCTGTCGTGCGGCCATTATTTCGCGGATGTTCCCGCCGTCGATCGATTCGAGCGATGTACGCGAGCGAGGTTTTTTCGGCAACCTGTATATCCCCCCGTTTTTTGAAAAGCATAAACGGGACAGTGGAATATGCAAGCTAAAAAAGGGCGGTCGCGGCGCTTCAGGAGCGAAGGATGCGGAACGAGAAGGGGACCTCGAAGCAGTGCAGGCCCGCGTCGCGGTAAAACGCGGCCATGTCGCTTTCGCTCTCGAAGGCGATGTCGTCCGGGGCGTCGCGGAACCGGCGCACGAAGAGGTCGCGCGCGGTTTCGTACAACCCGGCTGGGACCAGCACGCGCGGTCCCTGAAGGGCGTCGTCTTCCAGAAGGGCGAGCGTGTTTTTCCCCGGACGGAGGATCGGCTCCACGATGCCGTATTCCTCAAGGGCGCGCGCGTACGGGCCGGCCTGCCCGAACACCTGCCAGAACCGGACGCGGGACGCCGCCGCCCAGTCGTCGAAGGCGTGGAGCCTCCGGTGCAGGGAATCCCCCTCCCATCGCTCGATGAACGAGGCGATCTCCGCCTCGTCGGCGTACAGGTCGGAGAGAAAGATGACGTGCGCGAGTTCGAATTCGTCCCCCAGCGGGGCGACGAGCCGGAGGAGCATGTCCGACGTCACGGCGCGCCCGATATGGGTTATGCGAAACTGAAAGATCGCGGTATCCACCGCTCCCGCGTGACGGCGCCCGTCCCACGGCGCGTCGCTGCCGGCGTCCACGAGTATCCCGCCGACCGGGCCCGTGGAGCCCCGGGAGAAGTCCGGCAGCCCGGAAGGGGCGTACGAATGGCCGGTGAGCGAGCGAGCGAGGTCCGCGAGCCCGCGCAGATCGTCGAAGTCGAATCCCCACCCGGACACCAGGTGATACGGCGGCCTGCGCTGGTACACCGCGCCCTCGCCGTCTGCCAGGTCGCGCAGGCCCGTGCCCGGGAGCACCATGAGCGGGTAGAGCCCGGTCTCCTCCGCGAAGCCCCTGGCCGCGAGGAGCTCCAGCGTTTTCGCGAACGAGTCCGGCGTGTCGCCGGGAAGGCCGGGGATCACCCCTATGGTGAGCCCTATCCCCGCCTCCCTGAGCGCGGCCATGCCGGCAAGCTCGAGTTCAGGGCTCGTGTTCCGCCTGACCGAGCGGAGGGCGGCCTGGTTCGTCGACTGGAGCCCGACCTCCAGGCTCCGGAAACCGGCGGAGCGGATGAGGCCGGCCATGGCGCGGTCGATGCCGCCCGCGCGGAGCTCCGAGTGGAGCGCCACGCCCGGGTTTTCCGCGGCGACGCGTCCGAGCACGGAGGTGATGTCCGCGATCTCGTTCAGGCTCGGTGCGAGCACGTAGAGCTCAGAGACCCCCCGGCGCCATCCCTCGCGCACCGCGTGGACCAGGCTTTCCGGCGGGAGCTGGCGCACGCGCCTCCCGCTTTTGGAGTAGAAGCAGTAGAGGCAGCGGTGCGGGCACCCGCGAACCAGCTCGAAAAGCGTGGATCCGTCCGGCGCCGGGTCGAGGAACCCGTTCGTGAACGGCTCGACTATCTCGCCGGCGCCGAGGAGCTCCCCGTCAGGCTGCGACACGAACAGGTTCCCGTTGATGCCGGCCGCGAGACGGGACACGAACCCGTCTCCCTCCTCCAGATACCGCCTGAAGAACCACTCCCCCTCGCCGCCGACGAACACGTCCACCTCGGGCCTGGGTTCGGCCATCGCGTGGGACCCGGGCGCGATCTCCGGGCCGCCGAACGCGATGCGGCACCCCGGAAGGAGCCCGCGCAGGTTTTTCGCGATCGCGAGGTTCCGCTCGAGGTTCCAGCAGAAGCACGTGAACGCGACCATGTCCGGGCCCCTTTCGGCCGCGTACCTGGCGATGAACCGGTTCGAGCCGAATCCCGCGACCTGGAAGGGAAGGATTTCGATGCCGGCGCCGAGTCCCGCGCGGCGTGCGTACGCCGCGATGGACGAAGGCCCATAGGGTATGTTGCCCGTAAGGTAGTGGTTGAAGTGATCGGCGAGTGGAAGATGGATAAAAAGTATGTTCATGGGTGGATATACCCGCCAGCGCGGTCGGACAAGGGATGTGTTCCACCGCGCGTTTTATAATCCGGGTTAGGTACGGTTTTTTTCGATACAAAGTCAACGATTATTTAGTGCCTCAACTGACCGGTTCATGATAAGGATATCGAATACCTTGAATCTAGAAAAATCGCTTGACTGGAGTTTTCAAGAATATTTAACTCTATATTAATAAATATAGAAACATCACGCAAGTGTGGATGAACATCATACCATGATGTTCGCCTTCTACGTTACATGGGTGCCGGAGAGATCACGGAACATCAGAATTTGCTCGCGTGAGCAAGGTTCAACCCGAACCAGGGAGAATCCATGAAAAGTAACAGAAACACGAAAAGCCTCAAGCTAAAGATCCTCATTCCTACCGTCGGAATCATTGTCCTGTGCTTCGGACTTATCACCGTGATCATGATGGTAATGATGAGAAACATCATCACCTCCGACGCACGCGAGGTTTCGTCGCTCAAGGTGCGCAGCCTGATCACCTTCATCGACGGGAAACTGGCGTATGACCGGACGCAGATCGAGCTGTTTGCCAGCAATGAAATCGTGCGGTCGATGGATATACCCCGCGCGGTTCAGTACCTCAAGAACCACAAGAAGCTGTCCAAAGACTTCGAATTCCTGTTCGTCGGTGACACGACGGGGTACTACCTCACCACCCAGGGCAAGAAGGGTAACATCGCCGATCGTCCGTATTTCAAGAAAGTGATGAACGGAGAGACCGTGATATCGGACCCGGTAATATCCAGGAGCACCGGTAAGGTGATCACCGTCATCTCGGCCCCTGTTCTGGACGGTGGCGGAACGGTGAAAGGGATCATCGCGGGCACCATCACCATGCAGAAGCTTTCCGGCGTGCTCAACCAGGAAAAGTTCGGGAGGACCGGATATGCGTGTCTCCTCGGGTCGGACGGTATCGTTGTCGCACATCCCAACAAGGACTTCATACTGAAAAAGAACCTCCTGAAAGACAAAAGCGACACGCTCAGGGCGATCGTGAAAAAGATGATCGGCGGTGAGACCGGGTTCGGGACATACACGTTCGAGGGCGTCGAGAAGAGCGCGTCCTTCGGGCCGCTGAAATCGGTCCGCTGGTCCATCCTCGTGACGGCGCCGACATCAGAGATACACAGCGACATGCGCATCGTCCTCTACCTGGCGCTGATCATGGGGTTCATAACCGTGCTACTCGTGTTCCTCATCATACGGCTCGTGGACCATTTCGTCAGGCCGATCAGCCAGATGGCGACGGTGGCAAGGGAAATCGGCGAGGGAAACCTTCAGGCGCGTGAATTCGAGGAGAAGGACGACGAGATCGGGTTGCTCGGAAGGAATTTCAACCTGATGGTCACGGGAATGCGTTCCCTCATTTCTGCCATCAACGAGGCCGGTGCCAGAATAAACGATCTCGCCGATGATTACCGGAGGGGGGCCGATGAATCGCATTCGGTCTCAAAACAGATATCGATGACGGTCAACGAGCTCGCCGGGGACGCCGCGGAACAGAACGATCGCGTGCAGACCGGGTTCAGTATGATCGAGACGCACATACGCGGACTGGGGAAAATCGCCGAGTTCGCCGCCGCGTCCGAGAAGATGGCGATGAACACGATGGAAACGGTGAGCTCCGGCGTCAGGGCGGTGGACCACCAGCTCGAGAAGATGCGCGAATTCCGTTCAGCCGCAATCAAGGTGGGGGAACAGGTCACCGACCTCGGTGGGAAATCGACGCGCATCGAGGAGATCACGAAGGCCATCGCGGACATCGCCGAGCGGACGAACCTGCTGGCGCTGAACGCCTCCATCGAGGCCGCGCGCGCCGGGGAGCACGGCAAGGGTTTTGCCGTGGTCGCCGACGAGGTCGGAACCCTTGCCGAGCAGGCAGGGAAGGCAAGCAAGGAGATCAGCCTCCTCGTCAAGGAAATCCAGACAGGGATCACGAACACGGTCGAGGACATGAAACAGGTGGAAACGCTGGTAGACGAGGAGGAGCGCGCCGTTGACGCGACATCCCATGCCTTCAAGTCGATCAGTTCTGCGGCAACCGAGGTGGAGCACCAGACCAAGTTGGTTTCCGAGGCGCTCGTCGAGCTCGGGAGCAACACGGAATCGGTCAAGGATATCATACAGAACATATCCGACATCATCGTGTCGGACACCAGTTCCACCGAGCAGCTGGCCGCGTCCATGGAGGAACACACCGCGACCGTCGAGAGTATGGCAAGCTCGTCGAACGTGCTCGGTGAAATGGCGGGATCGCTGCTGGCAAGCATCAACCGTTTCAAGCTCTAGGAGCGCGGCTGTCGCCTCCGCGTGTCGCATCCGGCGCGGCGCGGGCCGTTTATCCCGGCCCGTTCATGACTTCGCGCCCGCCATCATTCTTATTCCCGCGGCGAGCGTCTTAAGGAAGCCGTTTTTTTTCATCATGATCTTTCGGTACAGCGCCCTGTTGTCAACCGGCGGGACCGTGACGGCTTTCTTTTTCATGAGCCCGATCGCCGAGGCGGGGCAGGTGGACACACAGAGGCCGCAGCCGATGCAGCGGCCGCGGTCCACGGCGGCGAGCCCCTCCCTGAGCGCAGGCGCATCCATCTGGCACCTCTTTCCGCATGCGCCGCAGCCAGTGCAGCGCGCGGGATCGACCGACGCGTAGTAGTTCGTCGTGAAGAGCCTCGCAGGGTCCGGGAACCGCTTCGCGGACACGAGCATCTCGCAGCAGTCACCGCAGCAGCAACACGCGACCATGGGCCTTTTCGAGTTCCCGAGCTGAAGCACGAGCCCCTCGCGCTCGGCCCTGTCGAGTATGCCGAAGACCTCCTCCCGGGTGACATCGCGGTTCGCGCCGATCTTCCTGAATATGGCGGTCGCGTGCGGAAAGGTGATGCAGGTCTCCCGGATATCGGTGACGGTGCATCGCCTCCCGATCAGGTCGGCGCGCTGCTTGCAGATGCAGTTCATGACGCCGAACTGGCCCGGCGTTTCGCGCACAAGCCTTCGCACGTCGTCGTACGGTTCGATCGCGAGCGGACTCGCGGCGTTCGCGTTGACCGGCACGGCCCTGAGCTGCGGGATCCCGGTCCTGTGCATCTCGAGGGCGAACGCGCCGTTCGTGTAGGCGAAGGAATCCGCGGCAAACTCGGGCGTCATCCTGTCCACCTGGAGCTCGAACATGCCCACGACGAACTGCAGGTACGAGTAGCGCTTCTTTCCCCCGCGGCGTGTCTTCATGATCGCGCCCCTGGCGGCGAGCGCGTCCAGTATCTCCTCGGTCTGGTCGGGGGCAGGCGCGGAAGCCCCGCGTTCCATCCGGTCGCGTATGCTTTCGGCGGTCCGGGGCACGATGTCCAGGTACAGGGCCACACCCGCCTCGCGCGGGGTGAACAGGTGCTGCAGGATCCGCCGTTCCTCGCCCGTGTCCGTTCCGGGCATGCCCACCGGCATCCTGTCGATCCTTTGCCTGAGTCGTTCGTACAGGGCGTCGTGGTTCTCGTTCGTTTCTGCCATGGGTCGCACCTCTCGATGAGTTTTGGGGATATGCGTCGAAACACGCCTATCCGGTATTGTCAAGTTTCCTGCGCAACAGGTCCCTCAGCTTTTCGACCATGTCCGGCCCCTTGAAGAAGGGGCGGTCCTTGATCAGCGCGAGGAATTCGTAGTAGGCGTCCTCCAGGTCCCGCACCGCCCTCCCGGCCATGTCGCGTATGCGCCCGTATGCCTCGCGCTTTTGCATGGGGTTTTGCGCATCGATCAGTCCCGCGCGCGTCATGATCTCGGTCTGTCGCTCGCAGCGGCAGGGATTGCCCTCCCTGAGGAGCCCGCATGTGGTATTGAAAAACCGGAAGACCTTGTTCCTGGAACGGGAAAGGATCGTGCGGTAGTTGTCGCGGGAAATGTCGCACAGTTCCGAACCGACCCGGTCAGGCACGTCAAAGATGACCCCGAGCACGAAGACCAGGCGCTCCCTCCTCGAGAGGCACATGAGTATGCAGAGCGCGCAGGTGATCCTGGTCTCCCGGTCCATCACCTCGTTGCCTGGCGGCACCGGTCCCGAGTTGTCGGGCAGGAATTCGACCAGCTCGCGCGCGTCCGATCTGGAGGAGAAATATCCGAAAACCTTCTCCTTCCCGCTCTGTTTCATGTTGATGACATGGTTCGCGACGATGCGGTAGAGCCATGTCCTGAAGCTTCCCCTTGCCGGGTCGTAGGTGGAGAGCTTGGTGATCATCTTGATGAGAATTTCCTGGGTGATGTCCTCGGCAAGGGTCGCGTCGCCGCACATGGGCACGGCAATGTTGTAAATCCACGACTGGTGCCTCAGCACGAGCGCCTCGAGCGCGGCATTGTCCCCGTTCGCGGCGCGCTCCGCGTATTCGGAATCGCGGACGGTTCCGTCGCTCTTCTCGAAGAATGGATTGTCCGGCATGTTCATGGCCCGTTTCGCTCCCCCTGCTATCTATCGTACCTTATACCGGGAGGATCGCGATTTGTGACAAAAATTTCAATCCCAAATGCCTCCCCGGGGCCGTTTTCTGTGATGGGTGCGGACCGCGGCGTCTCTGAAAAGTATTTACTTTTATCGCGTTACCTGCGAAGCTGGAGAAGAGGGGGTGGGATATGCGCCTGTCCGCAGCGAGTGCGTCCCGTGTCTTCGCCATATTCTCACGGCGGCGACCCGTCGGAGGCCCCGCGGGCATGATCGGGTTTTCCCGCCCATCACGGGGTATCCCCGGCCCGTCCGCGCCGCCATGATCCGGCGCGCCGGAGCATTCGTAACCACTAATGAGGCGTGCGGCCGGCAATGATTTACTACGACATCGAACACCCGTTATCCATGACCGGTGATACCATGGATGATTATCTCCGCCGTGGATGGTATCGGATCCAACAGACCGTCATCACCACGGACCTGATCTATCAGGGGGAGAGGCTCCTCCCCGTATTCTGGCTGCGTCTGGACCTGCGCCGTTTCCGGTTGGGCCGCTCCGCGAGAAGGATCATCGTGAAGAACTCCGGTTTCTCGGTGCATATCGCCGAGCCCGTCATAAGCGACGAAATCGAGGAGCTCTACCGCGAATACAGCGCTTCGATTGATTTTCAAGTCCCGGGCACGGCGCGGGAATACCTGATGGGCGACAGTGACACCAACGCCTTTGACACGGGTCTCATCGAGGTGCGCGAAAACGGCCGGATGGTGGCCGCGGGCTTTTTCGACAGCGGCGCCCAATCCCTGGCGGGGGTTCTTCACCTGTATCATCCATCATACCGCCGCACGAGCCCCGGCAAGTACCTCATGCTCCTTGAGATACTCGTCGCCATGGAGCAGGGCATGCATTATTACTATCCCGGGTACATCAGCACCGAGATCCCCAAGTACGACTACAAGCTCTTTCCCGACCCTCGTTCTGCCGAAATCTTCATCCGTTCCAACAATGCGTGGTTTCGCTACGGGACGATCATCGACGAGCTACGGGACTGGAGCCGCACCGCCACGGAGTTGATCAACGAGCGGAGGAATTCCTGAGGGGATTGCCGTCCCGGCGGGCGGAGCCGCAATCGACCGCCTGGAGCGCCTTTTCCGCAGAATAAGAAATAGTATTTACTTTTTCCATCCACCGGTTACACTGGACCTGGAGGAGTCGACATGAAACTGTCTGCCGCGGGAGTGTTCAGGCTGAGAAGGGTCGTTTCCATCGTGTTCGGCGTATTCACTATTTTCAGCTACGCAATGGGATCTTTCGACTACCTCCGGGACCGCGACATCGTCACCGTTCTCGCCGCGGGCCTGGCAGCCGAGTTTCTGGTCCTCTGCGGGGGATATCTCATGAACGATCTCTGCGATCTTCCCTATGACAGGATCAACCGCCCGGGCAGCGTATACATCGGCAAAACGATATCAGCCGACACGGCGAGGGTGCTCTCCCTGGCGCTCCTTGCCGCGGGCCCCCTGCTCGTCGCCGCTTTCAATACATGGGCCGCGGCGGTGGTGGCCGCGCAGTCCGCGGCGCTTGTCTTCTACAATCGTCATTCCAAGAGAATGCCTTTCATCAAGGGGGGCTTTATATCACTCCTCCTGGTGACGATCTACCCGTTTTCGGTGGCCCTAGCCCAGGGCGGCGCGCCCTCGCCCAGGCGCGATTCGCTCTTCATCTTCCCCGTGTGGCTCCTCTTGACCACGATGGCCTTCGAACTCGTGCGCGACCTCGAGGACGCCCCGGGCGACGAGGCCGCCGGCGGGAAAAGCCTGGCCCGCGCCGTCGGACCGCGCGGCGTCAGGACGATCGCGTCCGCGCTCGCGCTCGCGGCAGCGCCGGTGGCGGTCCTCCCGTACGCTCTCGGCATGTGCGGCCCGGTCTACCTGGCCGGGGCGCTGGTATCCCTCTCCGTCATGGTCGTAACGCTCTCCCTCGGCACGCGTGCTTTCACCGCGGGCCTGCACCTTTCCATTGTCGGCGTGACCCTGGCGTCCCTCGTGGACCTGGCGTGGCGGTGGTGATTTTATGAAGCGCGGGCGGCACGCCACGGGCATCGGCAAGTATATCCTGCTCGCACGCGCACTCAGGACCCGCGGCCTCTTCAGGCTCCCCGCGCGCTTCGCGCTGGGCATGGTCGCGCGCATGCGCGGCGAGAAGCTCACCCTCCACGACGGCAGGGTGTACGTGAACACCTTCCACGCGCCGTTCCCCTCTCCGAGCTACGACCGCTCCATCGAGGGTTTCGTCGAGCTCTCGAGGGGCGCGATGCGTCCGTTCTCGGCGTACCTCTCGGTCACGGACCGCTGCCCGTACCGCTGCGCCTACTGCAGCAACGGCAGGGCCGCGCCCGGACGCGACCCGTCCGCCGCGGATCTCTCCCGCCTCGCCGGCGACCTCCAGGACGCGGGAACCGTCTGCATCGGATTCACCGGCGGCGAGCCGCTCGTCCGCGCTGACCTCGAGGAGATCGTCGCGCGGATAGACCCGCGATCGTACACGCTGCTGTTCACCTCGGGGCGCGGCCTTGACGCGTCGAGGGCCGCCGCGCTCCGCAAGGCGGGCCTCGTCATGGCCGCGGTGAGCCTGGACAGCCACGTGCCCTCTGCGCACGACGCCTCGCGCGGGCGCGCGGGGGTCTTCGACGCCGCGGTCGCGGGCATTCGCAACGCGGTCGGGGCGGGGATATACACCGCGGTGTCCATGGTCATGTCGAGAGACATGCTCTTCTCGGGCATGAAGTACGAGTTCGTGCGTTATGCGGCGTCGCTCGGCGCGCACGAAATTCGCGTGCTCGCGCCCTCTCCCGCGGGCAGGCTCCTCGACGCGCGGTACGGGGCGTTCGGCGATGCGGAACGCGGCGCGATAGTCGCGTTCCAGCGGGAAATCAACCGCGATCCCTCGTTGCCGAAGATCATGTCCCTGGTCGAGGTGGGATCCGACGGACGGTACGGGTGCGTCGCGGGGAGGATGCACCTGTACGTGGCCGCCTCCGGCGACGTGTTCCCCTGCGATTTCGTGCCGCTCTCGTTCGGGAACGCGTATCGCGAGCCCTTCGCGGAAATCTACCGGAGGATGGGAGAATGTCTTGACGCGCCCAACTGCGGGTGTCTCAATACTATCCTCTATAAAGACATGGCCGTTGCGGCCGGGCGGGGTTATCCCGTGCGCGACCCGGACTGCATCCGAAACATGCTCGCGCCGGTCGGGGATCTCCCGGTGCCGCCGCTTTTCCGTTCGTTGAGAAAGGGGGGATATACCCGATGAAGAAAACCATAGCGTCGATCGGGTGCGCCGTGGGATTGCTGTTCGGCGGCCTCGGCGCCGGGGTGATCGGCATGGTGACCGGCGGGATCGCGGGCTTTGCCGTGGGCTTCGCCTACGCGGCGCTGCTGCTCGCGTACCGGGGACCGAAGGCGTTGCGCTTCGTCGTGGGCACCGTCGGTGGGACCGTCGCGGGAGGGCTCGCGGGCGTGGCGGTGCACGTCCCGGGGTATTTCGGATTCGGGGAGCAGTTCTGGGGGGGCGGGACCGCCAGCATGCAGTTCGGCGGCGTGTTCGGGCTCTGTGTGGGTGCCATGCTCGGAATGGTCATTGTCAGCGATATGCTTATTCACGAATCGAAGAAAAAATGATTGTTCTCTGAACGGGGCGACGTAGTTTGAACCCGGTGTGAGTATATAAAGAAAGATGGATGCGGGGGCGCAGCTGCAGGGAAAATCCCTTCGGTGTAAAAATACAGACAGTCCATCGCTCCAGGACAGCAATCAACCATGCCAGCGCCTTCATGACAGGGGGAAAAGGTATGATGAAGCATGTAGTCGCGATAATCTCGTGCGCGGTGGGGATCCTCTTCGGAACCCTCGGCGCGGGCATGATCGGCGGCGTGGTGGGAGCGATCACCGGCCTGGGCGTGGGATACGCGTACATGGCCGTTGTGTTGTATTTCTGGGAGTCGAAACCACTTCGCTTTCTGGTCGGAATTTTCGGCGGCACCGTCGCGGGCGGGCTCTCGGGCATGTCCGTGCATGTCCCTTCGTTGATTGGGATAGGCAAGCCTATCTGGGGAAGTACAGGTGATGGAATATTTATCGGCGGCGTGTTCGGTCTCTGCGTGGGCACCGTGCTCGGGCTCATTCTCGGAATCATTTTCATAAACACGGAACTTTATTCATGAGTCGGTCGCGATTCACTGGAAGGGCGGCGTTATCGATGAAACTGTCGATAGCGGCCCTTTCGTGCGCCACCGGCATCACGTTCGGAAGCATCGGGGCCGGCGTGATCGGGGCACTGAGCGGCGCGGTTACGGGCTTTGCCCTCGGGTTCGCCTACATGGTCGCAGTGCTGCGTTTCTGGGAACCGCGGTTCAGGCGTATCGTCATCAGCACGGTCGGCGGGATGGTCGTGGGCTCGCTTTCCGGCATATCCGTGCATGTACCTGAGATATTCGGTCTCGTCGAGCCGTTCTGGGGGGACGCGGCCACCGGTATCATGGTGGGAGGCCTGGGCGGACTGTGCGTGGGCACCGTGCTCGGCGTCATCCTCTGCATTATCTTCATGAACACCGAAATCGACACATGATCTCCTCGCTCTTCAGGCAGGCGGTGCTCGCCGCGGGCAGGGTCCTCGGCGACTCGACCAGGGACGCGTACCGGATGGATTTCGACGAGTGCGCCCCCACCTACGACGACGTCGCGACCCGGCCCCTCCTGGCCGCGATCAGCGCGGAAAAAATCGCGCGGCTCGGCGTCGCGCGGGGCGCGCGCTGCATCGAGCTCGGGTGCGGCACGGGCCAGGTCACGGAGCTCCTGGCAAGGGCCGCAGGGCCGGGCGCGGTGAGCGCGTGCGACATATCCCGTCCCATGATCGCGAGGGCGGGCGCGCGCCTCTCCAGGGCCGGGCTTGCCGCCGGGCTCGCGGAGTGCGACATGGTCGAGTTTTTAGACACGCGCCCGGCCGGGTCCGCGGACCTCGCGGTCGCGTTCTGGTCGCTCGAATACCGCGATCCCGCGCTCGTGCTGCGCGGGGCCAGGAAGGCGCTCGCCCCGGGCGGCAGGATCGCCGTGCTCGTGAACACGCGCGATTCGCTCTCCGAGCTGCAGTCCGTGGCGACCCGCGTGCTCGCGAGGCACCCGCTCGCGCTCAGGCGAATCCCCCCGCTCAATTTTCCCGCGGGGGCGGAGTCGTTCCGGAAAACCGCGGAGAGGGCGGGGCTCGCCACGATCGCGCTCGCCGGGGAATCGCGCGCGTACCGCTTCGATGACGGCGGGTCCCTGGTCGGGTGGATGAAGGCGGGAGGTCCCGCCGCCGGGTTCAGGAGCGCGATCAGGGAAACGCATATCGAGCACATCTATTCACATATCAAAGAGGCCGTCGATGAGTCCGGGGGGCTCACCGTGCGGTTCAGGTACCTGTACTATGAAGGGACCACTGACGTTCCGCGGTAGAAAACTCCGCGCGAAGGCGGCCGTCTTCACCCGGCTCAAGGACCCGATCATCGCCGTGTTCGGGCGCGTGCCGCCCGGTTCGTGGCTGAACGCGGCGGTGCGCGCCTACTCGAAGGCGACCGTGGGGGCCGTTCCCTATGTCTTCAAGATCGATCTCAACCGCGAATGCAATCTCTCCTGCGCCATGTGCTACGCGGGACCGGGCGGGAAGGAGATGCCTTTCGAAAAGGTGAGGGATATACTCGACCAGGTGCGCGGCCTCCCGGTGCGGGTGGACCTCCTGGGCGGGGAGCCCCTGATGCACGGCCGCGTCGCGGACATCGTGCGCTACGCGAAGCGCGACTGCCGCGTTCGCGAGGTCGTCCTCTATACCAACGGGACGCTGGCCGATGCGCCGTTGGCACGCGACCTCGCGCGCGCGGGGCTCGACCGGGCCATGGTCAACCTCTCGTCGCACGACGCGGCGCGCCACGACCGCTTCACCGGATCGCCCGGGTCGTTTGACGGGACCCTCCGTGGCATCGCGGCACTGCGCGCCGCGGGCGTCAGGACCAACCCCTTCGTGGTGATGCACGCGCGGAACATCGACGACCGCGCCGCGATCCGGGACTTCTGCGCGCGGGAGCTCGGCGCGCGCGCCCTCTTCTACCAGTATGTCCCCAGGATGAAGGACGATCCGCTCGCCCCCGACCCCGCGCGATGGCTCGCGGTCAAGAACGCAGCGCTTTCGGAGAGCGCGGCGCACGCGAAGAGCCTCATGGAGATACTGACCTTCTGCGGCAGGGTGTGCCTGGGGGGATACTACTCGCTCTCGGTCAAGACCGACGGTTCGGTGACGCCCTGTCCCTTCATCGACGACATCGTGATCGGCAACGCGTTCGAGCGCAATGTCTGGGACATATTCGCCGCGCGCATGGAATGTCCCGACTTCGCCGTGTTCATGGCCGTTCCCGCCGAATGCGGGCCCTGCGCAAGCCGCGCCTCGTGCTCCGGCGGGTGCCGCGCGGGGAACCGGCAGTACTCGGGGAGTTATGCGGCTCGAGATTACCGCTGCGCCGGGCCGTGGCGGGGCAGGACCCGACGCGGCAATCTCGCGGGGCGCATCCCGACGTATTTCTAGGGGCCGCCGCGAACCGGCTCGCGTGAAATTATTGTATTGACAAAAGGCCGGGACGGGCCGCCCCATGTACGGGCTGACGCGTTTATCGAATACTTTACCATCGGAGCGAAACCCATGGCCAGCACCACGATCACCGAGAAAGACCGCAAAATGGCGCAGAAGTGTGTCGAGTGCCCGGTGTGCACCAGCGCGCGGAAAAACCAGAAAGGCTTTTCCTTCTGGTTCGTCAAAAACATTGAGAACGGGCTGTGCCCCTTCTGCAAGGCGTACGAAAAGGTGTACGGAAAAAAAGCGCACGAGCCCGCCTGACCGGTCCAGGTTTAGCGGAAGGTTATTCCAAGTTCGTCTTTTCTGATAGTCAGTTTATCGATGTGCAGCCCCTTTACGCCAGTCTGCCGGGCTATGAGGTCGCGCACGTCCACCGACACCGACCCGTTATCGTAAGAGAGCGTCGACGCCGCGGGCCCCGACATGCGACCGATTCGACGGCGCGTGGCGCCGCCGACGAGCTTTCTCGACAGGGCGTTCCCCTCCGGCCTGAGGGTGATGACGCCGCCCGTGAACCCGGTCACGCGGTACCTTACGCGGACCGGCACGTTCCTGAACCGTATGGCGATGACATCATCCTCGGGCAGCTCCACCGACTTCACCGCTTTCACGTTTTCGCGCACGATCCTCGAAAGCTTCTCGCCCGAAAAGCGCAGATCGTAGGACAATGCCTCCCGCGATCCCCCGGCCGGACCGAACATCCGCTTGGCCGTCTTTCCGACCAGCACGCACGCGACCGAGTCTATGATGCCGCCCACGATGCCGCCCGCCACGGGCACGATCCTGGTGAGGTTCACGATCCCGTTCCCGCCGGCCTTCGTGAGCAGGTGGAGTCCTATCTTCTTGTTGACGTCCGCGAGCGCCTTCTCCGAAATCTTTGAGATCGCGCCCAGTGTGACGCGGTTCGCGACCGAGACCCCCCCGTCCTTGAGTATCTCCTTTCCCGCGTCGCCGATCACCGCGACAAGCACCGTCGTGCGTACCCTGTCGCTTTCGGTCGAGTGCCCGTAGAGCGCGGCTATGGCCCCCACGAGACGGGCCTGGACCACCCACGACGCGTACAGCGACGCCGGGATCGACACGGGCAGCGTGAGAAGGCCGCCGAGTCCGGAAACGAAACCGGTGCCGAAGTTCTTGGTCGCTTCCCAGCGGATGAGGGCGTTCACCCGCTCATCGGTGCTCCCGTACGAAGGATCGTCCCTGTACTGACGGGCGAGTTCATCAGACCCGCACAGCGGGCCCGCGCCCTTCAGTCCCTGATCGAGAAGTCCCTTGATGAACTCGGTGATCCTCGAGGTGTCGATCCTGTCGAGCAAGGGCAGTCTTTTCTTTTTTTTCTTCATTTTCGAGCTTATATCGATAGTCATGGCAAAGGCAGGGTATCCCCCCGGACAACGATTTCAAGCAGTTTTTACGCGCGGGAAGGCCGCTGTCCGCGAATAAAACATATTGACGGGCACGCGAGTCGGGTGGTAGGATACCGCAGCACCCCGCATGGAGGATCTCGATCGGCGCGAGGGCGACGGGGCGCAACAGGCCCCATCGGAACCAGCGCCGTGCAGCATATATCGTCTCAGGGAGTCTCGAATGAAAACATCGACCAGGATCGCAGTCGCCATCGCACCATGCATCGCGTCTACCCTCGTTTCCGCCGCGGTATTTTCCCTCGCCGCCCTGGCGCTCGACAACAGGGCGCTCGCCGCGGGGATCCTCGTAGTCGCGGCAACCACCGTGATGATCGTTCTATTTATTAATGGAAAACACTTCGCCGCCGGTATCGTCCTCTCGGGCGCGGTGATCGGCGTTGTGGCCGGCGTATCGATCATCGATGACATAAGAACGCTTTCAGCGGAGAAGGTCCATGTCGATTCCCCCGATGACGTTATCGGCCACCCGAGCGCGCGCATCTTCTATCTGAAGAATGCCGTGCTCGGCGAGGAGTACCAGCAGAGCGTGCTGGCCTTCCAGCTGAGAAGCAGGAAGAAGACCCCCGGCGCGAGGGGGCACAGCTTGTTCGTGCCCCTCGTTTCAGTGAAGTGGACCCCGGGCGTGCCCGTGCCGGTGTACGTGTACACGCCCCTGTCAGCGGACCGCGCAAGGGACCTCGCGTTCCTGCGCGACACGCGGCTCGTGCTCGTGGAGGGCCCGGGCGACCGGCATGAACGAGAGGAACAGGCGCGCGAGGCCGCGGCGGCGCACAAGCTCGCGACCGCCGAAAAGTTCCGGGTGTTAACTACCTCCCGCGATCCTGTGACGATCGCGAAGGATTCCCTCTGCTTCAACCTTGTGGTTGTGGGGATATTTCTCCTGGTGCAGTGCGCGGTGGCCGCGCGCTTCGCGTTGAAACGGGGGTGACGCGGCCGTACGGCGACCGCGCAGCCCGACGGCCGACACGAACGGGGCACTGTAATGCTGACCGCACGGACGATGATCAACAGGCTCATGAAGGCCGCGGTCGTTTCCGGGGGTGCGGCGCTCGCCGTCAATCTCGCCATTGTATTCTGCGCGATGCATTTTTTCGGCGCATCCATGAAGCTCCGTTCGCCGGGCGAAGGCGTCCCGGAAGGGATGCAGATAGTAAAAATGCTTCCTGAAAGCTTCCTGCTATCACTTGTCGCCGCCGCGTTTCTGTTTCTTCTCATGCGTTTTTTCAACAATCCCTGGCCTTTTTTCGTTTCGTTCGTGCTGATCGTTGCCACGGTCTGGACCGCGGGACCGTTCAAGCATGGCGCGGACACGGCAACGAAGGTCGCGCTGGGCGCGACCCATTTCGTCATCGCGTTTTCGATCATCATCGCGAACGTGGCGTTCGTCAGGCACGGCGACCATGGGCGGTGATCCGCTCGCGCCGTCGATCATGCCGGTCGATGAAGCTACCGTCGACGAATGCGCGATCGTCATCGCCTCGTCGTTCGCGACCGTGGCCGTCGAGTTCGGCCTGACCCGCGACAATGCGCCGACCCACCCTTCGTTCACGACCCCCGATGCGGTGCGCGACGCATGCGCCAGGGGAATCGAGCACTTCCTCCTGCGGGAAGACGGCGGGCGGGGCGCGGCCGCTGGCTGCGTGGCGATCGAGCGCGCACACGACGATCCCGCATCGTTTTACATCGAGCGCCTGTGCGTGCTCCCCGGCGCCAGGCACCGCGGCCTGGGGAGGCTCCTGCTCGACTTCGCCTGCGGCGAGATCCGCAGCCGCGGGGGAAGCGCGGCACTTATCGCGATCATCGACGGGAGCACGGTGCTGAAACGCTGGTACGCGGCATACGGGTTCCTGGGGGTTCGCACCGCGCGCTTCAGGCACCTTCCCTTCGAGGTGCATTTCATGAGAAAAGATTTGTGATGTCCTTACGGTGCCATGGAATGTGTCCTCGTGGAAGGGATCCGAACCACTGCGGGTATATCCCATTAAAATCAATAAACCGGCTGAACGACTTCGCCGAGGGCGACAGTCAGAGGAGTTCCGGGTGCTCTTTTAACGGTTATTTTTTGATTGCCTCAAAAACAAATATGTGTATGCTGTTCCATTGAGGGTTCGTATGAACTTTGTCGATCCGCGGACGGTTTTTTTCATAACGATCATCGTTTTTATTATCTGCGCCCTTCTGATGACATTGCTCTGGCGCGGAAGCAGAAAACGTTTTCAGGGAATGGGTCTTATCGTCGGCGATTATGTATTTCAGACCGCGGGTATTTTTCTTGTGTTCGGACGGGATACGCTGCCCGCATGGGCGTCGGTGATCGTGGCCAATGCTTTTGTCATGTTCGGCGCGATCCTGGGACTTGTAGGACTTGAGCGTTTCGTGGGTAAAAAGGGCCCCCAGGCGCATAACTTCGTTCTTCTTGCCCTGTTCGCCGGGGTGCAGGCAATATTCTATTACCTTTACCCGAGTTTGACGCTGCGAAACATCAACTTTTCTGTCGCCCTCTTAATCGTGTGTTTTCAGTGCGCCTGGCTTCTCCTCGTACGGTCGGGTCCGGAGCTTCGTCCCATGACGCTGCCCACGGGCATCGTATATTTGTGCTTCTGCCTTGCCTCGCTGGTACGGATACCCCTGGATGTTTTCCTGCGAGACATGAACCAGGAGCTGTTCAGCATGGCGGTTTGGGACATGGCCGTCATCGTCGCGTACCTGGTGTTCTTCATCGTGCTCACCTACAGCATCGCCTTCATGCTTAACAGACGCCTGCTCTCAGACATTCGGCTCCAGGAGGAGAAATTCTCCAGGGCATTCCACTCGTCTCCGAACGCCATCCTGCTTACCAGGCTTTCCGACGGCACGGTGTTCGATGTTAATGACGGTTTTTGGGAACTTACCGGCTTCACGGCCCAGGAGGTGGTCGGTAAAACGACCACCGATCTTCGTCTCTGGGCCGACGCCGCTGACCGCGATCTCGTGGTCCGGGCAGTGAAGGAGGCCGGGGGCGCCCATGGCATGGAGCTTAATTTCAGAAAAAAGACCGGCGAGATGTTGACGGGACTGCTCTCGGCAGATGTCATGATGGTCGGCAATCTTCCGTTGATGCTGTCGACCATCAGCGACATCACCGGGCAGAAACGGACCGAGGAGAGCGTCAGGGCGCTCCTGGCCGAAAAGGAGCTCATCCTCAAGGAGGTGCATCACCGCATAAAGAACAACATGTCGGTGATCAACAGCATTCTCGAGATTCAATCCGCCAAGCTCGCCTCGCCCGAGGCCAGGGCCGCGCTCATGAATTCGTCACATCGCGTGCAGAGCATGATGGTGCTCTATGACAAGCTCTACAGGGCTGACGGGAGCGGCAGCGTCTCGATCGATGCGTATCTTCCGACGCTGGTGGAACAGATCGCGGGGCTCTTTCCCGGCAGGGAATCCATCGACGTCCGCACCGAGTGCGAAGCGGTGGTAATGGAAGGCGGCATCCTCTCGACGATCGGCATTCTGGTCACCGAGCTCGTCACAAACTCGATGAAGTACGCCTTTGCGGGACGCGAGGCGGGACGCATCACGGTATCGTTCAGGCGCGAGGAAGGGAAGGGTGTCATCATGTACGCCGACGACGGGGCGGGGCTCCCCGGGAACGGCATCGACGGGGGATCGACCGGTTTTGGATTGCAGCTCGTGTCGATGCTCGTCAGGCAACTCAGGGGGACCATGTCCGTGGATACGACGGTTGCGTCGGGGGTGCAGTATATCATAGAATTTCCCCTGTGAGGGGAATGAGCGCCGAGCGCGCCCACTGCCGTGCCCGATTGCATTGCTGGAGGTTGGACGTCATGGAAAAAGCGACGCGTTTGAAAAAACGCAGTGTGACCTGGATCATTCTTCTCGGCGCGCTGACGCTGGGGATATACAATTCGGTGTGGTTTTTACTGAATCTCAAGTCGCTTAACGCCCTTGCCGTTCCGCGAAAACTGGATGCGAGGGTGTTCCACGCGACCCTGGTCATGGCAGTCCTGTCGATCGCGCAGGTATTCTTGTCGGCGTTCTCCGGTTTTGAAAGACCTCTCGTGCTGGAGGTGGTCGGTTCCGTATGCGGATATGCCTCGATTATCGTTCTCATCGTGCAGTCCTTCAAGGTCAAGAAGATGCTGAAGGAACACGTCGATCAATATCCGGACGCTGCCGTGAAATTCTCCAACGGGGCCACCCTCCTTCTATGGTACTGGTATTTGCAATACATGATTAACAGGATCGTCGGGCTCGGTCTGGACGGGGCTGGGTTGAACACGGCGACGCGGGGTGAGGCGTGAATCCGGCGGAGACTGTCCCCCTTTCGAAAAATGGTTGACGCACCCGCACGAATCGATTAATGGTCATTCATTAACCAAGTCAGGCCCCGCGCCTGGGAGCGCGTGGACCGTTCGCGCGGAAGGCATGAAAAAACGAACCACGACAGGACGCGCAGGAGCGCCGGGAAGAAACGACGGGAACCCGCCGCAGAGGGCGGCGATCCTTTCCGCGGCCAGCGCCCTTTTCTGGGAGAAGGGGTACGCCGAGACCAGCATGAAGGACATAGCCCTGGCATGCGGGTTCCGGCCGGCCAACATCTACAACTTTTTCGGCGGCAAGGAGGCCATCCTCTACGATATCCTCCACGAGGAAATGCTGGATATACTCGAGCCCATACGCAGGCTCGAAAGCGACGGGTCGATCGACCCCCGCGAGGGGCTCCGCCTGATCATCGAGCACCACGTGAAGCTCACCCTCGGCGAAAAAAGGGCATCCAGGCTGCTCTTCGATAGCGGCCTCAGGAACCTCTCTGCCTCGAACAGAAAAAAGATCATCGGTCTCAGGGACGAGTACGACAGGATCGCGGTCGGCATCATCGAACGCGGCGTCCGCGCCGGGGTGTTCGCCGACACGAATCCCAAGCTCGCCGTGTTCGGGATCGCCTCGATGATCGCGCGCTCACGGATCTGGTACTCGCCGCGGGGCAATCTTGGCGTGGGCGAAATCGCCGATTTCATCTACGCATTCTCGCTCCACGGTCTGGCCGCGCGCTGATTTTTTTTGACAGCTTCGGTTAATGGTCGTTCATTAATAACCGGGAACGCTGTCACAGGAGAAGACGCAATGGAAAACGATACCATCATCGTGAGGGGACAGGGCGCGGTGGCGCACCTGGCGATCAACAGGCCGAAATCGATGAATGCGTTCAATCTCGGTATGATCGCGGGCCTGCGCGCGGCGCTCCGCGCCATCGAGGGGGACCCCGCATACCGCGCCCTGGTCATTTCCGGCGAGGGGGGGAATTTTGCCGCGGGGGCCGATATCGACGGGATGGTCGGCCAGGAACCCGTCGAGGCCAGGAAGAGGACCTTCAACCAGGCCTACCACGAGGTGGAGAATTTTTCCCTGCCTGTCATCGCGGCGATAGAGGGATATGCCCTGGGCGGGGGCCTGGAACTCGCCCTGGCGTGCGACCTGCGGGTATGCGGCCCCACCGCGAAGCTCGGCTTTCCCGAGATCAGGCTCGGCATTTTCCCTGGCGCGGGCGGAACGCAGAGGCTTGCGAAACTGATTGGCCCTGCCAGGGCAAAGGAAATGATCTATTTCGGGGACTCGATCGACGCGCGGACCGCCCTCTCGTACGGACTGTGCAGCCGGGTCGTCGAGGGCGATCCCGTGCGGGAGGCACTCGCCATGGCCGGGACCCTCGCCGCGCGGCCGGCCGCGGCCCTGCAGTACGCGAAGCGGGCCGTGAATTTCGGAATCGGGAGGGATATACGCACCGGGGTTGCTTATGAGGAGGAGGCCTGGTCCGCCCTCTTCTCGACTGCCGACCAGAAAGAGGGAATGCGGGCCTTTCTCGAGAAAAGAAAGCCTGAATTCGAGGGGCTCTGACCGCGGTCGGAGCCGGTCATCGAATGAGAGGGTGAAACCTTCGGTGGCGCGCCGGAGGATCAATGCCGGTCGTGGGGAACGCAGTATCACCCGGTGGCCGGTCCGGAGGAGGCAAGGAAAATGAAAACGCCCAATGAATACATCGAAAGCCTCGGGAAGCTCGACCTGAAGGTGTACATGTTCGGAAAGCGCGTGGAGAACGTCGTGGACGATCCCATCGTCAGGCCGTCCATGAACGCGGTCGCGCTCACCTACTCGCTGGCGTTCGATCCGGCGTACGAGGAGATCATGACGGCCACGTCCCACCTGACCGGGAAGAAAATCAACAGGTTCACGCATATCCACCGGAGCACGGACGACCTGGTGAAGAAAAGCAAGATGGGGAGGCTCCTCGGCTCGCTCTCCGGGTGCTGTTTCCAGCGGTGCGTGGGTATGGACGCGCTCAACGCCCTCTCCATCGTCACCTACGACATCGACGCGGCCGCGGGGACCCGCTACCACGAACGCTTCGTCGAGTTCCTGAAGTACGTGCAGGAAAACGACCTCGTGTGCGACGGCGCCATGACCGACACCAAGGGGGACCGCTCGCTGCCCCCGCACCGCCAGCCCGATCCCGACCAGTTCCTCCGGGTCGTCGAGGAGCGCAGGGACGGCATCGTCGTGCGCGGGGCCAAGGCGCACCAGACCGGGGCGGTGAATTCGCACGAGATCATCGTGATGCCCACCGTCAGCATGCGGCCTGAGGACGCCGACTACGCGGTTTCGTTCGCGGTGCCGAGCGACACCAGGGGGATCGTCCACATCCTGGGGCGGCAGTCCTGCGACACGAGAAAGCTGGAAGCCGGGACCGTGGACAGGGGCAACGCGGCGTTCGGCGGGCACGAGGCGCTCGTGGTGTTCGACGACGTGTTCGTGCCGTGGGAGAGGGTGTTCATGCGCGGGGAGCACGCCTTCGCCGGAAGGCTGGTCGAGCTCTTCGCGTCGTACCACCGACAGAGCTATGCCTGCAAGGTGGGCGTCGGCGATGTGTTGATCGGGGCCGCGCAGACCGCGGCGGAGTACAACGGCGCGGAAAAGGCGTCGCATGTGAAGGACAAAATCATCGA
>CAYRGX010000007.1:106137-140709 GCA_964423905.1 uncultured Leptospirales bacterium | reverse complement strand
AGTCTATCAGAGCCATGTATCTTGTCAATTAATCATGAGTTTTTAGAAGTTTCCTGTATTTAATATGAAGCTTTTTAGGTCTCTTTTATACCAATAAATACTGGTTAAAGCTTCCTTAAGTGCATTAATTGCAGCAGGAGATATTTTCTTTGCTGATTCCATAATTATAGTATATAATGATAAAGAAATATAATTGTCAATAGATATTATCTGTTGATAGAAAAGAGAATCGCTCGAGAAGGGAGGGGCAATTGCAAATAACAGCTTTTATCTGAATAAACAGTACAGATACGAATTCAGAAGTCAATAAATAATTCGAACATACGTGACGCGATATCCGTTTAGGATATATGCGGAACTGTATGATGCAATTCGTATATCCCCGCCAATCCAATTATTATGCGAAGGTATGCGACATGATCGATATAAATGTAATAATCGATAAACTACAGAAAAAGTTCGCAAAAGATATGCGCTTTATATCGAATAGCGAACTGAAACAATTCATCGAGGAAAAGGCACTTGATAACGACACAGAAATCCTGTCAGGCCTGAAAACCCATTATCGAAATACGCTGCGTTCGTATCGAAAAGTCCTGGACACGATTCCCGGCATGAACGCCGCGCGGGAGTGTGACGAATGCGCGGAGTGGGAATATGATCCGCGTTATCGGTGCTTCAGCGCGGAAAAAAATCTTCCAGGCACGCGAGCGTGTCCAGCAGGTCCTCCTGGTTGAACACCTCCATCGTGAGCGAACGGCGGTAACCACGCAGGAACTCGATGATCGCCCCGAGACGCGCGGGATCGGTGCGCGAAAGCCCGATGTGGTCCTCCGCGCCGTCGAAGCCGTGCAGGTGCACCTCGCCGATGCGGCCGTCGAAGCGCTTCGTGAAACGGGCGATGTCGTGGCCGCATCGCATCAGATGGCCGACGTCCATGCACACGCCGAAGCCGCGCGCCTCGATGATGTCGGCGAAGTAGGTCAGGTCGTAGTGGGTGTTTTCGACGAAGATCGAATCCGCGCGCGCGGCGCGGGCGACCGCTTCCAGGGCCGCGTCGAAACGCGCGCGCGTGGCGTCGTCCAGACGCACGGGAAGCGGCTCGAAGTCCGAGCCCGCGCCGACGTGGAGCACGTACACCTCAGGGTCCCACGGCGCGGTGGCGCGCACCAGGCGCGCGATGAACGCGGCCGAACTCTCGCGCGCACCCGGGTCCGGGTTCAGGAGGTCGAGGTCGAGCGGGAGGTGCACCGAGTACTCCACGCCGCTTTCGCGCTTCATCGCGGAGAGCGAATCCATCACGCGCGCGCACATGATCTCTTCACAATAGGCCATCGAAAAAAATAAGAGCTGTATGCGGTCGAACCTGTCTTTCAGAAAGTCCGCGTTGCGGATAAGATTATCCTCCTCGTCGTGGAGCACGTACGAGGTCGTGCCGGCCCTGAAGGGAAAGCGCCCCTTCCAGTTTCCCCGGAGGAGCGGGTGGGATACGCCCCCGGCGTCGCGCGACCTGTCCGGGTCATTCATCCTCTGACACCTCCGGCCCCTTCCGCACGACGAGCTCCGGGCTCAGGGGGCGGTACGGCGCGCCGTACTCGCTCAGGAACCAGAATTGCATGGCCCTGGTCGGGCAGATGTTTATGCACCCGAAGCAGAGCGCGCACGTGCCGCGGTGGCGGGGATATTTCCCCGCCATGCGCAGCCGCCCGACCGGGCAGAACCGGGCGCAGAGCCCGCACCCGGTGCAGCGATGCCTGAACACGTGGTTGCGGTATATCCTGTCCGTGAGCCAGTTGTCCGTGATCGGTCCCGCGACGAAGAGAAAGAACGGCCACGCGATGAAGGGCATGCCCGACACGCGGCCCGAGGCGAAGGTGTGCCCGGCCGCGCGGTGCCGCGCCTCCGCGCGCGGTCCCGGGTACACGAGCCTGTCGATTCTCGACGCGATGAAGAACGGCATGAGCCTGATGGTCGGCACGTTCATCGGGTAGAGGTCCCACAGCCGTCCCGCGACGCGGTAGCCCTTCAGCATGAGCAGGACGCCCGTGATCACGGCCGTGTTCTCCGGGCCCCCCGCGCACGAGTACAGGATGTATGCGGGCTTGCCGTGGCCGCGCGGAAGGCCGAATATCAGGTAGTTGAAAAGCGGCCATGGCGGCTTCCACCCGATGACCGGGAATGACAGCACGAGCGCGTCGCCGTCGAGCGCGGCCTTGAAGCTTTTATGGTGGTGAAAGCGGTGCCGGGTCACCCGGCATCCCGCCTCCTCCATGCCGCGCGCGAACCCTTCCGCGAGGTGCGCGGAGTTTCCGGAGTACGAGCAGACGATCGCGTCCGCGGTTTTTATCGGGGCGCGGGGCGTCCACGCGATCGCCGCGGAATGGAGCAGGGCGGTCGCGGCCCCGAACGAGACGAGTACGATCTCTGCCGGCGAGGGCGGACCCGGGAGGTACGTCGCGGCCGCGCAGATCCACGCGGCGAAGACCGCCCACGGGATCGCGGCGGAGAGCCTGGCACCGGCGTACATCGTCGACGACGCGGCCACGGTCACCGTGAGCGGCAGGCAGAGATAGATCGGCTCGGTCGCGCCGAGCCAGCCGAAGAAGGGGATGACCGCGATCGGGTAAATGGTGAATTCCAGCGCGAGGGCGAGCCGGCCGCGGGCGTCGATGAGGGATATCGCCGCGCCTGCGATCGTGGCCGGGAGCAGAATCGCGGTCCCGATAGCCGGGAATGCCACGAGCGCCGCGAGGAGCCCGAAACCATACGCGGTCCCGGCCGGCGCGGCGACGACCGTAAGCGCCCGTTGGCGCCGGGGGATTTCGCTGTTCGCAGGCATATATCCCCCAAATTTATTCGATGTATATCCGAGGCACGCGCGAGCTTATGCCGCTCAAAAACTCGTAGGTGATGGTGCCGATGGATTCGCACAGGTCCTCGAGCGGGATCTCCATGCCGTCCATCCTGCCGAAGAGGAGCACGTCGTCGCCGTTGTACGCGGTGCCGTCCGGGCCTATGTCGATCATGACCTGGTCCATACACACGGTGCCGGCGACCGGGTGGATCGCGCCGCGTATGCCCGCGCGCCCCAGGTTCGAGAGCGCGCGGCTGTAGCCGTCGCCGTACCCGACAGGGAGCGTGACGATGCGCGTGCGCGCGCGGGTGCGGTAGGTGTGGCCGTAGCTTATGCCCGTGTCCTCCGGGCACGACTTGAAGTACGAGACCCTGGTCTTCAGCGTCATGACCGGCTCGAGGGACGTGCCGTCCGGGAGCGGGCCGCGGCCGAAGGGATTGTAGCCGTAGAGCATGATGCCCGGCCGCACCATGGTGAAGCGCGCGCGGGGATACGCGATGATCCCCGCGGAATTGGCCAGGTGCACGCAGGGAGGGAGCGGCGCGCGGCGGGCGTACGCCTCGAGCGTCCCCTCGAACCGGTCGATCTGCGCGTTCGTGAATTCCGGGTCGCTCTCGGCCCTGGCCAGGTGCGAGAATATCCCCCTCACCTCGATGCCGGGAAGCGAGAGCGTCTCGCCGATGAATGCGTCGGCGTGGTACCAGTGCACGCCGATGCGCTCCATGCCCGTGTCGATTTTCACGTGCACGCGCGCCTTCGCGCCGAGTGAGACGGCCGCGGCCGAGACGGCGCGCGACTTGTCGATCGACGAGGTGGTGATCTCCACGTCGTTGGCGATGAAGTCCGCGATCTGCTCGGTGTTGATGGCGCCGAGCGCGGCGATGGGCGCGGTGATGCCGCGCGCGCGGAGAAAGACCGCCTCTTCCAGGTAGGCCACGCCGAGGCAGTCGGCCCCGGCGGCCAGGAGCTCTTCTGACACGCGCACGATGCCGTGGCCGTACGCGTTGGCCTTGACCATGGGCATGATTTTCACGCCGGGGCCGGCGAGCGCGCGCGCGGCCCGGAAGTTCAAAAGGAGCCGCGGGATGGAAATCTCGGCCCGCGTGGGCCTGTTGACGTACGCCTCGTGCGTGAAAACCAGGGAACGCCTCCTGTGACGTGGTCTGTGCGGCTATGGGCGCACGCGGCGCGGAAAAATGCAAATGAAAATTGCGGGAGAGGGGGGATATGCGGGCCGCTCAGGCGGTCATCCACCCGGCGACGAGCAGGGCCAGCGCCGCGATACCCACGGCGAGGTTGACCGGCTTTATGGGCGGGCAGGCTAGCAAGAGCAGGCGGACCGGGAGTATGCCCGACACCACGAGCGCGAGCGCGGTATGGCCCCTGAAGTGCAGGGGCAGGAGGTCATTCATGAAATCCATCGAGATCGAGAAGAGCGCGCACAGCGCTCCGGGGATCACGAACGTCTTCACGGCGTCACGGGCGAACACGGTCTCGATTCTCTTTCCGGCGGCCATGAGCAGGCCGGTGGCGAGGTAACAGGCCCCCGCGGCGGCGGGCGGCGCCCACGATTCGGTCATCATGCCGTACACGAGCGTGAACAGCACGACCAGCGGCATGAACGCGTAGTTCACCATGGCCAGCGCGGCCGTCAACAGGTCGGACGCCTTCCGGTCCATGCCCGCGTCCGCGCGCGTGCCCATGTCCCATCCGCCCATCACCATGAGCGGGCCGAGCACCGTGTTCATGAAGAAGAACCCCGAGAGGATCCCGTCGCCGCGGTACTCGGACACGGCGAAAGGCAGGTAGTAGCAGAGGACCAGCGAGGCGCCGACGCCCGCGGGAGCCGCGGTCAGGGCCAGGAGGCGGTACCAGGCGCCCGAGGAGGCGCGGTCCCTGTAGCGCGAGTAGATGAGCGCGAGGTACAGGGGCACGAGCGTTTCCATGAGGATCATGAGCACGATCAGGACGACGGGATGCAGCACGGAAAGCAGGTTTCGTTCCCCGGACAGGCGCGTGAGCGCCGCCACCAGCACGAGGAGCACGGCGTCGAACACCAGCTCGTCCGGGTTGGCGAAACGCTCAACGGTTTTCCTGATTGTCTTCAGCTCCATGCGGAGGATGATTACGCGCAACGCACGGAAAAATCAATCCAAAAATGCGCGCGCGACCGGAAGCCCGGGCCGTGTCCTGTGTGCGGTCCGAACCGGGTCGGGGGAGATCGGAATTTGCCGGGGGCAGTCGCCAAATAGGTATTGACGGGAAGGTCAGGATGGATGTATCTTTGAACGGGAAGCGGGCCATATGGAAAAGACAATGACAGCGTCGTGGATCGATGTTCACCGGAGGCCGGCCGCCCGGGGTCTGGCCGCGGTTCTGTTCGTTCCGGCTATTGTGTTCTTCGCGGTCCCAGCAGCCGCCGATTCCATCAGGGACCCCGAGAAGTCCACTCCCATTTTCACGTTTTTCCTGTTCGTCCTTCCCTCCACGCTTACCATGATCGGCCTGATCGTCGCTTCGGTCATCAGGCTTGTCCGAAAGCGCGCGCCCGGACCCCGGGCGGGCAGGGTCGCCCTCGCGCTCTCGCTGGCCTCGTTCGCGTGCTGCCTCGGGCTGATGCTGTACTGCGTTTCGCTCGCCGGCTGGAAGGGGCCCTACGCGATATTCCCGCTGGTGTCGCACGCGCCCGGTGTGCTGTTTACGCTCGCCTCGGCGATCCTGGCCTGGCTGCTCCGCAGGAGGGCGCGGGCCTCCGGCTGAGGCATATCCGATACCCGGAAATCTATTGCGATAAAAGGGGATTCGCGGGCCGTCAGGCCCTTTACTTTTTACGCGGCTGATCCGTTCGCGGCCCTGGCGCGATCGCCTTTCCAGCATGCCAGCTTTCGAGCGCGGCGAAGGTCGCGGCCGGGTCCGCGGGCCAGAGCAGCACCGGGTTCGAGCTTTCCGCACGTGTGTGCGAGATGGATATGGCCCTTGCCCGGACGACCGCCGCCGCGGCCGCGTTGACCGCGCCTTTCACGCCGCCGAGCATCTCCTTCCCGTTCGTCCGGGTGATCCCCGTGACCTCCGCGCGTGAGAGCACGATGTCCTCGAACTTCTTCTTGTTGAAGCGGAAGCGTATGACGAGAATATCCGCGTATATCGAGAGCCTGACAAAGGGCCGGCTCACCCTGTAGGGGGCGCCGGGACTTCCCGCGTTCAGGAACCACCCGCCGGTGCTCTCCCTTCGAAGCTCGAGGAGCCCGGCTTCCGCCGGCAGGGCCTCCTGCACCGCGCGCATCGCGCTCGAGAAGCGTACCAGCGACATCACCGGGATGAGGCCGAAAGGGATTCCCAGCGCCATGAAGATGACGGCGACAATCCAGTCGCCGGAACCCTGGCGATAGTCCACGGGGCGGCCGACCTCCACCCTGAGCGGATGGCTGCCGCGCAGCGCGATGCGGACGCTGTCGCCTTCCCTGAGGCTCCCCGCGTCGACGGCCCCGTCGAGGTACACGGGCCTGCCCGCGGGCTCGTCGGCCGTTTTCACGCGATACTCGGTGTACTTTCCCTTCTTCGTCACCGAGAGCACTCCCTCCACGGTCGCGTACCTTCCTTCGCGCAACGCCTTCTTGCGGGCCTCGATGCCTTTCCACGCGTTCACCGTGAAGAGCAAGAAGATGACGGCCCATACCGCGGCGATGGCCGCGAAGATGACGCGGAGGTTCATCATCCTGCCGCTGAAGGTGGCCAGGAGCGACCCGCCGATCCCGATGACCATGACCGGGATGATCGCGCTCACGATCGCCATCGTCAGTATCATGGGAGCGCTGACGTACGAGTTCATGACGTCGAACAGGATGTGGTAGTTCATCAATATACCAGCCGGCAGAATAATGGAAACATCCAATGTGTTTCAAAAGCTCTTATAATGCGATATTTGGCCAGGGGCAATTGCATTTTCAAGGACATTATTTGTAATTATCTCAAATGATCGGGCATTTTTTCTTTTTTTCTATTGACGATCAAGGTTGGAGTTAATTATGTGGTAACACAAAATAATAATTAATAATACTGAAGGTATACGATGAAAATAAAAATAGCATTATGTATTATAATTATGACATTTTTATCGCTACAATTACACGCTCAGAAAAAAGATGCTATTGATCTTGACAAAAATGATGACCCGGTTGTCGATGTAGATAGAAATGAAAGCGACGATGTGCCTCCTGATAAAGAAATGCCGGTTAATGATAATGATATTGATAAAGACAAAGACGTGAAAAAGAAAAACGGGGATAAAGATACTAAAAAGAAGGTGAAGAACGACAGTGACATCGTCATCACCGCAACGAGGGATAAAAGGGCCATCGGTGAGGTCCCTGCCAGCGTGAAGGTCGTCACCCGCGACGATATCGCAAAATCGAGCATACAGTTCCTCGACGAGACCCTCAATACCGTAAGCGGCGTGTACAACAAGCGAAGCAAAATCGCGGACACCACGACGAGCGTGAGCCTTCGCGGCTTCGCCGGCGACAACAGGAGCCTGACGCTCCTCGACGGCAGCCCACTCAATGATTCGTATTCGGGTGGCGTGAACTGGTTCTCGGTCCCGCCCGACAGTATCGAGAGGATCGAAGTGGCAAAAGGTCCCTTTTCGAGCCTGTATGGCAGGAATGCCATGGGCGGTGTCATCAATATCATCTCGAAGAAACCGGAGGGGCGCGAGATCGTCGCGAAGACGCGTTATGGCTCGTATAATACGATCGCACCCTACGTGTTCTACGGCGACAGGCTTGGCGATAAAGTCTCGTTCTTCGTGAGCGGCAATTACCTTAAATCGGACGGCTACCGCTCGTATCCTTACCAGACAACCTTCAGCGTGGGCACGGGAACCGGCACGTCGCCCTTCGCCCCCACCGGGAATTTCGGTTCCTCGACCGACGTGAGGGGGTTTGCATTTGACTCCTCGGGCAGGCCCTATGTCACCATCGGCGACAAGGGCATGAATTGGCTGAACGCGTACGGGTGCAGCGCGCGGCTGTTCATAGACATTACAAAGAACCATATGATTACCTTGCTGGCAAACTTCTCCGAGAACCTCACCGGGTACAGGGGAGGCAGGAGCTACATGGTCGGCTCGAACGGCGTGCCCGTGTACTCTGGCAAGGTGGTGATGAACCTGCTCGGGCAGGACTACAACAAGACCATCACCCCGGACATGTTCACGAGCGGCGATAACCAGACGCGCAACCAGACCTACATGCTGAAATACAACGGGAAAATCGACAGGGTCGGCCTTAACGCAAGGGTAAGCTGGCGGGAGGACTCCACCTGGTATACCACGCCGTCGAGCGGCTCGTTCGAGGCCGGCGGTCCAGGAACCGTAAACATCACGAAGCCAAAGAGGACCGTGGACGCTGACGTGAACGCCGTGATCTCGATTATTGAGAAGGGAGACTATGACTACATAAACAAGCTAAACCTGATCGTCGGCGCGGGCCTCACGTGGGACCAGGCGCGGGGAAGCGAATGGAAAGTTGTCAACTACCGCGAGACATCTGACTGGACAAAGCATGGAAACCGTTACTTCAAACTGAGCAACATGTCGGGCGAACAGAGGATGGAAAGCCTCTATGCGCAACTCGAGACTCGGCTCGTTGACATGGTGTCGGTATACTGCGGCGCGCGTTTCGATTACTGGACCAATTACGACGGAAACAGCGGCTACCAGCAGAACGCAGCGAGCAATCCATTCTTTTTCAAATCGAAAAAGACCAACGACTGGAGCGTGATGCCCCGTATCGGCCTCGTGGTGAACCCGCCGCTCGACCTGGGCGAGGGCATGTGGAAGGTGGAGGCGATCAAGTTTTCATACGGCCAGTCGTTCAGTCCGCCCACGCTCTACAAGATGTACAAGTACTGGGCCTATTTCAGCACCACCTACCTGCCCAACCCCTGGCTGAAGTCCGAAAAGGGAGAGTCCTGGGAGGTGACGCTGGAGCAGTCGTTTTTCAAAAAGCACCTGAAGCTCACGGCAACCTATTTTCAGAGCGTAATCAGGAACATGTTCTACCTGTATAACATCGATCCGACCACCCGAATTTACTCCAATGTGGGGGAGGGGACCGTGATCGGGTGCGAAGGCGAGGCAGCCGTGTCGATCATCAAGGAGCTTTCCCTGTTCGGGAGCGTCACGTACATGAAAACGCAGATCACGAAGAACCTGTCCGATCCATACTCGTATCACCAGCATTTTCAGAACGTACCCAGGCTCATGTACGCCACCGGCGTCACCTGGCAGCACAAGTATATCGAAGGCAGCTTTACCTGGCACTTCACGGACAAGGTTTACGCGAACTCGGACAACTCTGACCACGCCCGTAATGTGCTCGGTGTGTACGACAGGATAAAGCTCATGGACGCGAAGCTCTCGGTCATGCCAGTCGATTACGTGAAGCTCAGCTTCGGGTGCAACAACATACTCGATTATCAGTATTACCAGTACTACAAATCACAGGGGAGAACCTTCTACGGGGAGGCCCAGTTTAAATATGAATAATGCCCTCTTAATTGCGGGAGTTTAATGAGTTGTGGGAGCGTCCGGGCCGCGGGGATTGAATGCGGACCGGGCGTTCCGTTTTCTTTCATGCTTGCTGTTCTATAATGATGGATTGCGGATCATAGTGGATATGAACATTATACCAGGGAAATTTTTCGCGGCCACCATTGCCGCGTTTCTTGTCATGATTTCGACGGCACTGCCGGCAGCCGGGACGTACACGTACAGGGACAAACTCGGAAGAGACGTAACTGTACGGGTGCCCGTGAAAAGGGCGGTGCTTTTTTCCACGTACGAACTGGTCCCCGTGCTTGACGCCTGGGACGCCCTGGTCGGGGTCGGCCGGTGGGCGTACGACAACGACCTCATGAAGGCGGCAAGGCCGTCGATCACACGCGTCCCGTCCGTGGGGACCGGCACCGACGTGAACATGGAGGCCCTGATGCGCCTAAGGCCCGACATCGTCATTACCTGGACGTTCAAGCCCGAACAGGTCACGTTCCTGGAAAAAAAGGGCATCAGCGTAATCGCGGTGTACCCGGACAGCCTGGCCGAGCTCTACGAGGTCATGCGAGTGCACGGGAGGCTGTTTCTGAAAGAGGCGCGAACCGACAACGCGATACGCGAGATGGAAAAGCTGCTCGCCCTCGTCAGGGCTCACGCGCCGCCCCCCGGCGATCCCCGCCGGCGAAAAGTCCTCCACATCGGCTCCCGCATAACGTCGGTGTCGTGCGGCGCCGGGCTGACCCACGAAATGATCTCGACCATGGGTGGCACGAACGTGGCGGCCTCGATCCGGGAGCGGAACGCGGAAATTTCCCTTGAGAGGATCATACGCTGGAACCCGGACGTGATCTTCATCTGGGGAAGCGCACCCTATAACGCGGGCGATATCCTCAAAAACCCTCAGTGGAAGACGATCTCCGCGGTCAGGGCCGGCCGCGTGTACAAGACACCGCGATGGTCCACCTGGTCTCCCAGGCTGGCCCCCGTTCTGCTCTGGATGGCGGCCAGGACCTATCCCGAACGTTACCGGGACGTGGACGTGAATGCGCACATCGATGCCTTTTACCGCAGGGTGCTTACGGTACCCTACGACAGAGTGAGAAAGATTGAAAATTAGAAAGCCGTTCGCCATCTTCATCGCGCTCTCCCCGTTTCTTGTCGGATGGGTGGCGCTCTTCGTGGGGCTGTACGACATATCCCCGCTCGAGGTGTTGAAAATGCTGGCCGGCTGGATCGGCCATTCGGGGACCGGTGCGGACCTCGCGGAACGCTCGATCGTGATCGACATACGCCTGCCCCGCGTGCTTCTCGCCGCGATCGTGGGGGCCTCGCTCTCGACGTCGGGCGCCGCGTTCCAGGGGATATTCCGAAACCCCCTGGTCGACCCCTACATACTGGGAATATCCGCGGGCGCGGCCCTGGGCTGCGCCCTGTCGGTCGCGTTTTTTCCTGCGGCGCCCGTCCAGTTCATGGCGTTCGCCTTCGGCGCGGGCGCGGTGGTCCTCGCCTACGGCGTGGCCCGCACCCAGGGGGAGGTATCCAGGCTACCGCTCATACTGTCCGGCGTCATCGTGTCGGCGTTTTTCACCGCGATGGTATCGATCATAAAATTTCTCGTGGATCCCCACAGGCTCCAGAACATCGTGTACTGGCTCATGGGGAGCTTTTCCCTGGCCGACTGGCGCATGACGGCCGTCGCTTTCGGCGGGTTCGCCGCGGGGGCCGTCCCGGTGTTCCTCATGAGATGGAGGCTGAACGCCATGAGCATGGGTGACGTCGAGGCGAAGACGCTGGGCGTCAACGTTATGCGTGATAGATTGATCCTTGTCGGCGCCTCCACCCTGATGGTCAGCATCGCGGTGTCGGTCAGCGGCATCATCGGCTGGATCGGGCTCATGGTGCCGCACCTGGTGCGCATGATCGCCGGCCCGGACCACCGGAGCCTCGTTCCGCTGAGCATGGCCGGCGGCGCCTCGTTTCTGATCGCCTCGGACACCATCGCGAGGACGATCAGCACGTACGACCTTCCTGTGGGGATCATCACCGCGATCCTCGGCGCGCCCTTTTTCGTATACCTGATGAAAAGGAACGGCCGCGAGGCCTGGGGAAAATGATGGAAGTGCGCGACCTCACATTCAGGCATTCCCGGCACGCGCCCCCCGTGATTGACGGCGTGTCGTTCACGGCCGGGCGGGCCGGCATGACGCTCATACTCGGAGCGAACGGCTCGGGCAAGACCACCATCTTCAACTGCATCACAGGGCTCTGGAAGCCGCAGAGGGGCGGTGTCTTTTTTGACGGTGAGGACATGTCCACCTTCTCGTGGAAGAGGCGCGCGCAGACCGTGGCCGTGGTGCCCCAGGAACACGAGCCCCCCTTCGCGTACTCGGTGCTCGACGCGGTGTTGGTGGGGCGCGTTTCGCGCGTGTCGGCCGTATCTTCGCCCTCGCGCGCCGATTACGACATCGCGCGCGGCGCGATCGAGACCGTGGGCATATCGTCCCTGGCCGATCGGCCCTACACGCGCATAAGCGGCGGCGAGCGCCAGCTCGTGCTCGTCGCGCGGGCCATCGCGCAGGAGGCGCCGGTGCTCATACTCGACGAGCCGACGTCGCACCTCGATCTCAAAAACCAGCTCCGCGTGATGGACACCGTCCGGGACATCGTCGAACGGAAGGGGCTCACGGTACTCATGACGCTCCACGATCCGAACCTCGCGCTGTCATATTCCGACGCGGTGGTGATGATCGGCGGCGGGCGCGTCCTGGCCGCGGGTACCCCTCTTGAGGTGATCACGAAGGAGAACCTGGCGCGCATGTACGGCATCGACGTATCGGTCATTGACCTCGACGGCAAGAGGGTGATTCATTCAGGGAGAGAGCTATGCTCAAGGCGGAAAAACTGACCAAAACCTACGGGACGGTGCGCGCCGTGGACGGCATATCCTTCGAAATCCTTCCGGGCGAGGTATTCGGGCTGCTCGGCCCGAACGGCGCCGGAAAAACCACCACCATCAGGATGTTCACCGCGCTCACGCGGCCCGATTCGGGCGCGTGCAGCATCGACGGCGCGGACGTGGCGCGCGATCCGGCGCGCGTCAAGCCCCTCATCGGGGTGGTCCCGCAGGAGATCAACCTGGATCGCGAGCTCTCCGCGGAACAGAACCTCAGGATCTACGGCATGCTCCGCCGCGTGCCCGACCTGCGCAGGCGCGTCGACGAGGCCCTGGCCCTGGTGGGGCTCTACGAGCGGAGGGACTCGCGCATGGCCACGTTTTCCGGCGGCATGCAGCGGCGGCTGCTCCTGGCCCGCGCGCTCATGGCGGAGCCGCGGGTGCTCTTCCTGGACGAGCCCACGATCGGGCTCGACCCCCAGATTCGCCGCCAGATATGGGACCTCATTCGCGGCGTGAGCATGGACGGCCGCACCGTGGTGCTGACCACGCATTACATAGAGGAGGCCGAGGCCCTGTGCGACCGGGTGGGGATCATGGCGAGGGGAAGGCTCCTCGTGTGCGACACGCCCGGCAACCTGAAGCGGGGCATCGGGGGATATGTCGTCGAATACGTCGACGGGAAAGGGCGGCTGGAGCAAAAGCTCTTCGCCACGAGGCGTGCGGCCATGGCCGCGGCGCGGGGCCACGAACGCGGCGTCACCGTCAGGGCGTCGAGCCTCGAAGACGTGTTCGTGGAACTCACCGGCGGGAGGCTCGAATGATCCGCGGCTGGTACCCGGTGTTCCTGAGGGAGATGCTCCTCTTCAGGCGCAAGTTCGTGAGGATGGGATATCTCTTTTCGGCAATGATGATGCCGCTCGTGTATCTTGTCGCGTTCGGTCTCGGCCTCGGCAGGAGCGTGAGCGTGAGCGGAACGAGTTACCTCGGCTTTCTCCTTCCCGGCCTCGTCGCGATGAGCTCCATGAACAACTCGTACAACTGGGTGGCGAGCGCCCTCAATCTCAACAGGCTTTATTTCAAGACATTCCAGGTGCTCGTGCAATCGCCGATTTCGCCCGGCGCCATCCTCGTGGGCGAGATCGCCGCGGGCATGGTGAAGGGCCTATTCGCGTCGCTGCTCATCATCCTTGCGGGGCTCGTGCTGACCGGACCTTCCTTTTTTTCAGCGCCCTTTTTTATGGCGCTATTCGTGAACGCATTTCTCTTTTCCAGCCTCGGCATCATCACGGGAATGATCACGAAACACCACGAGGACACCTCGACCTATTCGAACTTTTTCATAATGCCCATGGCGTTTTTCAGCGGCACGTTCTTTCCCGTGGATTCCATGCCTGCGTTTCTGCGATATGCAATTTATGCGCTTCCACTCACCCATACGAATATCCTCATAAGGAAGGCCTCGTTCGACGCCGGGGCGCTCGCGTCGTTCGCGGTGCTCGCCCTGTACGCGGCGGTGTTCTTCATCTGGGGGGCGAGGCTTATAAAGAACTACAATGAATGAGATGCCAGCAATGAGAATAGTTGCCGTACTTTGGTCGAATTATATTCCCTTTTTCGCCGCGGCGATGAAGGGTCTCGGAATCCGGTGCGATGCCTTTTCGATCAAGAACCTGAACCGCGATCCGGACGAGACCGGTCGCGTGGTGAGCGCCCTCGACGGTGCAGACCTGGTCGTCCTGTACCGCACCAACGATCCGTTCTGGGACGACATTGACGGTCCTGTCGCGGGACTTACCGGCGTACCGGTGATCGTCACCGGCGCGGACCCGTCTCACTGGGTGCGCTCCAGCGTCGCGCCGTCGTTCGCGGCGGATGCGTACCGCTATTTTCTTTATAACGGGCAGGACAATTTCGAGAACCTCGCGCGGTACCTCGTGCACCATTTTCGCGATCCGGGCGTGGCATACGGGGAACCGGCGGAACACAAGTGGCAGGGAATACACCATCCCGGAATGGAAGGCGTGTTCGATTCAATTGACGACTACCTCGATGCTTACACCAAACACGCGGGCGGGAGGTTCGCATCGTATACGGGGCTCATGTATTCCAGGTCGAACTGGATATCGGGCAACGTCGACATCGAGAAGAAGCTCGCCGCCGCGCTCGAGGTTGAGGGTATAGGGGTGATCCCGGTGTTCTACCACGTGCTCAGGGACGGGAACATCGGGAACATGAGCGGCGCCGAGGCCGTGCAGGAATTCTTTTGCCGTGAAGGAATGCCCCTGGTGAAGTCGATCATTCGCACCACGAGCTTTTACCTGGGCAAGGGACGCGGCGTCGCCGATGAATCGGACGCAGCCGCGGGGGCGGATCTCCTGAAGGGCCTGAATATCCCCCTCTTCAACCCGATCATTTCATACCGCAAAGACGCGGGTGAGTACCTGGAAGACCCGCAGGGCCTGGGCTCGCAGGTGGCGTGGAGCGTCGCACTCCCCGAGTTCGAGGGCGTCATCGAGCCCGTGATCGCCGGGGCAGCCGCGAACATCGACACCCCCGAGAACGAGCGCTACGAGGCGATGGACGACCGCGTGAAAAAGATCGCGCGGCGGGTGGCCCGCTGGAGCGCGCTGTCCGCCGTGCCGCCGAAGGACAGGAAGGTCGCGTTCATATTGCACAACAATCCGTGCGGTTCGGTCGAGGCCACGGTGGGCGCGGGCGCGCACCTGGATACGCTCGAGAGCGTGGCCGATATCCTCAAACGAATGAAAGGGGAAGGCTACTCGGTGGACCCTCCCGCCGACGGGAAGGCCCTCATCGACGAGATAATGAACAGAAAGGCGATATCCGAGTTCCGCTGGACCACGACCGACGAGATCGTGGCGAAGGGAGGGTGCCTCGCCAGGCTGAGCGCAGGGGAATACCGCGAATGGTTCGACGAGCTCCCCGCGCGGACCCGCGAGCGCATGACCGGCGCGTGGGGCAATCCCCCCGGCGAGGAAAAGGACGGGATGCCCGCGGCCATGGTGCACGACGGCGCGATACTCGTCACGGGCGTGCGCTACGGCAATGCCGTGGTGTGCGTGCAGCCCAAGCGCGGGTGTGCGGGCGCGCGCTGCGACGGGCAGGTGTGCAAGATACTCCACGACCCGGACGTGCCGCCGCCCCACCAGTACGTGGCCACGTACCGGTGGCTCTCGCGCGAGTTCGGCGCACACGCGATCGTGCACGTGGGTACCCATGGCAACCTGGAGTTCCTGCCGGGCAAAGCGGTGGGCCTTTCGGAGGGATGCATGCCCGACATCGCCATCGACACCGTGCCGCACCTCTACATCTATAACGCGGACAACCCGCCTGAAGGGACTATCGCCAAACGGCGGAGTTACGCTGCGCTCGTGGATCACATGCAGACGGTCATGGTGCGGGGCGAGCTCTACGGCGACCTCGAGGCGCTGGAGCGCTTGCTCGACGAATACTCCCGGTACGCCGTAGCCGAGCCGGGCAGGGCTCACACCATCGGGCACATGATAGAAAATCAGGCGAAGGGGCTGAACCTCTTCGACGGGCTCGAAATAAAACACGGGACGATCGGGGAACATATCGCGGAACTGCACGACAGGCTCTCCGTGCTGAAAAATACGCAGATCCCGAAGGGGATGCATTATTTCGGGAGGATACCCGAAGGGGAGAAGCTGGCCGGGTTCGTGTACGCGGTCGTGCGCTACGACGACGGACCGCGTTCGCTCCGCGGCGCGGTGGCGCGCCTTCTCGGCTGCGACGTGCGCACGGACGAACGGGCGTACGAACGGGTGGAGGAGGCCGCGCGCGAAATCTGCCGCGCGTACATCCTCGACGGCGCTCCCGTCCGCGACGGACTGGGTCTCCTCGCCCCCGATGCCTCCGGCCATGATGAGACGGCCGCGCGTATCGAGCGTGAGATCGACTCGGTCAGGGACGCAGTTCTCGCCTCGGACGAGATGGGCGCGCTCCTGAACGGGCTCGGCGGGGGGTACATTCCGCCCGGGCCCTCGGGCATCGTGACGCGGGGAAGGGCGGATATCCTCCCGACCGGCCGCAACTTCTACTCGCTGGACCCGGACCGCGTGCCGAGCGCGGCCGCGTGGGAGATTGGCCGCACTCTCGCCGATAAAACGCTGGAGAAGTTCCTGGCCGACGAGGGGCGGTATCCCGAAAACATAGCCTTTTATTGGATGTGTAACGATATCATGTGGGCTGACGGCGAGGGCCTCGCCCAGATGATGTACCTCATCGGGGCCCGCCCCGTGCGCGGCGCGGACGGGCGATGCAGGGCGTTCGAGATCATCCCCCTGGAAGAGCTCGACCGGCCGCGAATCGACATAACCGTGAGGGTCTCGGGAATCTCCAGGGACAATTTCCCCTCGAGGATCGATCTCCTCGACGACGCGGTGCGGGCGGTCGCCGCGCTCGGCGAGCCGGCTGCCGTGAACTACGTGAGAAAGCACGCTCTCGCGAGGCTTGCCGAGACCGGGGGCGATCCGGACAACGGGAGGGATATGCGCGAGGCCACCTTCCGTATTTTCGCGAGCATGCCGGGCACCTACCAGGCGGGCACGCAGCTCGCGGTGTACGCCTCTGCCTGGAAGACCGGGGAGGACCTGTCCGACGTGTTCCTTTACTGGAACGGGTATGCCTACGGAAAGGGCACGTTCGGCGCGTTGAAGCACGAGCACCTGCGAAGCAACCTTCGGACCGTGGAGGCCACCTTCAATAAAGCGGTCACCGACGAGTACGATCTCTCCGGCTGCTGCGCCTATTTCGGCGCGCACGGCGGGATGATCAACGCCGCGCGCGTGGTGTCCGGCAAAGACGTCAGGAATTACTACGGCGACACGCGCGAGCCGGGCCGCGTGACCGTGCGCACCCTGACCGAGGAGGTGCGACGCGTGGCCCGTGCGAAGATCCTCAACCCGAAATGGATCGAGGGACAGAAGGAGCACGGGTATCGCGGCGCTGCGGAAATATCGAAAAGGATAGGCCGCATCTACGGGTGGGAGGCCACCACGCAGGCGGTCGACGACACGGTGTTCGACGACATCACGCGCACGTTCGTGCTCGACGACGGGAACAGGGAGTTCTTCGAGAAGAACAATCCCTGGGCGCTCGAGGAAATCGGGCGGCGGCTTCTCGAGGCCGAGAAACGCGGGCTCTGGAACGCGGACCCCGAGGTGCTTGAGGGGCTTACACGGCAGTACCTCAGCATCGAGGGATGGATCGAGGATACAATGGGCGACGTTTCTGGCGACTTCCAGGGAGGCGCCATCGACATTGTCACCAAGGACGACATCGCCGCATGGGGTGATAAGATGAAAGGCGTCCTGGATGGCGGGCGCGCCAAGTAACGAGGAGAGAATTGTATGACCTGTAAAAAGTCAGTGTTTCCCTTTTCCGCGATCGTGGGACAGGAAAAGATGAAAAAAGCGCTCATTCTGAACGCGATAAACCCCGCCATCGGCGGAGTGCTCATCAAGGGGGAGAAGGGCACCGCGAAATCCACCGCGGTGCGGGCGCTCGCCGATCTCCTGCCCGAGATCGATGCGGTGAAGGACTGCCTCTTCAACTGCAGCCCGGTCAACACCCACGAGATGTGCCACGACTGCCTGGACAAGTTTGAATCGAAGGCGGGTTTCACCTCGGTGAGGAGAAAGATGAAGGTGGTCGACCTGCCCCTGGGCGCGACCGAGGACCGCGTAATCGGTACCATCGACATCGAGCGCGCGATAAAAAAAGGCGAGAAGGTCTTCGAACCCGGCATACTCGCGTCGGTCAACAGGGGAATCCTGTACGTGGACGAAGTGAACCTGCTCGACGACCACCTGGTCGACATACTGCTCGACGCGTCGGCCATGGGGATGAACTACGTTGAGCGCGAGGGCGTGTCGTTCTCGCACCCCGCGCGCTTCATTCTCATCGGAACGATGAACCCCGAGGAGGGCGAGCTCCGCCCGCAGCTCCTCGATCGCTTCGGTCTTTGCGTCGACGTGGAGGGCATCCCTGACGCGGCCGAGCGGGCCGACGTGATCGGCCGGTATCTCGAATTCGAGGACGATCCCCACGCCTTCGAGCACCGCTGGCAGCCCGAGGAGGAAAAACTGCGGAGCCTGATCGAGCGGGCGAAGGAAATCCTGCCCGGCGTGGCCCATGACAGGTCGACGCTGGAGCTCATCGCGAACATATCGATCGACATGGAGGTTGACGGGCACCGCGCCGACATCTTTATGCTGAAGGTGGCGCGCACCATCGCCGCCTACCACCAGCGCGGCGCGATCGCGCCGGATGACGTGCGCGAGGCGGCGGAGCTCGTCCTGACCCACAGGATGAGAAGGCGCCCCTTCCAGGAGCCCCGGGCCGACCAGGGCAGGATAGACGAAACGATCGAGAAGCATAAAAAAAAAGCGAACCCCCGCTGAAGGCCGAAGAGGCCGCCATCCCGCCCCCCGAGCGCGAGGAGCCCGATGATGACGGGCATGAGGGGAAGGGCGACGGTGACGCGCTGCAGACCTTTGAGAGCGGGGAGCCCTTCAGGGTGAAGACGATAGCGCCGCCCAACGAGCGCAAGAGCGTGCCCGGGACGGGCCGACGGAGCCGGGCGAGGAGTGACAATCGCACCGGGCGCTACGTGCGGAGCGAGCACCACGACGGCACGAGCTCCGACATCGCCTTCGACGCGACCTTCCGCGCCGCGGCGCCGCACCAGTTGGCGCGTGTCGGGCGGAGCACCGCCATATCGATCGAGGTGACGGACCTCCGCCAGAAAATCCGCGAAAAAAAGATCGGCAACACCCTGCTCTTCGTGGTCGACTCGTCGGGTTCTATGGGCGCGCAGAGAAGGATGGTCGAGACCAAGGGGGCCGTGCTCTCCCTGCTCATGGACGCCTATCGCAAGCGCGACAGGGTGGGACTGGTCGCCTTCAAGGGCCGCGGGGCCGAGGCGCTGCTGCGTCCCACCTCGAGTGTGGAGCTCGCTGACCGGTGCCTGCGCGAGCTTCCCACCGGGGGAAGGTCGCCCCTCTCGAGCGGCCTCCTCAGGGGATACGAGATCCTGCAGGCGGATATGCGCGGGACGCGGAAGGCCAAGCCGTTCATGTTTGTCATTTCGGACGGGAGGGCGAACGTGTCCATGGACACCTCGTCGGATCCCTTTATGGAGGCGCAGCGCGTCGCATCGGAGATAAAGGCGGCGGGGATTCGCTCCGTCGTGATCGATACCGAAACCGGGTTCCTGGCCCTCGGCAGGATGAGGGAGCTTTCGGATTCGCTCGGCGCACGGTATTTCCGCCTCGAGGAAATCCGCGCGGACGGCATCCTGAAGATCGTGGACGGCGTCCTGACTGGAGACGATGGGGGGCGGGGGATATATCCCTTCCTTTAATACAAAGACCCGCCGTGCGGCGGGTCTTGTTCGTCGAATCAGGCGCCGGTGCCGCCGTCGCCCGTTTCCCTGTTGAGCTTCGTGCTTTTCGCGAATTCCTCCTTCGCCGCCTCGGCGAATTCCTGCGCGGTCTTTGAAAGCTTTTCCCTGGTTTCCTTGCCCGTGCGCGGGGCCAGAAGCAGGGCGAGCGCGCCGCCCACCGCGGCCCCGAGCACGAATCCGGCCAGCATCTTCGCGCCTCCGTTATTGTCGCTCATCGTGTTCTCCTCCTTTGATCGAAGATATGACTGCGAACCCCGCCTTGATCGCCGCGCCCAGGTTCGAGGTCAGCCTCTGCGCCGAATCGATGGTGCGGTCGAGCTTGTCGAGCTTGTCCTCCACGTTGCTCCCGATTTTTCCGTACGTCCCGGCCAGGCTGCGCATCTCCGCCGAGGTCTTCTGGAGATCGGCAAAGAGCGAGCGGAGCTGCAGGAGCGTGGGGATCAGCGCGGATACGAGCACGAGAAAGCCCACCGTGGCGAGTATGGCGCAGACGATGATCACTGTCTGGGTTTCCGGTTGCATGGCGGTGTTATCCTTACATGGTTTTGACCCGCCCAAGCGGGTCCTGTTACACTATCGGCCGAATGCCGCCGCATATTGAACGCTATTTTTCGGGCGCCCGGAGAGGTCAGGACCTGCGCTTCATCACGATGACGGTGCGGTCGTCGTTGACCGACCCCTTCTCGGTGAACGCGAGGAACTCCTTCAGGATGTGATCGAGCACCGCGGCCGCGGGCCCTTCCGGCGCGGTCTCGAGCGAGCGGATGAGCCGCTCCGGGCCGTATTGCTCCCGGTGCTCGTTTTTGCCCTCGATCAGGCAGTCCGTGTAGAGGAGGAGTATATCCCCCTTCCTGACGTTGAACTGCACCTCGAACGAGTCGATCGACCCGGAATCGACCCCCAGGGGCCTGCCGCGAAACTTGCGCATGTCGGACCCGACCACGGTGACACGGCCCGTCCTGAGCTTCAGGTGGAACAGGTCGGGATGGCCGGCGTTGACGTACTGCACCGCGTTTCCCGAAAACCGGAGGAGCACGCACGAGATGAAGTTGTGAATGTGCTCCAGCTCCTCCGATATCTTCCCGTTCACGCTTTCGAGTACGGCGTCCAGATCCGCGTCCTTCATGGCGTTGAACGTGCGGAAGGTTATGGGCTTCACGATCATCGTCAGCAGGGCCGACGAGATCCCGTGGCCGGACACGTCGAAGAGGGCCACGCCGCGGAGCCTGCCGTCGGACTGGTAGAAATCGTACATATCCCCGGAGGCGCCGTACTTCGGCTCGTACGAAACCGCGATGTCCCAGGCGTCGCTCGGCGAGGGCGTTTTGGTGAGCAGGGCCTGCTGGATCTGCCCCGCGAGCTCGATCTCGTTCTGCATGATGTCGGTGCTCCGCTGGAGCTGCCTGTGCATCAGGACGAACCTGTTCGCCAGGACGAGCGTGATCCCCATCGTGAACATAAAGAACCCGTACTGGATCACCATGAAATTGAAGGCCCAGAAGAGCGAGTCGGCGATGTCGAGTATGGCGCATACCAGCATGAAGAGGGTCCCGATGACCAGGTTCCCCGCGGTGGAGCCCGTCAGGGCGCCGGCCAGCGCGCGGAAGAAGCGGCGGGGCGCGGCCAACCCCGTGTCGTGATGGTACGCGTTCAAAAAGTGGTCCCGCACGGGCCCCGCGATGCGCACGATGGAGAAATATACCAGCGGGAAGAGCGCGGACACCTGCCACACGCGCAAAACATCCAGGGCGAAGGTGTTCGTGACCGGCGCGGCCGTGACGGCGATGAGGATGCCGTAGAAGACCGAAAACGCCTTCGTCACGCGGCCGATCCTGCCGATCAGGAGCGAATCGATGAAGGCCCCGAACGCCGGGAGGAGCATGTACAGCGAGCAGTACTCCACGCGGTGCAGGAGCGTTGAATCGGCGACGAAGTCGTAGATGGAATGGGTGCGCGACAGGAGGTACACGAAGAGCAGCGCGGAGAAGATCCCGTAGTACAGGTAGGATTTTTCCGCCGGCCGTATGGCGAACAGGAAGAGATGGTAGAACCCGAAGAACAGATAGAGGAAGATCAGCACCAGGGTGGCCCGCTCCGACCTGTGCCTCTCGAGCTCGTCCAGGTCGTCGATCACGAAGGGGGTGCTCCGGTGGAACCCGCCGTCGAGGTTGGTCGGGTCCGCGATGATCCGGATGGCCGCGACGTTGCGCCCCTCCACGAGGTACCTGGGATCGATCGGGACGAGCACGTCGCGCCAGTGCCGGTACGCCGCGATCCCGCCCCCGGCGTCGAGGTGGATCTCGGACTTCAACAGGTGGCCGTTCACGTACACGGCCCAGTTTTCGCCGATATTGTCGAAGAGCATGCCGAGGTATTTTCCCGGGGCGAGGTCCGCTTCCGAGAGGCTGAAAGAGGTGACGAACGTGAAGTCCCTGGCCGGGTAATGCCTCAGCGAGAAGGGCATCCTCACCGGGATCCCTTCAAGGGGGAGCTCCTTGAGCACGACCGGCCGCAGCGAGGATGACGTGCCGGGGATCAGCAGCCAGTTGTGGTCGTCCCTGCCGGGCACGGCCTTCGTCCACGAGACGTCGAAGCCGCGCCGCGCGAAAAAATCCTCCCGGTTCACCTCTATGGCTGAAGACAGCGCCGGCCCCGCGAATATCATAACGAAAACCGCGGACGATAGGATATGCCTTGTTTTCATGCACGATGACTGCGGCCCGGACGCGCGGAAGGGGGTTCCCCGGCGCCGCGTTGTACGAACCGCCGCCTTTAGAGAGTACATCGCGCCGGGGCGTGTCAATGAAAATTTCATGGAGCGGTGATTTCTTGGTACGCCGGCCGCCGCGCGCGAGAAAAAGCGGCCCGGGGGACCGCTTTTTCACGTCAGGAACATATCCGTGCCAATGATGGAGCTATGACTACCGCTTGAGGTTGATCACTTCCTGGAGCATCTGGTCCGAGGTGGTGATGGACCGCGAGTTCGCCTGGAAGCCCCTCTGCGTCACGATCATGTCGGTGAACTGCTCCGAGAGGTCCACGTTGGACATTTCGAGCGTGCCCGCCGCGATCTTCCCGCGGCCCCCCTGCTCGGCCGGACCTATGTTGTGAAGGCCCGAGTTGATGGTTTCCTCGAACAGGTTTTCCGACGCGGCGTTCAGACCCTGCGGGTTCGTGAACACCGAGAGCGCCACCTGCCCGACCGCCTGCCTGGTCCCGTTGGAGTACACGCCGGTGATGACCCCCGCGTTGTCGATGTTGAAGCTTTCCATGTATCCCATCGCGTAGCCGTTCTGCTCCACCGCCTTGGTGGTCGATTCGGACGCGAACTGGGTGACACCGTCGAGGAGGCCGGACTTGCCGAGGTCGAGGTTCACGACCCTGAGCTCCTGGTCGCCGGCGACGCGGAAGGTCGCGCTGGCCCTGAGGTTCCCCTGGTTGATCTCGTCGGGCGACGACTGGTCTCCTATCGCGATGAGCTTGCCGTCCGCCGAGAAGCGGAGGTTTATCCTGCTCGAGAGGTTCGGGTTGTTCGCGTTCTGATCGCCGGCGGGCGCCACGTCGAGGGTGACTCGGCTGGTCGAGTCGGTGATCGCCGCGGAGGCGGTCCACTGGTTGACGTCGCTCTTCCACAGGGTCATGGTCATCCTGTGGGGCTTGCCCTGGTTGTCGTAGATGTCGATGGTCGTGATTACGCTCGCCGCGGCGCGCTCCTTGTCCGTGGCCTCGGGCCTGACGGCCTCCCTGCGGGCGTCGAGGTTGCACTTGTAGCGGACGTCGGTCGTCGCGCGCGCGTCGACCTTGCTGTACACCGGGACCACGATGTCCTCGGTGTCGCCGCCCGGCGTCACCCTCATCTCGCCGTTCTCGCCGCGGGTCGCGCGCCATCCCTGCACCTTGAGGCCGTTCGCGGGGTTCACCAGGTTGCCGTCCCTGTCGAGCCCGAAGGACCCGGAGCGCGTGTAGTATCGCTTGTCGCCCTGGCGCAGGACGAAGAATCCGTCGCCCGAGATGGCCAGGTCGGTCTGGTTGCCGGTGGTCTGCAGGCTTCCCTGCGTGAATATCTTGTCGATCGAGGCGACCGTCATGCCGAGCCCCACCTGGCGCGGGTTCACGCCGCCGCGGGTCTCCTCAGGCTTGGCCGCGCCGGATATGGTCTGCGAGAGCATGTCCTGGAACGTCACGCGGCTGTATTTGAAACCGTAGGTGTTGACGTTGGCGATGTTGTTGCCAATGACATCCATCCTGGTCTGGTGGTTCTTCAGGCCGGAAACGCCGGAAAACAGTGAACGCATCATAACGTGTGTACCCCTCTCGTGTTAGTGACTGGATTATTGCCCATCGGGCTTATTGTCTTCGCTCTTCTCTTCGACCCTTCGGATCTGCGCGGCGGCCTCCTCGCGGTACACGGCATGGACCTGGTCCATGTCGATCTCGCGCCCGCCGACCACGAGCACCTGCCTGTCGCCCGAATGGCGGACGGACTCGACCGTGCCCTCGGTCCTCATGCCGGTGCGCACATTGAAGGCCTCGACCCTCTTGCCGAGCATCGTATAGGCCTGCGCGGACCGGGCGTTCTCGAGGAGTTCCTTCATCTCCCCGTTCATGTTGGACATCTGCTCCAGCGTCGAGAACTGGGCCATCTGCGCGATGAACTCGCGGTCCGCCATGGGCTGGGTGGGGTCCTGGTGCCTGAGCTCTGTCACGAGAAGCTTTAGAAAGGCATCCTTGCCCAGGTTCCCCTTTTCTCCCGCCTTGCCCATCCCGAGCTTCTTGTTGACCAGGTCCGCCTGAATTTTCGTCCGGGCGAGCTCTTCGGCGTTCATTCTGGGAACTTCCATGAAAGGTCCTCCTTATATAACCACGTCGATCAGGCCTTCGTGGGCCCTCACGGCGTGGGCAACGTAATCGTCTTTCATATCTTCGGCATTAATGGGTGTAACTATCACATGATTTTCCGGCCTGCGCTCCCTTTCATCGAAAAACCTGCTGCCCCGGTCGTTCACGTCCACGCGGAACTCGCCCAGGGCGATGCCCGCGTCCGCGAGCTCGCGCTTCACGTATTCCAGGTTGTTCATGAGCGCCTGGCGAGCGTCGTCGCTTTCGACCAGGAACCGCCCGCTTACCACGCCCTTTTCCAGCCCGATGCTGACGTTGACGCTCCCGAGCTCGGGGGGATACAGCTTCACGGTGAAGGTGGCGTTCTTCTCGTCGCGGACGGTCACGCGCGCGCCGCTGACTATCTCGTTCAGCGTCTCCATGAAGGCCGCGTTGCGGGGGCCCGCCTCGCGCGCCGCCTGGCGCGCGGAAAGCGCCTCGTTTTTCGTCATCTGCGAGTAGAATTCCAGTGACTGTGGCCCGCGGTCGCCGGCCTGCGGGGCGTTCTTCTGTTCGGGCCGGATCGACTCGGCCAGGGCCTCTATCCTCTTCGCGACGGCCTGGACCTCGGCCTGGAAGGCGGCCCGCGCCTCGGGCTTGGCGGATTCCTGCCGCGCGCGGTCGCGCGCCCTGCCGCGGACGGGCATATCCTGCTTCATCTCCGCCGCCGCCGCCCGCTCCTTCGCGCCGTCGGGCTTCTCGAGCCTCGCGAGCCTGGCGCGGAGCAGCGCGAGCTCCTCGCGCAGGGGGGACGTTTTCCTGGCAAGCACGTCCGCGAACTCCGTTCCGGTCCGTGCCTGTTCCAGGTCGCGGGCGGGCTTCTGCTCCTTTCGGATGAGGTCCAGGAGGTGCCTGAGCCTTTCGTTGATGTCCTTCAGCTCGCGCTCGTCGGATTCGATTTTCGGATCTTTGCGGTCCCTGTCGCGCGCGTCCCCGGTCCTGGTCCTCGCGCGTTCCGCCGTCTTCGGCGACACGGGGGCGGTTTCACGGCCGGTGACGACCGCGACCTGCGGCTGTTCCTTCATGTCCTTTTCCGGCTTCACCGGGGGCGCCGCGGATGCCGCCTCGTCTTTGCGGGGTGCGGTTTCGTTCTTTCTGTCGTCGTCCTTCCTGGCCTGGCGGGTCGCCGCGGGCGAGGCCTCGTCGTCTTTCTGCGCGGGATTCGCCTCCCGGGCGCGGTCCGGCTCCTGCGCGCGCGGCGCGTCTTCCCTCGCGATCTGGCCCTTCAGTATGTCGAAAAATCCGGGCGCCGCCGCCGCGTCCGGCCCCTTTCTGGGTCCCGGTTCCGGGGCGTTGAACTGCGGGGGAATGAAATGCGTTGTGCCAGCGATATTCGCCATACGTCCTCCGTCGCGAGAGGTATATCGTGCCGCCGTGGGCGGTCATGTTACGGGCCGGTCTCGATTCAATTAATGTATCGTTACGGGAGGTGATAAACTGAATGTAATTTTGGGGGATATGCGCGCGGGCGGGGACATATCCCCCTCTAATATATATACAAAAAATATATTAATGTTTACAAACAGGAAGGGGCAGGGGGATATACCCTATGAGGGTTTAAAGTAGGCCACCATGGTGATCTGGTTGCCCTTGTCGTTGTAGATCATCTCGTCGAAGACCGAATGGGCGATGATGATGCCGCGACCGTGCTGGAGCATCTGCTCGTTGATGGTCTCCAGGTGATCGCCCAGGTACTTGCTGTGGTCGAATCCGCCGCCCTCGTCCGTGACCGTGTACACGACCCCGGCCAGGTCCAGGTGATAGCCGATGACCACCTTTTTCTTGCTGATGAGCGGATTGAGCTGGCGCTGGCGCAGCAATATCTGGTAGCTGCGCTCCTCCTGGGCGACGCTTTTTTCCTCGTAGGTGATGTTCAGGTTCCCGTGCTCGATGGAGTTGACGATGATTTCCCTGAGGCCCAGGCGGATCATGTTGACCCTGCTCTCGTTGACGAAGCGGGGCAGGTTCCTGGTCAGGCGGTAGCTGATCTCGTCCGCGATGGTGAGCCGGTTGTCGATGCGGTAGGTGATGCTCTCGCTCTCGACGTACTTGAGCAGGGGGTCGTCGGCCTTCTCGGAGGCGAAGCCCATGACGCCCGTGAAGGTCCTGTCCGCGAAAATAGGGTCGAGCTTGAAGTGGAGCGACACGGTCTCCCCGAGGAACTTGTGGCTGCACACGGCCTTGAACCGCACGTCCGGATCGTGCTCGCGCAGGACGCGCTCCAGGCTCTCGAGCATGGTTTCCCGGTTGAGGTTGCTCTTGTCCATGGGATCCTGGTAGAGGATGTCCGCGATGAACCTGCCGCGCACCTCGGACTCGGAGTATCCCAGCTTCTCGCGCATGTTCTTGTTCACCGTCACGAACCGGCCCTCGGTGTCGAGGGAGAAGATCACGTCCCTGGTCTTGTCCTCGACGATCTCGCGGTATTTCCGCTCCGAGTACTCCAGGCGCTCCCGGTACCGGTTGCGCTCGGACACGTCCGCGGCGGTGATCAGCGCCCCCCTGATCGAGAGGTCCCGGTCGCCGATCCACAGGTTCGCGCTGAATTCGACGTCGATCACCCGGCCGCCGGAGGCGTCGACGAAGCGCATCGCCTCGTTGCGTATGCCGAGCGTGCGGAGCTCGGAGGCGCATTCCTCCGCGTCGATGGACTTTTCGAGGGCCCACCGGTTTTTCACCTTCAGCGCCCCGGAGTAGAGCTCCACCAGCCGGCCGGCGGCGCGGTACTGGTCGTTCTCGTGTATGAAATCCAGGAAGGACGATTCGCCCTCAGTCCCGGTCACGCCGCAGCCGGCGCGCATCGCGTCGTTTATCTCCACGGCCCGGCCCGCGGTGTCGACCAGCATGGCGAACACGGGCATGATGCGGAACAGCTCGCGGTACTTCCGCTCGGACTCCTCGAGCCGTTGCCTGGTATGGGTCTTGAGCGTGATGTCGTACGCCGAAACGATGAACCCGTCGATGTCCAGCGAGACCGGGTTGAAGAGCAGGGTCACGCGGTACTCCGCGTCGACGGATCCGGCGCCGTCCTTCGAGCTGAACCGCGTCGTCCCCTCCCGGTGCCCGATCGCGCTGAGGCGCGCGGCGCAGGATTCGCGGTACTCCGCGTTCGAGGCCATCTGTTCCCTGTCGAACCGGCTCACGAGCGTCCTCCCGGACTCGAAGAGGTCCGCGAAAACCTCGCGGATCGCCTTGACTTCCCCCTCGCAGATGAACTCCTTGAAATGGAGGGTCCGCCCGGCGATGCTCGCGCCGTAGGCGCGCTCCGTTTCCTCGTTCCATTCCACCACGTTCCCCGAGGTATCGAGGATGATGAAAAACGCGGGGGACTTGCGGAACACCATCCTGTACGTTTCGGGATCGGGCAGGGGACCGGCCTTCTTCAGCTGGATTGCCCTTGCCGTGCGGGCGTCGATATTGTCGGTTGACATGCCAATAGGGGGAGCCTTTTCTTTCATTTCGTCAATCGTTAAATTATGATGGAAATATCGAGGTGTTGCAAAATCGGCTGTTTTACCCCCGAAAAAGCGTCAATAACGAGCGGTTTCGGTCGTATCCCGGTTTCCGTTACCGCGCACGGACCATGAAATGTTGTTGACCGTACCGTGCCGGGTCGCCGTATATATCAGGAACCACCTCTGGAAGGAGACCACAATGCGCCGTTTGACATATCCCCTCGCCCTGTGCGCGGCCCTCGCGATCGCCGCCGCGTGCATGCCGTCGTACCAGTATGAGATGAACAAATACGCCTACAGGCTCAACATCATCAAGCAGATCTCGTACCGCTGCGCCTCGTTCGAGGGGCTGGTGACCGATATCGAGAAGGAATCCCTGGTGAAGGTCGAGGCAGCGAAAAAGATCAAGGACGAACAGAAAAGGGCCTACGCGATCGCGAAAGTGAACGATTCGGTCGCGAAGGATCCCGTGCTCGTCGCGCTCGTGAAATACGACGAGGCATGGAACATCGGGATTCGGAAGTACTCCTCGGCGGCCCGTTCCGCGGGAAAGGGCAAATCGGAAGCGAAGCTCAGGGAAGCGCTCGCCCTCATGCAGGCCTCTGAGAAGCTCGTGAAGGAGTCGAAGCCGAAGGACAGGGAGGAGGGCCTGGAGGTTCTCGCCGAGGCGACGAAGAAGATGTCCGCGGCGAAGGCGGTCATCGATTCGATATAGCCCCCCCTGGGGCCGCGGTCAGACGATCCCCGTGATCGTGCCGCGGTCGTCGATGTCGATGTTGTTCGCGGCCGGCGCTTTCGAGAGGCCCGGCATGCGCAGTATTTCCCCCGTGATCGGGATGATGAACCCCGCCCCCGACGCGATCTTGATTTCACGCACCGTCACGATGAAGTCCTTGGGCAGGCCCAGGAGCCCCGGGTTGTCCGAGAGGGACTGCTGCGTCTTGGCGATGCACACCGGCAGCCTGTCGTAGCCGAGTTTCTTGATCTGGTCCAGGTTACGCCTGGCGGCCGTCTGGTAGTCGATCGATACCGCCCCGTAGATTTCCTCGGCGACCTTGAAGATCTTGTCCTCGACCGGGAGGTTCCAGTCGTACAGGGGTCTGCCCTGCCCGGCGGGGGCCTTCATGACGTCGAGCACCTTTTCCGCGAGCGGGAGGCCGCCCTCGCCGCCGCGCGCGAACACGTCGCAGGGGGCGATGCACATTCCCTCGTTTTCGGCGCTCTCCACGACCGCGGCGAGCTCCGCGTCGGAATCGCCGGCGAAGCGGTTCAGGGCGATGACGCAGGGAACGCCGAATTTTCCGATGTTCTCATAGTGCTTGCGCAGGTTCGCCATGCCCAGGACCGCGGCGCGCGGGTTGTTTTCGGCGAGATCCTCCCGCGGGACTCCCGCGTGGTACTTGAGCGCTCGGACCGTGGCCACGAGCACCACGATGCGCGGCCAGAACCCGCCGTACGGCGCGACGATATCGAAATACTTCTCTGCGCCCAGGTCGAACCCGAAGCCCGCCTCGGTCACCACGTAGTCGGCCGTGCGCAGCGCGATCTCGGTGGCCATGATGCTGTTGGTCCCCTGGGCGATGTTCGCGAAGGGCCCGCCGTGGATTATCGCGGGAACGCCCTCGGTGGTCTGCACCAGGTTCGGCAGGAGCGCGTACTTGAGCAGGGCCGTGACCGGGCCCTCGGCCTTCAGGTCGCCGGCCAGGACCGGGCGGTCGTCGTAGGTGAAGCCCACAAGTATGTTTTTGATTTTATCCTTGAGTTCCCGGTACGAGCGGGACAGACAGAGTATGGCCATGATCTCGCTCGACGGCACGATGTCGAAGCCGGTCTCCCGCGGGACGCCGTTGAGCGATCCCCCCAGCCCGATGACGATGTTGCGGAGCGCGCGGTCGTTCATGTCAAGGACGCGGCGCCACGACATCTTCCGCGGGTCGATGCCGAGCGGGTTGCCATGGAACATCGAGTTGTCCGCGAGCGCCGCCAGAAGGTTGTGGGCGCTCTCCACCGCGGGGAAGTCGTTGGTGAAGTGGAGGTTGATCTCGTCCGACGGGTGCAGGCGGGACATGCCGCCGCCCGTGGCGCCGCCCTTCGTGCCGAACACCGGCCCGAGCGACGGTTCGCGGAGCGCCGCGGCGACCCTCTTGCCGAGCCGGGCCAGGGCCTGCGTGAGCCCCACGGAGACCGTGGTCTTTCCCTCGCCGGAGGGAGTGGGGGTCATGGCCGACACCAGGATGAGCCCCCGCTCCGGGCGCCTCTCGAGCCGGTCCAGGACCTCGAGCCGTATCTTGGCCTTGGTGCGGCCGTAGGACTCGAGGTCGTCGCGCCCGAGCCCGAGGGAGCCGGCCACTTCTTCGATGGGTCGTATCTTCGGTTCCTGGGCCATCGCGTTACTTGTTCATGACCGCGTCGAAGCGGATGTCGATGTTGAATTCGTCGCCGATTTTCTCCAGGTCGCGCCTGAGCTCGACGATTTTCACCGCGGGCGGCAGGGAGAAGTAGCACGTCATCTGGAATATCTGGGCCCCGGTAAAGGGGTTGAAGTCCACGTTGCTTGCCATGTCCTCTATGTTGATTCCCTTCGTCTGCATGAGCTTGGCGATCTGGTGCACGATGCCGGGCCGGTCGAGCGACGTCGCGATGAGCTTGTAGGGTATGGACGGGACGCTCTCCCTCTGCGCGGGGGCCTTCGTCTTTCTCACGAAGATTTCGAGGCCCGTCTTCTCGCGCAGGCTGTCGAGGTCGCCCGTGAGGCGCTCGATGTCCTCGGTTTTGCCCGAGGTCAGGATGATCATCGCGAATTCGTTTCCCAGCACCGCGCCCCGGGAACGCTCTATGTTCATCCCCCTCGCGGTGAAAAATTCGGATATCTCGCTGGCAAGGCCGGGCCGGTCGCTACCCATGGACGAAAAAACGAGGTATGATCTCATACAAACGCTCCGTTGTGTGGATTGGCCCCCCGGGCCGGTGTGGACGCTCATACGATCCGCGGCCGTAAAAGTCAAGTCAAAGTGGCGTGCCGCGGCCGCGTCCGGTCAATCGATGTCGGGGAAATCCGGTTTCTTCTTCTCGAGGAAGGCCCCGACCCCGTGGACGCATTCCCCGGAGCTTAAGAGCTCCGCCGCGAGCGCCGCCTCCCGGTCGAGCGAGGCGGCGTAACCCTCGTTCCTGCTTTCCCGTATGACGGCCAGCGCGCTCCTTACGGCGCGGGGCCCGTTTGCCGCGATCGCGGCCGCCATGTCGAGCGCCTCGTCCAGCGCGTGGCCGGGGGCGCTTATCCTGCTCACCAGGCCCATGGCCAGGGCCTCGCCCGCGCCGACCTCCCGCGCGGTGAGGGCCAGGTCCGCGGCGCGGGAGGGGCCGACGAGCTTCGCGAGCGCCGCGCCCCCGCCCCAATCCGGGATGAGCCCCAGGCGCGCTTCCGAGAAGCAGATGACCGCCGCGGGGTCCGCGACGCGCAGGTCGCAGCGCACGGCGAGCTCCGCGCCCCCGCCGTAGGCCAGCCCGTTGAGCGCGGCGATGATCGGCACGGGCAGCGACACGAACCCGTCGACCGCGACGCGGATGGCGGCGATGAGGTCGCGCGCCGGTTCGGGCTTGCCCTTCGTGATCGCCTCGAACATCCGCTCCACCATCGGGTTGTCCGGGCGCACGTCGAAGCCGGCGCTGAACGCCTGGTCGCCCGCGCCCGTGACCACTATGGCGCGCGGGAGCCTCGCCGCGAGTTCATTCGCGACTTCGGCGAGCCGCGCGAACATGCGCTCGTTGAAGGCGTTCCTCCTGCCCGGCCTGTCGATGGTGACGACCGCCGTTTTTTCACGGTATTCGAGAGTGATGGTTTCGTTTCCGCTCATTGCATATCCCCCTTTCGCGTAATATCGTCAAAACTTCGAGCAATTCCACTCGGATTCGTCGTCGTCGGCGCACAGCGCCGGTTGCGGCGCCCTCTTCGCGAGCGCCTTGTTTTTCCACCTGCCGGTCCGGTAGTAGGCCGACGACGCGACCAGCCCCGCGCACCAGGCGATCGGAATGCCCCACCAGATGCCGTCGGTCCCGTAGCGGTCCGACAGGAGGATCGACGCGGGTATTCTCACCAGCCAGAGTGAGAACAGGGTGATGAACATCGGTACCAGGGCGTCTCCCGCCCCGCGGATCAGGCCCGTGGTGACGAACATGGACGAGAACACTATGTAAAACGCCCCCACGATCATCAGGTAGCTCACCCCGATGTCCACCACGTTCCGGTCGTCCGTGAAAAGGCCGACCAGACCCCTCCCGAAGAGGAACACCAACGCGGTCGTGGCCACGGACACGGCCGCGGCCATGAGGAGCGCCGCGCGGAAGCCTTTTCTGACGCGATCGGGCCTGTTCGCGCCGAGATTCTGACCCGCAAAGGTCGACATGCCCGCGGCAAGGTTCATCGCCGGCATCACCGCGAACGAGTCGAGCCTTCCCGCGGCCGTGAACGCGGTGAAGGCGTCCGTGCCGAAGCGATTGACGATGCTGTTCAGCACCAGGAAGCCCCCGGCCACGAGCATCTGCTGCGCGCCGGTCGGGAGCCCGAGCTTCAGGCTTTTCACGAAAATGTCGCCGTCGAACTCGATCTTCCGCGGGTTGAACCGTATCACGTCCTGGGTCCTGTTGAGGTAGACCATGCCCGCGAGGAAGGCGAATCCCTGCGCGATCACGGTGGCGACCGCCGACCCGGCGATCCCCCATCCGAACACGAGCACGAACAGGAGGACCAGAAACACGTTCAGCACGGTGGAGACTATCAGGAAATAGAGCGGCGTCTTCGAGTCCCCGAGTCCCCTGAGGACCGCGCCGACCGAGTTGAACCCGAACAGGAACACGATCCCCCCGAACGTGATGTCAAGGTACACCTTCGCTCCCGGGATTATCTCCGGGGGAGTGTTGAGCAGGCGAAGAATCGGCCCGCTGAACGCGAGGCCGAGCGCGGTGACCGCGATCGACGCGATAAAGAGGATGATGAACGCCGTGTCTATGGAGCGTTTCACCCTTTCCATGTCGCGCGCGCCATAATACTGGGATATCAGGATCGAGTAGCCCATCGTGATCCCGATGATCATCGCCACGAGGAGGAACAGGATGGGGAAGCTCGCCCCCACCGCGGCGAGAGCCTCCTTTCCGAGCGCCTTGCCCACGATGATGCTGTCGGCGAGATTGTAGAACTGCTGGAACACGTTGCCGATCAGCATGGGGAGAGTGAAATAGAATATCCGGGCGGCCTCGCTGCCCTCGGTCAGGTCCTTCATCGCGCGTAATGCCTTCGCTTTTCGCCGTTTTCGTGCAACGCTACCCGTTCCGTCCTGAATGGCAATAGTTTTTCTTCGTTCGCCGCGGTTCGCGGCGGCCGCGCTATTCCCTGGACCAGTCCAGCAGCCTCTGCGGGACCGGGCCCCCGTCCTCCGAGTAGAGCGTGACCTTCCCGTCCCGGCGTATGCCCGCGTACAGCACGTTCTTGCCGAGGTCGGCCATGATGACCGCGGACGGGTCGCCGCCGCTGTGGGCCTGCATTCCCCACGCGTAGAAAAGACCGTTCGTGATCTCTATCGGGGTCTCGACGTCCCAGATGGAATACAGATAATCGTACTGGCCGCCGAGGAGCTTCCTGAGCCTCGCCTCGAAGGCCGCATGCTTGAAGAGCGATACCTCCTTGGGATATTTCCCCCGGTAGGCGCGCAGGTATTCACAACTGTCGTTGTGCTTCTTGATCAGGCCCCGCGGGCGGCTTCCCTCCTTCGATGCCGCGGCGAGGATCGACGCGGCTGTCCCGGGGAATATCTTCCCCTCAATTGCGGGTAACGCGGGTTGCGCCAGCCAGAACGCGGTCGGGATGCAAAGGCATATCCCTGTCATGGAGTGGGATCGTTTCGTCATGGGTCCTCCTCGCCGCGGTGTTGGCGCATGTGGAGAATAACGTTTCCGGCTCTTTGCGCACGGTGTATGACATGATACACCCCCCGGGATAAATGGCAATATTTTTTCTCTCCTTGCCCGGGCTTCATGGCGCGCCTGCCCGCGGTACGGCGTACCGGCCGGCCGCCGCTTCTCCCGGACTTTTCCCTTCAAATATTTGATGGCGTCGACAACGTTTAGTACATTGTCACCAGAAGGGGGAAGGCGCTTTGAGGGGTGATGAGGCCGACGCCGGTGTCGATGCGACCGGCAAATACGAAAGGAGACGGGGTGACATCCGGCGGTATCACCAGTATATCGCGGGGGGATATGCGCTCTGCTCGGCGTGCCTTTTCGCGTACAGGTACATCGGCCAGATATCCGCGCCCTACGAGTGCATAGCCCTGTTCGCCGCGTGCACGGTGAGCATATCGCTCCTCTGCCTGCTGCTCGTGCACTTCCGCAAAAGGATCACCCATTTTTTCGCGATGGCGGTCACCTTCTCAGAGTTCGGGCTGTTCCTGCTGTTCTATCCCGCGCTTGTCCTGATGCTCGGCGAGATGCGGG